>NZ_LT607551.1:283890-607137 GCF_900095275.1 Pseudomonas sp. UMAB-40
GCGGCGGCAACTTCGCCAGCTTCAACGCCACCAGCAGCGCAATCACCAGCAACGCACCAATGAATAAGCCGATCCCGTTCCACCCGCCCAAGTGCCAGAACACCCCGCCCGCTGTCCCCGCAATACTCGACCCGGCGTAATAGCTGAACAGGTACAGCGACGAAGCCTGCCCCTTGGCCTTCACCGCTCGCCGTCCTATCCAGCTGCTGGCCACGGAATGCGCGCCAAAGAAGCCGAAGGTGAAGATCAACATGCCGATAATCACCAGCGGCAGCGGCGTGAACATCGTCAGCGCGAGACCTGCAAGCATCAGCACAATCGTGGCCCACAGCACTTTTCGCCGGCCCAGCTGGTCGGCCAAGGAGCCGATTTTCGCCGAGCTGTAGATGCCCGACAGGTACACCACCGACAGCAGACCGACGAAGGCCTGATCCATGTGGTACGGCTCGGCCAGCAAGCGGTAGCCGATGTAGTTGAACAGGGTGACAAACGCGCCCATCAGCACGAAAGCTTCCAGGAACAGCAGCGGCAGACCGGCGTCGCGAAAGTGCATGGCGAAGCCATCAACCAGACTGCGCGGGTGCAGCGAGCGTGCGCGGAAGTTGCGTGATTCGGGGAGGATTTTCCAGAACACCGTCGCCGCGATCAGCGCCAGACCGCCGATCACCAGCATCGCCGTGTGCCAACTGACAAAGTCGATCAACACACCGGTGATCAAGCGCCCGCTCATCCCGCCAATCGCGTTGCCACCGATGTACAAGCCCATCGCCAAGCCAATGTGCTGCGGGTGGATCTCTTCGCTCAGGTACGTCATGGCGACCGCCGCCAGGCCGCTCAACGACAACCCGATCAACGCACGCATCACCAGCACGCCTTGCCAGCTCGGCATCATCGCGCTGGCCATGGTGCACAGTGCGGCGGCGAACAAGGCCGCGACCATCACCGGTTTGCGTCCGACTCGGTCGGAGATCGGGCCGGTGATCAACAAGCCAATGGCGAGCATGCCGGTGGCCACTGAGAGGATCAGGCTGCTCTGCGCCGCGTTGATCGAATATTCGTGGGACAGCAGCGGCATCATCGGCTGTACGCAGTAGAGCAGGGCGAAGGTCGCGAAGCCGCCGGAGAACAGCGCCAGTACCGTGCGCATGAACATCGGCGTGCCTTTCTCGATGTAGATCTCTTTCAATTCAGCGACAACATCGTCCGCCGCGGCGGGCGGAACTTCATGGGCAAGGGGGGCGACAGCAGTTTTCACTTCGGACCTCGGAGGGCGCAGCCGGTCAGGCAATGAAAAAAGCATATAGCTGCCTAATGATTCAATCCAATATATTGTTCGACCTGTTTGATAGGTTTAACGACCTAATGGAGTTTTCATGGAATTGCGTCACCTGCGCTACTTCATCGCCGTCGCCGAAGAACTGCACTTCGGCCGCGCCGCCCAGATGCTGGGCATCTCGCAACCGCCCCTGAGCCAGCAGATTCAGGCGCTGGAACAAGAGGTGGGCGCACGGCTGTTCGAGCGAACCAATCGTCGGGTCGAGCTTAGCGAAGCCGGTCGGTTGTTTCTGGAAGAAGCGCGACTGGTGCTGGCGCAAGTCGACAAAGCCGCTGACGTAGCACGGCGTGCGCAGTTGGGTGAGTTGGGCGAACTGAAAATTGGCTTCACTTCATCGGCGCCGTTCAACTCGACCATTCCACAAGCGATTTTTTCGTTTCGCCAGCGCTTCCCGGCAGTGCATTTGAACCTGCGGGAGATGAGTAGCACCCAAGTGGCCGAAGCACTGGTGGATGAGTCGATTGAGGTCGGCATCATGCGACCGCTTGGGCTGCCGGATTCCCTCAGCGTCGTGGAGTTGATGCGTGAGCCGCTGGTGGCGGTGCTCAGCTCCAAACATCCGCTAGTGAATGACAGCGAAGAAGGTTTGTTCCTCTCGGCATTGGCCCTCGAACCGTTCGTATTCTTCCCGCGCAGCTATGGCAGTGGTCTGTACGCACAGTTGCTCAGCCTGGCCCGCGATGCCGGTTTCAGCCCGCACTTCGCACAAGAGGCGGGCGAGGCGATGACGATAATCGGCTTGGTGGCAGCGGGGCTGGGCGTGTCGGTGCTGCCGGCGTCTTATCAGCGGATGCGCATCGACGGCGTGGTGTATCGGCCGTTGCTCGATCCGGAAGCGGTGTCGGCGGTGTGGTTGGTGCAGCGCAAGGATCAGAAGTCGCCGATGGCCAAGGCGTTTGTGGAGTTGTTGACGAGGAAGATAGAGTCTATGACGTAACGATTTTTTTGGGATGTCTTGTTAATCCGTTATCCATCCGTTGGGGTGAATTGTTTTTTTCGCGAGGCGAGCGTTTGGTAAAGTTTGAGTTGGTGAATTAGATAGGCTGAAAAAGTGATGAAGTAGAACGCGGAAATGGTTAAGTGGTTTGGGATGAGCCAAAAATTGATACTTTTAATAAGCAAAGTAGATGAAAGTGCGGTTGAAAGTAGTGAGAATGCAGTAAAAAACATGTTTGACGGTTTTTTATGTTTTAGGCGTTTGTAGGTCGGAAACTGGATAAGGGACGATAATAGAAGTGTCGTCAATGTCGCGGCGATAGCAGCGAGTGGGATGGTGGTCGAGTCTTGGTTGGTGAGGTAAATTTTGTTTTCGTAATTCGAGATGACAATGTAGGCGCTTATGACTGATGAGGCAATTAGCAGTATAAAGTACAAAGTCGGAGACCTAGTGTTAATCGTAGTCATGATAACCTCCAGCTTGAAGCAGTCAGAATGCTTCTGACTGCTTGTTAAATGGTTAGAATGGCTGAGGTTGATACCCTGCGCCGACTAAATGTATTTTATGCTCGCCTGATATATCTATCTCGTAACTGGTTCCCGGTAGTGCTCGACCAGCAGTCGTCAGCTCTTCCAATGCTAGAGGTCTGTTACTGGCATTGAAATCATATCTGTCATGATAAGCCTTGATTGTACCAATGAACCTCCAGGTACCATCATGACTCCGTATAAAATCACCGGTCATGTTTAAAGTAATTCGGCCCAGATAGGCTCCCGTTGCAATATTATCGTCAAATGTATTGTATTCAATGCGTGGGTCAGCCAAATGATAAACGCCAGGAGATTTTGTATGTTCAATAGCCTGTCGTAATAGTGGAAGTCTGTGTTCCAGTATTTTAAGTCCAATAGTGTTTATATCGACCTCGAGCTTTTGTCCGTTTCCCCATAGGTAATGCCCTAGCGCCTTGACTGGGCTGAATGTACCTCCAGAAAGTTTTGGAGTTTCCAGCTTGTAAGAGGTGCTGTCTACATATTTGGAATTTGCGATGGCAATAATGGATTCCCGTGCAGTGAATCCGCTTTTTTGAAGGGCGTCAGCCAAGCTGAAGATTACTATGTTATTTTTGAATAAGTCATCGTTAATTCTCCAGTGAGGATCTACCCAGCCACGATCACTTTCTACAATGTGCCAAATATCCTTTATTGCTCCGTAGGCATCGTTTTTGTTTAAGGCTTTATCCAGGATTCGTAAATTGAAGGTGAAAGCATCAAGCCCTGTCTGACGCTTTATCATGTCAATGTTGTAGGCTTTGTTTTCCTCAGTAACCACATCTGGCTGAGGGGGCGTAGTAACATACGTGCCGTCAATTATGATGCCATCTGTAGACCAATATCCTCCTGACGAACCTCTCCATGTTCCGATGATGTTTGTAGCGGGCAAGTCAGTTCCATTTCTTGTCATTACCTTCATCCTTGTTGGTATTTGATTGGTTTAGATCCTGCGAAGACTGCCGTCGGAGTCTTTGTTTAGACTTGATACTAATAAACCATGGATCAGAAGAGCGCTCAATCGGGTGGATACACACTCGGAAATGTATTACACAGGTTTCGGAATCTTCCTGTAACTAGATTAAATTTACGCATTTATTGTTGAGCCAAAATCAGGCTGCTCAAAGGACTACAAGACTTTGCGTCGTTGCTTACTCCTTCGCCAGAATTCTCCGGCTTGCGCGCCTTAGACTTCGTGGGTAACTTGATTCCGTCAGACCGATCAACCGATCAACCGATCAGTGATGGGATTAGTCCCGCTCCCGTAAGGGGCTTGAGAGACTCTGAGGATCCTGGGCAACCAGCCATCGCAGAGCCAGACAGGTACAGGGCGATGACAAGCCGACCTGTTTGTGAAGGGGCGCCGAAAGGCGCCCTTTGTCGTTCTCGAGGTGCTCGTCTCAGTCCACCCGCACCAGATCCCCGCGCAACGCCACCCCGGACACCACGGCCTTGAGGGCTTCCAGCCCAGGTATTTCCTCGTCGTCACTGCACTGGTATTTCCCGGTGTCCTGGCTCAGGTCGCGCTTGTTGATGCCGGCGATGTTGATCACGGCGTTGGCACCGGCCTTCTTGGCCTTGCTTTGCAAAGTCGCCAAGGTCGATTGCAATGCCCAGTAGCAGGCGTCTTCAGCGGATTTGTCTTCGTTGTCGTCGGCCCTTCGGCTGCTGCTCACCGCATTCAGCTTGTGCACCTGAGTCGGTAGCGCTTCTCCCGCCAGGTAGAACTTGACGCTGCCGTCCAGCAGGCCGACTTCGGTGGCGCGTTTCACGCCTTCCTGAAAGTCCTGGTAGGTGGGTTCATAGGCGCCTTGCGAGGCGAACACTTGATCAGCGTCCGGGTCGGAGGCCAGTTGCTTGACCACGTCGTCGCGCAGGTAGTTGATCCAGCGGTTGTAGGTGCCGTGGATCCTGCCGTCCTTGTAGTCCAGGCCGCGGCTGTCGCGGTAGTCCATTTCGAACGAGGTGGAGGTGTAGGGGATGTCGATTTCGGCGTGGTGCCGGTCGCGCACGGTGATGGCCGCTTTGATCATGCCGGGGCGCGCCGACTGCACGATCCATTGGCGCTCGATCAGTGCGGTGACGATGGCGCGGCTCATCCGATCGTCGCTCAGGCCCTTGTCGCCGGGAAAGTGTTCCTTGGCGGTGTACACCGGGCTGGTGCAGCCGCTCAGCGCAACGACCAGGGTGAATACTGCGCCGATGCGCTGAAACCGAGTCATTCCCTTCACTCCAGACGTTTTTTCAGATCAGTGCCAGCGACGGAAAATCAACGAGGTGTTGACGCCACCAAAAGCAAAATTGTTGTTCATCACGTACTCATTACTCATCTGGCGGAACTCGCCGCGCAGGTAGTCGAGCTTGCCGCAGTGCGGATCGACCTCGTCGAGGTTGAACGTGTGCACGTACAGGTCGCGGTTCATCATTTCGATGCTGAACCAGGACTCCAGTGCGCCGCAGGCGCCCAGGGTGTGACCGAGGAAGCTTTTCTGCGAACTGATCGGCATGTGTTCGCCGAACAACGCGCTGGTGGCCAGTGTTTCGGCAATGTCGCCCTGTTCTGTCGCCGTGCCGTGACCGTTTACGTAGCCGATGTCTGAGGGCTGCAGCCCGGCGTCTTCCAGCGCCAGTTCCATCGCCCGGCGCATGGTGACCTGCTCTGGACGGGTGGTGTGCTGGCCGTCGGCGTTGCTGCCGAAACCGACGAGTTCGGCATGGATGTGCGCGCCGCGAGCCAATGCGTGTTCGAGTTCTTCGAGCACCAGCATGCCGCCGCCCTCACCGATCACCAGGCCATCGCGGTCTTTGTCATACGGACGTGGGCTGGTTTGCGGGGCGTCGTTTTTCAGGCTGGTGGCGTAGAGCGCGTCGAAGACCATGGCTTCGGTGGGGCACAGTTCTTCGGCGCCGCCGGCGAGCATCAGCGGCAGGCGCCCGAATTTGATCGACTCGTAGGCGTAACCGATGCCCTGGCTGCCGCTGGTGCAGGCGCTGGACGTCGGGATCAGCCGTCCGGTGAGGCCGAAGAAGATGCTGATATTCGCTGCGGTCGTGTGCGGCATCATCCGCACGTAGGAGTTGGCGTTCAGGCCCTCGGCCACCGAGTTGAGCAGCATGTTGCCAAACGCCTTGATCTCGTCGGTGCTGCCGGTGGAGGAGCCGCAGGCGACGCCCATGCGCCCGTCCTTGATGATCGGGTTACCCAACAGCCCGGCATCGGCCAGTGCCTGCTCGGATGCGCCCACCGCTAGGCGCGAGACCCGGCCCATGCTGCGCAGCTGCTTGCGGGTCCAGTCGCTCGGGACCTTGAAGTCGTCGATAGGCCCGGCCAGGCGCGTGTTGAGTTCGGTGAACCGATCCCACTCGTCCATCCGGCGTATGCCGCTGCGGTTGGCCGCGAAGTTGCCGGCGATGGTGTCCCAATCGCTGCCCAGTGAAGTGATGCCGGCCATGCCGGTGACGACGACGCGCTTCATCAGCACAGGCCTCCGTTGACGGCCAGAACCTGCCGGGTGATGTACGACGCTTCCGCCGACATCAGGAAATTCACCGCGCCGGCCACCTCTTCCGGGGTGCCCATGCGTTGTGCGGGGATCATTTTCATCAGTTCTTCCACCGGCACGTTTTCGTCGAGCATGGCTGTGTCGATCAGGCCGGGTGCGACACAGTTGACGGTGATTTTGCGCTTGCCCAGTTCGATCGCCAATGCTTTCGCCGCGCCGATCAAACCGGCCTTGGAGGCGCTGTAGTTGACCTGGCCACGGTTGCCGATCAACCCGGAAACCGAGGTGATGCAGACAATCCGTCCGGCCGCGCGACGACGAATCATCGGCATCATCACCGGGTGCAGCACGTTGTAGAAACCGTCGAGGTTGGTGCGCATCACCACGTCCCAATCATCCTCGCTCAGCGCCGGAAAAGCACCGTCGCGCGTTAGGCCGGCGTTCAGCACCACGCCGTAATAGGCGCCGTGAGCTTCCACGTCGGCTTCGAGGATGGCCTTGCAGCTGGCGCGGTCGGAGACGTCGAATTGCAAAATTCGAGCATTGCGCCCCAGCGCCTGGATTTCGCCCTGAACGGCAATGGCCTCGGCCAGGCCGCTGCGGCAATGCAACACGATGTCGTGCCCGGCCTGGGCCAGACGCAACGCAATTGCGCGGCCGATGCCACGGCTGGAGCCGGTGACCAGTACGGATTCAGTCATGGCTGGCTCCTTGGGATTCATGAAGGTATTGAGCGGCCTGAGGCGGGCGGAACACGTTCAGGCGGGCAGTGGCGTGAATACCGGGGGCGTTGATGTGGCATTCGAACACGCCCATGCCATTGTCGTCTTCCAGCGAGCGCAGCCCATGGATGGTCAGCTCGGTGCCCGCGGGGAAGTGCTCCACGTTGCATTCGAATTTACGGGTGCCGAGCAGGAAGCCCAGCTCCACCGCATCGCCGCGCTGGCGCGCATGGCAACCGGCGTAGGCGGCGACGCTCTGGGCCATCAGTTCGATACCGACCCACGCCGGCAGGCTGCCGTCGGGGCGGTTGAACAGGCCCCCGGGCTTGACGGTGAGGCGGGTGTGAATCTGCTCGTCATCGAACGCCAGGATCTGATCGATGAGGATCATGTCGCCAGCGTGCGGCAGCAGCTCGGCGAGCGGCCAGTCAATCATGGGGCGTCTCCGATAATCAGGCTGACGTTGTTGCCACCGAAGGCAAAGGAATTGCTCATCAGGTAGCGAGGTGCAATGGACGTCAAGCGATGGTCCGGGGTCACCCACTGCAAGGCCGGCAAGTCGGGGTCGGGCTGACCGTCCCAGATGTGTGGCGGCAGGAGGTTTTCCCGATTGTCCGTGCTCAGGCTCAACCAGCAGAACGCCGCTTCCAAGGCGCCGGCGGCGCCGAGCGTATGTCCGGTCATCGGCTTGGTGGAAGAGCAGGGCACGCCGTGCGGGAACAGGGCCGAGACCGCCAGGCTTTCCATCGCGTCGTTATGTTGGGTCGCGGTGCCGTGCAGGTTCAGGTAGCCGATTTGCTCGGGCTGCACCTTCGCGCGGTTCAGGGCTTTGCTCATGGCTTGCAGGGCGCCCCGGCCGGTCGGTTCCGGCGCCGAGATATGGTGTGCATCGGAACTGGCGCCGCTGCCGAGCAGGGCAATCGGTTGGCTCGCGCCGGCTGTTTTGCTCATCAGAAACAGCACGGCGGCTTCGCCGATATTGATGCCGTTGCGGTTGGCCGAAAACGGATTGCAGCGCTGCTCGGACACCGCTTCCAGGGCCGAAAAGCCGTTGAGGGTCAGTTTGCACAAACTGTCGACGCCGCCGCACAGCACGGCATCGCACATCCCCAGATCCAGCAGGCGCTGGGCACTCATCAGCGCCCGGGCGCTGGAGGTGCAAGCTGTCGAGATCACATACGCCGGGCCGCTCAATTGCAGCCAGTCGGCGAGGAAGTTGGCCGGCGCGCCGAGTTCCTGCTGCTGATAGTCGTAGTCGGCGGGGAATTCATGTTCGCGAATGTAATGGGCCAGGCCACGGCTGGCCTCGTCGATGCCGGAAGTGCTGGTGCCGAGGATCACGCCGATTCGATCGCGGCCGTAAGTCTGGATCGCTTGATCAATGTCATCGCGAATTTGCAGGGCGGCTTCCAGCAGCAATTGGTTGTTGCGGCTGCTTTGCTTAATCAGTTCCGGCGGGATCGGCGCCAGTTCGCCACGCACCGCCGCCACCGGCAACGACCGCTCCGGCACCCAGCCGGATTCGCTGCGCATGCCGGAGCAATCGCCGGCAAACAGGTTGCGGGCGACTTCCTGTTTGTCGCGACCCAGGGCGCAGATCACCCCGAGGGCATTCAGGTAGGCGGTCATGGCGTCTCCCCGCTCAAGGGCGTCACCAGGTACTTCGGACCTTTAGGCAGGCTCAACTCAAATCTCAGCGGTTGCGAGTAATGCACGTCCCAGCGAGTGGGCAGGGAACGTTGCGAGCCATGTTGCCAGGCGTCGGGGTAGTTGCCCTGCAATTCGCCTTGCGGGGTCAGCGCGAACATTAATGCGGCGAACAATTCCCGTGCTTCCGGATTCGGCGGCAGCAGGCCGTCGGCTTGCCACTCGCCATCGATCAGTTTCTGGCGTGCCTGCGGAATGCCCAACAAGTCCATCATCGACCAGCGAATGCCGGGACCTTCACGCGCAATCACCAACACCCAGTCCTGACGCTGATCAGCCAGCAAGCGCTGAATGTGCAGTTGCTGCGGCAACGGCAGGTTTTCGGTTTGCCCGGGCAGCGGCGCCTGGCTGGCGCAAGCGCTCAGCAGCAGGAGGCAACCCAGAAGCAGGTAACGGATCATGTGACATCTCTTGCGCAAAGTTCCGACAGCACACGCAGACGACGCTTGGGTTCGCTGACGAACGGATTACGCTCGTCCCACGCATAACCGGCGAGGATCGCACTGATCATACGGCGGATATCCGCTGAGCTGCCTGGATGGTAAATCACATCCTGGAAGGTCCCGGCGTACCAGCCTTCGACGTAGCAGCGGAACGTGTCGACGCCGCGCTTGAGCGGTGCAGCGAACTCGGTCTGCCAGTCGACGCTTTCACCTTGCAGCTGGCGATGCAAAACGCCGGCGGCCATGCTGGCCGAGCGCATGGCGATGGTCACGCCGGAGGAGAACACCGGGTCGAGGAATTCTGCCGCGTTGCCGAGCAACGCAAAGCCCGGGCCGTGCAAGGTTTTGACGTTGGCCGAGTAGCCGCCGATGGTGCGGGCTGGCGTGTCCCAGACAGCGTTTTCCAGGACGCCGGCCAGGCTTGGGGTTTCAGCGATGAAGCCGCGCAGGCAATCGTCCAGATTCTCCATACGGCCTTCGAAGTGTTCGGCGGCCGCGACCACGCCCACCGAGCAGCGGCCGTTGCTGAACGGAATGGTCCAGAACCAGATGTCGCGATGGATCGGATGGGTGGTGATAAGGATCTTTTCCCGCTCGAAGGTCGGGCTGTCGATATGGTCTTCGACGTGGGTAAACACCGCCTGACGCACCGGGAAATTCGACGGTGCTTCGAGGTCCAGCAGACGTGGCAACACGCGACCGTAGCCGCTGGCATCGAGCACAAAATCAGCTTCGACACGGTACTGGCTGCCATCCTCGCGCAGCACGTCGAGCTGCGGTTTCGGCAGGTCGAAATCGGCGCTGACAATGGCTTCGCCATAACGAACGTCGACGCCTTGCAGCGCAGCCTGATCGGCCAGCAGTTTGTCGAAATCGGCGCGCTGGACCTGGAAGGTTGTCGGCTTGCCGTTGCTGAACGTATCGCCGAAATCAAAGGCGCTGTAGTGCTCGCCCCAGGCGAACGCAGCGCCGTTTTTCATCTGGAACCCGGCGGCGTTCACGGCCTCGAGCATGCCGGCTTCTTCGACGAAATCCAGGCAATGCGACAACAGGCTTTCACCGATGGAAAACCGTGGGAAATGTTGGCGTTCGATCATCAGCACGTCGTGGCCTTTGCGCTTGAGCAGCGCGGCGGCAATGGCGCCCGAAGGACCCGCGCCAATGACAACAACCTGGCGACGTTCCATTTCAACTGTTGGCACGGGGGCTCCTTGCCGGGGCGGCGATATTCAAAGGGGTTTGGTGCATGCCGGCGAGTGCCGGCAGCAGTGTGGCGATCAGGCCCATCACCATCAGCGCGAAGTACAGCGCGGGGCTGATGAGCTGTTGTTGCAGCAGCAGGTTGAGAAAGACGATCTCGCTCAAACCGCGAATATTGAGCAGCAGGCTTTCGCGCCAGCGACTGGCGCCCTCAAACGAAGCGCCGGCCCAGCCGAGGCCAAGCCAGTTGCCCAGCAGTTTGCTGGCAATCGGCAACAACAGCAGCGCTGCCAACTGCACCCAGCCGAGAGTGGCCATGGCGGCGTGGACGTTGATCTGCACGATGCCGAAGGTGAGGATCAGCGGGATGGCAATCCATGTCTGGAGCCGGTTCATCCAGATCGCCGGCAATGGCAACACCAGCGGCACTTTCAGCGCGGCCATGCACAGCAGATAACCGATGCCGAAAATCAGTGCATTGAGCTTGAAGTGTTCGGCGACCACCAGCAGCGCAAAGAAGCAGCCGCTGTGCAATAACGGTTGGCGCAAACCCAGCAAACGCAGAAGCAGCGGAAGGCAGGCGCCGGCCAGCGGCAGCAGCAGACTGCTCAGGTGCAGACTGCCCTGGGCGAAGCCGAACAGGGTCCAGCATGCCAGGTCGATGAGGATCGCGGTTTGCACCAGCCGCCGGGTTGCGGCGGGGGGGTAATTGATGTGTCGCAGGTAGAGGTACAACACCGGGATCGCGGTGATGGCGAACACCAGGCCCACTGCCAATGAACTGATCCACGGCTGCGCGGGTAACAACCAGACCGCAGTCGCCAGACCGCAGACAAATGGAATGCAAAAACTCGGCAGGGCGATTTTCAGGCTCTGGCGATCCAGCCGCAGGTCGATCACATCGCTGAGGATGTTTCCCAGCAACAAGGCAAAACCGAGGCTGTAGAGGTTTTTCAGCCACACCGGTGAGATCAGTTCGGCGCCACTGAGTTGCCAGCCCGGCTCGATCCAGAAGTACATCAGCAGCGGCAGGCCGAAGGTCGCCAGCAGCAACTGGCTGACGATCGGGATCAGGCCGAAGTGTCGACCCACACGGGTGGCCACGGCGAACATCGTCAGGGCCATCAGCCAAAACAAGGCGATCATCATGCTGCAGGCTCCACGACGGCGGCGGCATGCACTTGGCGTCCGGCCCACGGTGCCAGGATGAAACTGAACGCCAGGCCGAGGCTCACCGACAGACCGAAGTTGCTCACCGCTGGCGTGCTGGACACGGCCAGCAAACCGAATGACAGCCATGTGGTCACCGCCGCCAGCAAGGTGCCCAGCAGGCTCACGGCGGCGCCGCCGACCTGTTCGCGCATGAGGATCGCGTAATCGACGCTGATCGCCGTCACCAGCAGCAAACCGAACAGGCTGAACAGGGTCAGCGGTTGGCCCATCCAGCCAAGGCTGGCCAGGCTGCACAACGCGGCCAGCAACGGCAGCGAGACGATGCGCAACGCACCACCAAAGCCAAACGGCAGGATCAGCACCAGCACGATCAGCACGCAGGAGGCGAGTTTCAATTCAGCGGCGCTGATCTGAGTTGCAGCGAAAACATTGTTCAATTCACCGAGGCGATCTACCAATTCGACGCCCGGCAAATCCAGCGCCTGGACGCGCAACAGCGAAGGGTTGTTCAGGCCTTGCAGACTGACCATCGCCGCCACGCCGTCTTCGGTCTGCCCCAGCCATAGGGTGCGATAAGGTTCAGCCAGCGGACCGGCCAGCGCAGCGTCGATGTCTTCGACGGGCAGCGACTGCAACTTCACAAGCTCCGCTTGCAACGCTTCTGCCGGCACGCCGAGGTCGAGTAACGGTTGCCAGAACTGCGGCAACTTGCTCAACGCTTCCCGCACTTTGCGCTGCTCGCTCGGCTGGCTGACCAGTTGATTGAGCGACAGGTAACCCTGGAGTTTTTCCAGGTTGACCAACTGGTCCAGACGCTCGCTCAGTGCGGTCTGACGCTCGAGCAGTTCCTGTTGATTGGCCGCACGCACCAGGAAGAACTGGCTGGTCGGCTGAAAGCCGGTGATGCGCGCAATGGCCTGGGCTTCGTCGGTCAATTGCTGCGGTGCGCCGATCCACTGGCGGATGTCGTTTTTGCTGTCCAGTTGCAACAGACCACCGACGCAGAAGGCAATCAGCAGTGCCAGTAACACTGGCGTACTGACGTGTTTGAGCAACGCTTCGCGCAGGTTCAGCAAACACTCGCAGATACGCAGCGGCCATTGCGCCGGCCGCAGGTTCACGCCCTTGAGCAGCGCGGGCAGCAGGCACACGGCGGACAAGTAGGCGCCGAGGAGGCCGGCGGCGGAGAACACGGCAATCTGGGTCAGGGCCGGGAACGGCGTCCAGGCCAGGGCCAGGTAGCCGATGCAACTGGTGATCAGGCTCAGCGTCAGGCCCGGCAGGGTCAGGCGTAATGCCGGCCAGCTGTTCCAGGGTTTCAGGCTCCAGCTTTTCGACAGGTAATGCAGCGGGTAATCGACGGCCACGCCGATCAGGCTCGAGCCCAGCACCAACGTCATCACGTGCATGTGACCGAACAGCGCCACGCATGCCACCGCACCAAACAGCATGCCCACCAGCACGGGAACGAAAGCGAGCAAGACACGCCAGCGCCGGAAGGCCAGCAACAGCAACAACAGAATGCCGACGGTGGCACCGCCACCGACCCATGTCATTTCACGGGTGGCCTGTTGCTGACCGTTGGCGGCGTACAACAGACCGCTGGCAGCGAGCAATTGCACATCGGCCTGGGCGGCTACTTTGCGGCTCTGTTCGAGCAGGTCGGCCACTTGCAGCGGCAGGCTCATGTCGAAGGCATTGCCCGTGGTTTTTGCCCGCAGCAATACCCAACTCTTGCCGTCGGCATCGGCGACCAGCGCTCCGCTGCCGATGTCCAGTTGCACGGCACCGTGTTGTGGCTGGCTGTTCTGGATGCGCCCGGTCAGACCCAGCCAGTCATCCTGGCTCGGTACCAGGCTTAAACCGGTGAATGGGTCGAACAGCGCTTGCACCCGCTGCTGGATAAAGGCGTCGGGATGTTCGATCAGCTGCTGGCGGTCCATCGCCGAGAGCATCGACAGTCGGCCTTGCAGTAATTGGGTGCGCAACGCCGGCAAGTCGGCTTGCAGGTTCCACTGAACCTTCTCGAACAAACCGCTGGCCTGCCACTGCTCGCCGAGTTTCTGCGCCATGGCGATGGCTTGCGGGCGATCCTTATGACCCACCAGCACCAGCATTTCCCGGTTCAGCGGTTCTTGCATACGTTGTTCGGCGCGCTGTTCCAGCGCGTCCGGCGCCGTACCCGGCACCAGTTCCATCAGGTTGGCCGACAAAGGTGCGCCGTCGCGCCATTGCCAACCGGCGAGCGCGAGCACCGCCAGCAGCAGGATCAGAAACAGCCACGGAAGTCTGCGTTCACTCGGCAAAGTCATGTTGCTCCGCGTCGCTCAACGGTTGGGTGCTGGTGCTGTCCTGCATGCGCAAAAGGGTGCTGTCGCCCTGGGTTTCCAGCAGTTCGATGCTGTGCACCAATTCGCTGCCGGTGATGTTGATCTGGTTGAACACTTGCTTGAGCAACAATGAGCGAGGGATCAGCGTCAGTTTCCAGTTCTGCGCGTCGCCGCTCAGGGACAGTTCGAAGTCCCGTTGCAGCCCGCTGCTGTCGCCTTGCAGCACGGCAAGAAACAAGCGGTTCTGTTCGGCACCGGCACTCTTGCTCGGGAGCATTTGCCAACCGCTGGCGTCACGGCGGGCGATGCCTTTGCCGGAGATGCGGTAATCCTGTTGCAGCGGTGTTTTCAACAGCCAGAGCAAACCGTGGTTTTTAGCGAGGACGAAAGTGCCCTTGCTGGTCAGCGGCTTGGGCAATGCGCGCAGGTGTTTTTCCTGGATGAAATTGCCGTGGATCACATCGGGTTTGGCCAACTGATCGCTGAGCTGTTGCAGATCGAACGCGTGAGCCATCGAAGACAAGCCAAGCAGCGCCAACGCGCCGAGGTATTTGAAAAACGGGTTCATGCCAGCATCCTTTCAACGGCATCGGTGAAGATCTTCGGTGAGGCCAACTGCATTTCGCGGCTGCTCATATCGACGGCCACCTGTACGGAACTGGCGCGGGTCAATCGCTCACCGGTTTGCAGATCGCTGATCAGATAGTTGATCTTCAAACGGTTCTCCCACTCCACCAGATTGGCCCGCACGTTCAGCCTCTGACCGAACACGGCGCCGCGCACATAGCGCAATTGCAGGTCGATCACCGGCCAGGCGTAACCCGACTCGACCATGGCGGTGTAGTTGTGGCCGATCTTGTCCAGCAGCGCACAACGGGCGACTTCCAGGTATTTGACGTAATGGCCGTGCCAGACCACGTTCATGGTGTCGACGTCAAAGAACGGCACGAGGATTTCCGTATCGGTGTGAAGCACTCCCTTGCTACGCATGCAGCCTCCAGTGTTGCTCGGCGATACGTTTCAGGCACAGGCGCAATTCGCCTTCCAGCGCGCGGTCTTCGATGACCGGCGGGAAGTCCTTGGCCAGCTCTTCGTGCATGGTCGCCAGGGCTGGCGGCAACGGGCGCGCGTCCTCGGCCTTGCTGCGCAGCCACACGCCCTGGTTGGCGGCGAGGAGGGTGGCGGCGGCGACTTGCTCGGTCAGCTCCAGCACGCGGATCGCATCGCGGGCGGCGATGGTGCCCATGCTGACCTTGTCCTGGTTGTGGCATTCGGTGGAGCGCGAGAACACGCTGGCGGGCATGGTGTTTTTCAGCGCTTCGGCGGTCCAGGCGCTGGTGCCGATCTGCACGGCCTTGAAGCCGTGATTGAGCATCGCGCGGTCAGCCGTGGCGCCGGAAAGGTTGCTCGGCAAGCCATGGTTGTAACGCTCGTCCACCAGCAGCGCGAGTTGCCGGTCCAGCAGATCGGCAACGTTGGCCACCAGGTTTTTCAGGCTGTCCATGGCGAACGCAATGTGGCCGCCATAGAAGTGCCCGCCGTGCAGCACGCGTTCGGCTTCGGCGTCGATGATCGGGTTGTCGTTGGCGCTGTTGAGTTCGATCTCGATGAACGAACGCAGCCAGTTCAGGCTGTCGGCGAGGACGCCGAGGACATGCGGCGCGCAGCGCAGGGAGTAGCGGTCTTGCAAGCGATGCAGTGGTGCGGTCGGCGCGTCGATTGCCAGATCCTTGCGCAACCACGCGGCGACTTGCATCTGCCCCGGATGCGGTTTGGCGGCGAACAGGCGCTCATCGAAGTGCTCCGGATTGCCTTGCAGCGCGACCACGTTCAGCGCGGTGATACGGGTGGCCAGTTGCAGCAGGTAATCGGCGCGGGCGTAGGCCAGGCAGGCGAGGCCGGTCATCACGGCGGTGCCATTCATCAGCGCCAACGCTTCTTTCGGGCGTAGCACCAGCGGTGTCCAGCCAAGTTCGCGGTGAACATCGGCGGCTTGGCGGCGCTCACCCCGGAACATCACTTCGCGCTCGCCGGACAAGGTCGCGGCGACGTAGGACAGCGGCGTCAGATCACCGCTGGCGCCCACAGACCCTTCTTCTGGGATCAGCGGCAGGATGTCGTGTTCAAGGAAGGCTTGCAGGCGTTCCAGCAACTCCACGCGCACCCCGGACACGCCGTGGCACAACGACTGCAAACGCGCCGCGAGCACCGCACGCGTGGCCTGGGCGTCGAGCAGTTTGCCCAGCCCGCAGCCGTGGAACGTGTACAGATGACGGGGCAATGCCTCGACGTGATGCAGCGGCACCGCGACCACGCACGAGTCGCCGTAACCGGTGGTCACGCCATAGATCACGCCTTCCTTGTCCAGCAGGGAATCGAGGAATCGCGCGCCCTTGGCGATGCGCTCGCGGTACGCAGGATCATCCTGCAACTGCGTCGGCACCTGACGGTTGGCCGCGGCCAGCACGTCTTCGATGCGCAAAGGGAGTTCGCCGAAGGTTACCGGCTCAAGCGTTGGCGTCGTCATCGGTCTTCCAGAAAGGGTAAAAGTTGAACCATTGTTGGGGCGCTTCGAGGCAATAGTGACCCAGGCGTTCGGCGTAGCGGGAAGCCCACTGATGAATGACTTGTTCGCGGTCACTGCGTTTCCACACCACGGCCTCGGCAAACGGTTCGAGGGTCACTCGATATTGCCCCGTCGGTTTCTTCAGGCACATCAGCAGATGGATCGGGCATTTCAGCAAGCCGGCCAGCAGCCACGGCCCTTGAGGAAACGCTGCCTGATGGCCGAGGAAGTCCACGGTCACGCTGCGCCCGCCATGCAGCGGCACGCGGTCGCCAGCAATCGCCAGCCACTCGCCACGCTCCAGGCGTTCATGCAGTTGCAGCATGATCACCGGGTCCAGTTCGCTGACCTGAATCAGTCGCAGATTGGTCGCGCCGGCCTCGCCCAGCAATCGGTTGAACTGCTCGGCGTGCTTGGTGTGCACCAGCACGTTCATGGTGACTTTCTCGCCGATCTCCGCCAGTGCGCGGCAGACTTCGAGATTGCCCAGATGTGCGCCCACCAGCATCTGCCCGCGAGTGCCACGCAGCTGACTGCGCAGCAGCGCCGGGTCGACGATTTCGATGTGATCGATGCTCAACTTGCCGTTCCACACGTCGAGTTTGTCGAGCATCGAATCGGCGAAGGCCATGAACTGGCTGAACACTCGCCAGTGGGTCGGACGCAAGTGCGGGCGTGCGCTCCAGTCCGCGAGGCGTTGCTGGTATTGCCAGGCACTGCGGCGGGCGCTGCGGCCGAACAGAAAAAAGTACAGGACGATGCCGTACAGCAGCGGACTCAGCAGCCGCCGGCCCAGCACTTTGGCGCCGAACGCGGTGAGCTTCATTAGCCAGAAACTGCCGCGCTCCTGACGGTCGGCCCAGTGCTGTTTATCTGCGTTGATGCTCATGCTCGCCACCGTCGCCAGAGGATCACCGGGGCCCGCAGCAACATGCCGAAGAACAGCCGGGTGTGCATGCTCGAAATCAGCACATTGTCGTGGAACATACGGAAATGCGAGACACCGTCCAGCGGGTAATGGACCTTGGTCGGCAGCCACTGCATCGGCTGATTGCGCCAGGCCAGGCGCACGAGGATGTCCGAGTCGAAGTCCATGCGCTTGCCGATCTTCGCCGAGTCGATCAACGCCAGGGTCGGTGGTAATGGGTAGACGCGGAAACCGCACATGGAATCGCGGATCTGCAAGGAAAGCGTGTTGATCCAGACCATGACGTGCGTCAGGTAGCGGGCGTACAAACGGCCTTTCGGCACGCTGGCGTCGTATTGCGGATAGCCGCAGATCACCGCGTCGGGATGAGCGCGCGATTGTGCGATGAAGGTCGTGACATCCTGCAGGTCGTGCTGGCCGTCGGCGTCCACCTGCAAGGCATGGCTGAAACCCAGGCGCGAGGCTTCGCGCAGGCCGGTCATGACCGCACCGCCCTTGCCCTGGTTGGCGGCGAGGCGGATCAGGTTGACCATTTCGCGATGGGCCAGTTGGTCGAGCACTCTGGCGCAGGATGGATCGCTTGCATCGTCCACTAGAATGCATGGCAGGCCACGGGCGATCAGCGCGTCGACCACCGTGGTGATCGCGGTTTCGTGGTTGTAGACCGGGATGATTGCGCAGGGGTTATGCATCACCCGCAGCCTCCAGCAAAATCCGCCCACTGGAGCAGGTCGCGGTTTCATTGCGATAGGCGAAATACAATTTGCGGCGTTCCGGGTCAAAACGCAGGTGCAGTTGGACTTCATCGCCCGGGCGCACCAGTTGCTGGAACTTCAGCACTTCCATGCCGGCGAATCTGGCCGGCAGGTCCATCAATTGCTGACCGAGGCTCAGCGCCCAATCCACCTGCACCACACCGGGCAATACCGGCGTTTGCGGGAAGTGTCCGCTGAAGTAGGCGAGGTCCGGCGGAACGGCCAGTTGCAGGCTCCATTCGCCATCGACTTCGATCTGTTCCAACACTTCCGGCGCTTTCGGGCGGGGTGCCAACAGCAAGGCTTCGACGTCGGCCTGAGGCAGCTTGCCTTGAGCGTTCAGGGGTAATTGCCGCAGCAATCGCCAGCGTCGTGGCAGGGCCAGGGCTTCGCAATGCTGGCTCAGGTGCTGACGCAATTCTTGCGTGACGGTGCGTCGGCCCTGATTACGCAAGGCATGCAGGCCTGCGTCCGTCAGCACCAGCAACGCGCCCAGTGAGGCGCGGTTTTCCTGGACCACACCGAGGCGCGCCTCGGCGACCCAGCAGTGATCCATCAACGCCTTTTCCAGCATCGGCAGCGAAATGCGTTTTTCTTCCAGTTTGACGATCCGGTCCAGCCGTCCAAGCAGTTCGAATCGGCTGTCGGCAGCGATTCTGGCGGCATCAGCGGTGTGTTCGATGTGGCCGGCCGGCAAGTAGGGAGAGGCGATCAGCAGGGCACCTTCGCTGTCCTGGCTCAGCTTGACCTCAGCAAACGGCTGCCATAGATCATGACCCTGACGCCAGGCGATGCCACCGGTTTCCGAGCTGCCAAGGATTTCCGTTGGCCATTGTTCAAGGCGCTCGTAAAGACTTTGCGCCGCCTCGGTCGGCAAGGCTCCGCCGGAGGAAAAGACCCGGCGAACCGCACTCAATGCCGGCCAGTCGAGGTTGTCGCCCATGCGTTTGAGCAGCGCCGGGCTGGCGACCCAGGCGAACACCAAGTGTTCGCGGCTGGCGCGCTGCAAGTCTTCGGGGAAGGCCAGTTGCTTGCGCACGAACGAGCGCCCGGCACACAGCGGCCACAGCACCCGAAACAGCAGGCCGTAGATGTGCTGGGTGGCGACACTGCCGATGATGCACGCCTGGCCCAGGTCCTTGCCCCAGAGTTGCTCAAGCGCCTGCACTTCATTGGCGATCTGGCGCAGGGTCTTGTCGATGCGCTTGGGTTCGCCGCTGGAGCCGGACGTGCACAGGCTCAGCTGGCAGGTGTCCAGATCCAGTGCGGCGGGGGACAGGGGCGCATGCCGATAATCGCCAAGGTGCGCATCATCGGCCTGATCGGTCAGCCACAGATCGACTTCGCTCGACCAGCGTTGGCGAGTCTGCGGTTGCAGGTCCGCAGGCAGCAGCACACTGACCCCGGCACGCCAGGCGCCGAGCAGGGCAATCGCCAGGTCAGCGGCATCTTCAAGGTGCACGGCGATGCGCTGCACGCCCTGGGTTTGCAGGCCGGCCGCCAGGCTCAACGCCCGTTCGCACAGGTGTGCATGATTCAACGCCGGTTCTGCCGTAACGGCACGCTCCGGCTGTGCCTTGAGCAACAGCTGCTCAAGTGATATCCAATTCATGGGTGGCCTCGTACCCGTTGTCGTATGAGCCATTCAATGGCAAACAGCAGGCCCATCAATCCATAGGAAATCAGGCCGGTGTACAACATCCACCAACTCAGCGGCGCCCACAGGGTCAGGGCGGCGGCTAGCAAACCGTTAAAGAGGAAAAACACACACCAGACGATGGTCACCTGGCGGGTATAAATAATCGCCTTGGCCGGCAAGTGCGGTTCGCGCAGTCGCGCCAGGCGTTCCACCATCGGTGGTCCGACTTTCAGGCTCAGGCCAAACAGCCCCAGCATGAAGGCGCTGATCAGCACCGGGTACCAACGCAGCAACAGCGGGCTGTCGAACAGCGCCAGCAACAGGCAAAAGCCGATCGCGGTGATCGCCATCCACAGGCTTCCGGGGCGACGTGCACCCAGCAGCGCCCGCGCCAGCCACAGGCTGCCCAGCAGCAGACCGAACTGCCACGGAGCAAAGTGTTCCATGCCGAAATACACCGCAAAGGGGTACAACAGGCCCGCCAGCAACAGGCCAAGGCCGATCAGTCGACTCATGCGGCCGGTTGAACCAGACGGTAGACCGCCTCGACCACATCGCTGACGGTACGCACCGATTTGAATTCTTCGGCGGCGATTTTCTTGCCGGTCTGGCGCTTGATGTGATCGATCAGGTCGACGGCGTCGATGCTGTCGATTTCCAGATCCTGATACAGGTTGGATTCGAGGCTCACGCGCTCAGGGTCCAGCTCGAAGAGTTCGACCAAGGCATCGCGCAAGGTGTTGAAAATGTCGTCACGAGTTTGCATGGTCCGGTCTCAAGCTGCCTGTTTTGCGGTGACGAACGCCGCAAGGCTCGCCACGTTGCTGAAGTGATTACGGGTGTCCTTGGCGTCGGCGTCGATTTTGATGCCGTATTTTTTCTGGATCGCCAAGCCGAGTTCCAAGGCATCTACCGAATCCAGGCCCAGGCCTTCGCCGAACAGCGTCTGGTCATCGCCGATGTCTTGTGCGCTGATGTCTTCAAGGCCCAGGGCGTCGATGATCAGTTCTTTGATTTCACGGTGTAGATCGCTCATCTTCGGCGAGCTCCTTAATAAAGTAAGAATGCAAATAATCGTTGAGCTTGCGCGAAGCCTGAGGCGCAGGGCCACTCGCGGCAAAGGCTTGTGGGTCTATATCGGCCCCGACGCAGAAACTGAAGTGCACACGACGTTTCGGGATGCGATACCAGGGTTCGGCCTTGGTCAATGTGGTCGGACTGACCTTGATGATCACCGGGGTCAGGATTCTCGCACCGCGCAGGGCGATTGCCGCGCCACCCCGATGAAAGGCCGGCGGTTCGCCCGGCTGGGTGCGTGTGCCTTCGGGAAAGATGATCAGAGTCTGACCGCTTTTCAGTGCGTCTGCCGCAGCGTCGAGCATGTCCATGCTGCCGTCGTTGCTGATGTATTCGGTGCGGCGTAGCGGGCCACGGGTGAACGGGTTTTCCCAGAGGCTGTTCTTGACCACGCAGTTGGCGTGACGCACCAGGCCGATCAGGAACACCACATCGATCAGCGACGGGTGATTGGCCACGATCATCTGGCCCGGGCGACCGAGCTTTTCCGCGCCCTGGATGTCGTAGGTCAGTACGCCGGTACGGGCCATGAACCGGACAAAAAACCAAAAGCAGCGACTGACAGTTTGCCGTGCCCGTAATCGATGGGTCTGGGCATCGCCGGGCAGGCAGCTCAGCAACGGAAAAACCACCAGCCGCAGGCACAGACCGCCCAACCCGAACAGGGTGAAGCTTGCGGCGGTGGCCAGCAGACGCCAGTAATAGGCGTCGCGGTTTTTTTCGGTTACAGGTTGCGTTGCCAGGTCCATACACGATTTTTCCAGGCATGTTGGCAGGTGGTCTGCTGGCCGAGCAGGGTACGTAAGAGATTCAAGGCATGGGGCCAATGGGCGTTGGACAACGCATCGCAAGTGCTGTTCAGGGACAACTGCCAGTCGGTACCCGGTGTCAGCAACAGGCCGACTGCATAGGGGAACGGCACGTCGTCGATCCAGGCCGAGTAGGCGTCAGGCGGTTTTTCTTCAGTGACGATCAGCAACACGGCAGGCGCGCCTTCGGAAAGTAGCGCTGCGGCCTCTAGCATGCCGTGTTCAAGGCCATCACCGGCGGCGGCAAGGGCGGTCATTTCGCTGGTTTCACCGCGCATGATCGACCATAGGCCAATAACCGCGTTGTGCACCGACAAGCTGAATTGAGTTGGCGACAACGGTTGTCCGGCGGCCAGATCGCTGAGGATTTCGAAGGTACGAGGTGTTTCGCCATGACGGGAAATAAAGACCAACGGTAGGTCCCGGCGACCATCGGCCAGGGGCCAGCCGACGCTGAACGCCATTCGTGCCAGGCGACTGAGCCGTCGGCGCTGCATGGCCGGCAGAAAAGACACGTCGGGGGCGGCATCGCTGCTCTGAAGCGCGACCGGTTGTCGGCTCCAGACCTGCCAATCGTCCACGCTTTCGAGCCCAGGGGCCCACGCGCGCCATTGGGCGATGTTGAAATTGATCACAGGCATACATCCCGCCCCTGCGGGCTTCCTTGACGCGGCGAATCGCAAAAAAAAGCGAACTGCCTGGGTGGCGCTTGGCGCCGAGTGGCGCGCATTATCCCGTTGCGACGGGTGCGTAGCAAATGATGGTTACATTTTGCTCAATGAAACGTACTGGTTGGTCCGTGAAAAAGCTGTCGTTTGGCCATTATCCACATCGGGGTGAGCATGTCTGTCAGCCTCGTCGGTAATCAGTGGCGGGTTTGGCGGCTTTTTTATTAAGAGATTGCCCCTGACTGTGTAGTCCCCATGCCGGCGAGGTAGCTAAGCAGCGCCGTGGACTACTACACTCGGTCATTCTTTGATACACGGAGGTTTTTGACATGCGGCGCGTGGTGTTCAATCAGAAAGGTGGCGTGGGCAAATCCAGCATTGCCTGCAATCTGGCGGCGGTCAGCGCCAGCGAGGGTTATCGCACCCTGTTGGTGGATCTCGATGCCCAGGCTAACTCCACTCAATACCTGACGGGCCTCACCGGGGATGACATCCCGATGGGCATTGCCGACTTCTTCAAGCAAACCCTGTCCTCTGGACCGTTCTCGAAGAAAAACCAGGTCGACATCTACGAAACGCCGTTCGAAAACCTCCATGTCATTACCGCGACCGCCGAGTTGGCTGACCTGCAGCCCAAACTTGAGGCCAAACACAAGATCAACAAGCTGCGCAAATTGCTTGAGGAACTGGGGGAAGATTACGACCGCATCTATCTTGATACCCCGCCTGCGCTGAACTTCTATGCGGTATCGGCATTGATTGCCGCTGACCGGGTATTGATCCCCTTCGATTGCGACAGCTTCTCACGTCAGGCGCTGTACGGTCTGTTGGCGGAAATCGAAGAATTGAAGGAAGACCACAACGAAGGCCTGGAGGTTGAAGGCATCGTGGTCAATCAGTTCCAGGCCCGTGCCAGCCTGCCGCAGCAAATTCTCGACGAGCTGATCGCCGAAGGGTTGCCGGTGTTGCCGGTGTACCTGACCAGCTCGGTGCGCATGCGCGAATCCCACCAGGCCAATACGCCGCTGATCCACCTCGACCCGCGGCACAAGTTGACGCAGCAATTCGTCGAACTGCATAACCTTCTGGAAAACGCCTGATTCCTGGCGTGACACCAATCCACTGTGGGAGCCTGCTCCCACATTGAATCGCGGTGGTGTTAAATCCCCTGGCTACGCAACCAGCTCATCAACTGCGGTAACGGAAACGCCCCGCTCTGACGCGCCACTTCCCGACCGTTCTTGAACAGAATCAGACTCGGAATCGAGCGAATCCCCAACTGCGCCGACAATTGCTGATTCGCCTCGCTGTCCAGCTTGGCCAGCCGACACTTGCCCGCCAATTGCCGCGCCGCCTGCTCGAACACCGGCGCAAACGACTTGCACGGCCCACACCAATCCGCCCACACGTCCACCAGCAGCGGCAGATCACCTTTGATCTGACTGGCGTAATCGCCTTGCTTCAACTCGAACGGCTTGTTCAACAAGACCTCGGCCTTGCATCGGCCACACTTTGGATGATCGTTGAGGCGTTCGGCGGGGATGCGGTTGAGGCCGTTGCAGTGGGGGCAGGGGATGAGGAGTGGGTCGGTCATGGTCGAGGCTCTGAATGTTTGGGCTGTCTAAAACTGATTTGGAGTCGCGCGCTACGTTTATCAAGACAACAAAACCGGGCAGGCACCGTGATGCTCACATATTCGGGAGAAACAAACGGTGTCGCGGTTTGTAATCAAGTACGTAGTTTTGATATTGAGCAGCGGGTGCGCGACGGCTCAGCCACGTTCATTGAGCGACTTGATGACGTTACGATGGCAGACATCGTTGCTCGCGTCGTCAGTGCCATTGATCCCCTGGACTGACCAACATCACGACGAACAACTGATCTCCAAATGCTTCCCCCATTCCGGCGGCCGCTCGGCGTAGCTTCCCATCCCCGCTTGCTCGTCAAACGGATTGCTCAGCACCGCATGCAGTCGCCGAACCTCGGAATAATCGCCGCTTTCCGCCGCATCGATGGCTTTCTGCGCCAGATAGTTGCGCAGGATGTACAGCGGATTGACCGCGTGCATCCGCTGGCGGCGCTGCGCCTGATCAACCTCGCCTTCGCGGGCAACCCGGGCGACATACAACTCGGCCCAGGCATCGAAGCCTTTGATGTCGATGAAGTCATCACGCAAGCGGGCGACTGCCAGTTCCGCTGATTCATCCCCCAGGCGGCGGAAGAACAGCGTGTAATCGACGCCGCTGTTTTGCATCAGTTGCAGCAACTGCTCCAGCAGTTTCTGGTCATCTTCTTCAGCGGTGGTGAGACCGAGGCGGCGGCGCATCAGGTCCAGGTAGTGGGCCTGGTACAGCGGCAGGTACAGGCCAAGGGTTTCGCGCAGGGCGTCGACGCTGATGAAAGGCGTCAGTGCCTGGGCGAGGGCGCTGAGGTTCCACTGGCCGATCGGCACCTGGTTGCTGAAGGAATACCGGCCCTGGTCATCCGAGTGATTGCAGATGAAATGGGCGTCGAAGTCGTCGAGAAAGGCGAACGGTCCGAAGTCGAAGGTGATGCCGAGGATCGACATGTTGTCGGTGTTCATCACGCCGTGGCAGAAGCCGTAGGCCTGCCATTTGGCGATCAGTTCGGCATTGCGTTCGACGATTTCGCGGAACATCGCCAGGTACGGTTCCGGTTGTTCCAGGCATTCCGGGAAATGCATGGCCAATACGTGCTCGCCGAGTTCTTTCTGCTTCTCGGGGCGTTTGGTGTAGTAGAAATATTCGAAATGCCCGAAGCGCACATGGCTCGGCGCCAGGCGCAGGACCATGGCTGCGCGTTCCTGCTTCTCGCGCCACACCGGGGTGTCGGAGCCGATTACGCACAGGGCACGGGTGGTCGGGATGTTCAGGGCATGCAGCGCTTCGGAGGCGAGAAACTCGCGGATCGAAGACCGAAGCACTGCCCGCCCATCGCCCATGCGCGAAAAAGGCGTCTGGCCGGCGCCCTTGAGGTGCAGGTCCCAATGTTCGCCCGCTTCGTTGTAGACCTCGCCCAACAACAACCCGCGACCATCGCCCAGTTGTGGGTTGTAGGAACCGAACTGGTGCCCGGAGTAGACCATCGCCCGGGGCACTGCGTCGGCCCAGAGCTTATGGCCGCTGAACAGCTCGGCGAACTCCGCGGTATCGGCAACGGCAGGGTCGAGATCCAGCAGCGCCATGGCCGCAGGGCTGGCCACCACCAGACGCGGGTTGTCGATGGGCTCGGGCAGCACATGGGCGGAAAACGTATCACCCAGGCGGGCGAAGCGATTATCGAAGGTCAGTTCGTCGAGGGCTTTCAACGGCCATCTCCAGCAGAATGTCCGAGCATTCTGCTAGGGATAGGGCGGTTAGTCGAGCTTGGCGGGCGGCGGCTCTTGCGGCGACTTGCCATCCACCAGCGGCACGATGGTTTTGGTTTCAGGTTCGATCGGCACCATTTTGTATTCCTGGCCGTGAAGGTTCTTGAGGTAGACCTCCATCTGCCGGAACGAGATGTTGATGTGCTGCTTCTTGAACTCGCGATTGATGAAGCGGTTGACCTCGTCCAGCACCGGGTTGCGGTCACCGAGGTCACGCACGTGCATGCGCAACTCGTGGTCGAGGGTGCTTTCGCCGAAGTTCAGGAAATACACGTGGGGTTCCGGGTCTTTCAGGACTCGCGGGTTATCGCGCGCGGCTTTGAGCAGCAGCTCTTTGACCAGGTCCAGGTCCGAACCGTAGTCGACGCCGAGCTTGAGGGTCACCCGGGTGATGGTGTCGGTCAAGGACCAGTTGATCAGTTGCCCGGTGATGAACGTCTTGTTCGGGACAATGATGTCCTTGCGGTCGAAGTCGGTGATGGTCGTGGCGCGGATACGGATCTTGCTGACCGTGCCCGACAGGTTGCCGATGGTGATGGTGTCGCCGATCCGCACCGGACGCTCGAACAGAATCATGATGCCGGAGATGAAGTTGGCGAAGATTTCCTGCATCCCGAAGCCGAGACCCACCGACAGCGCCGCTACCAGCCATTGCAACTTGTCCCAGCTCACGCCGAGTGTCGACAGGGTCGAGACGAAGCCGATGCCGGCGATCGCATAGGAGAGCAGCGTGGTCGTGGCGTAGGCGCTGCCCTGTGCCAGGTTCAACTTCGACAGCACCAGCACTTCCAGCAGCCCCGGCAAGTTGCGCGCGAGGGCGAAGGTGATGCCGATGATGATTAGCGCACCGAGCATGTCGCCGATGCTGATCGGCACCATGCTCATGTTGGCGCCGGTGCCGCTGGTGTATTCGTAGAGGGTGACGTTGTCCAGGTACGAAAACACCGAGATCAGATCGGACCAGACCCAATACAGTGCCGCGATGAAACCACCCAGCAGTGCCAGACGAATCAGGCGCAAGGACTGTTCGTTGACCTTCTCGATGTCCAGCGTCGGCTCTTCGATCACCGCTTCGCCGTCGCCGGCCTCTTTCGCAGCCTGGCGTTTGGCCAGGGCGCGCTGATAGGCCAGGCGCCGTGCCGCCACACTGAGGCCGCGAACGAAGGTGGCTTCGATCACCAGCCAGAACATCAGCAGGTAAAGGGTGTTGATCAACCGGTCGCTGAGCTTCAGCGCGGTGTAGTAGTAGCCGAAACACACGGCCACGAACAACGCCACGGGCAGGACGGTAAACATGACCCCGACAGCCTTGCGAAACAGCGAAGCGTTCTGGTGAGTCGGGCTGCTGATCAGCAGGCGGCTGAGCAGCCAGGCCATCAAGGCGTAGCAGATCAGTACGACCGGCATGCCCAGCACATCATCGGCCAGCGCCGCCGGTTGCAATTCGGCAACGGCCACCACGGCGACCAGAGCCATCACCACCAGCCCGAGCCGTCGGACCCAGCCTTGCAGGAATTCGACCTGAGGTTTTTCCCAGCGGAAATGCAGTTCGGCCACACCGCCCGGCGCGAGGATCCGGTAAGCGGTGTAGAACACCAGCCAGGCCTGGGCCATTTGCAGCAGTGCCGCGCCCATGTTGGCGTTCTGCCCGCGGGCGTCGATCTGCAAGGCCAGACCGCACAAGGCCAGGCCCAGCGAGACCGGCATCGCCAGCAGAATATTGATCAGGATGGCCTGAGGCGTGTGCCATTGGCTGTCACGCTTGAAGTGACCGATGTCCTGGTGAACTTTGCTCAGTCGGGCATACAGGCTTTTTCGCCGCCACAACAGTGCACCGATCAACAGCGCCAACGGCAGAAACAGCAGCGGCCGCTGGGTCAGGCCATCGCTCAATTCGCTCAGGCTCGAGGTCCAGGGCAGCGTAGTGACCTGCCGTTGCAGACGTTCCGGCACGCCGTGCATCCATTCCAGATCCAGCGGCTTGTTGCTGGGAATCCAGAACATCTGCTCGTCGAGCGTTGCCCGCAGGCTTTGTGCGGTGCTGAGCAGTTGCTTCTGGTTAAGTTGCAGAGTGATGGATTGGTTGAGCACCGCGCTGAGTTCGCGGTTTAGCCGCTCCAGCAGGTCCGCGCGGGTGGTGGCCAGTTCCAGCAGGCTCTTGCGCAGCTGCGGGGTGACTTGCTCCGGCGGTTGGGTGGCCAACAGATTGTCGACGTAGGTCGCCGGGTTGTTGAGCAGTTCCCGTTGCTGGTTCACTTCAAATTGAAACAGGCGAATGTCAGCGATCTGGTCGGCCAGGTCGCGGTCGAGCTTGAGGCGCGGCAGGGCCTGCTTCTGCTTGTAGAGAATCTTGGAGAGCAGCAGGCTGCCCTTGAGTACGTTGATTTGCTCGTCCAGGGCCGAATCGCTTTGGGTCACGCTGTCCAGTTGCTGCTTGGTCTGCAGGTTTTGCTGGGTGATCGCATTGAGGCGGTCAGTGTTTTTGAGCAGGTAGTCAGAGAGTTTCAGGTTCGCCGCGCTTTCAGTGGCCAGCAAGGCGCTGCCGCCGGACTTCTGTGCTTCGATGGATTGTTGGGTGACCGCCTCTTGGGAATGAGCCAGGCGCTTCTGGTTGATCAGGGTTTGCAGCTCCTGGATTTCCTGATCCAGGCGATCGGATTTTTCCGAGAGCAGGTCATGCTGGCTGTTGCCCAGGTCTTGCAACTGACTGTTGCCGGCCAGTTCCTGGCGACGCAACGGGATCAGGGCATTCAGTGCCGCAAGTTCGGCATTGAGCTGGTCACGCTGTTCGCCGCTTAAGTTTTTGCCGTTGTCTTTGCCGGCCTTGAGAATGTTGTTGATCTGCTGGATGCGCGTCTGGCTGGTGGAAATTTCAGCCTGGGCGCGCTCAGGGCGGGTCTGGGCGGTAATCACCAGACTGTTGGCGTCGGCCAGTGCTTTCTGCAGATCGCTTTGCTGGGTCGAGCGCTCAGTGAGCACTTGTTCGAGCTGCTGGACCGACTGGTTGGCGTAGCGCTGCGCAACCGGTTGGACTTTGCTGGCTTTGAGCCTGGCCAGTTCCCGCTGGTTCTCAATGTTCTGCTTGGGGGCGGTGGCCAGTTGCTGCTTCAGATCGGCCAGTTTCTGATCGTAATCGCTCTTGTTATTGAGCTGGGTCAGCGTGCTCTGCAGCAGGGATTGCAGGGCTTTCTGATCCGCCTCCGGCAGTTTGCGATCGGCGATCTTGTCCAGACTCGCCTGCACGGCTTCGCTGGTCGGCGGTTCGGCCGCTTGCAACGTACCGACAGAAAGACTCAAGCCCAGCAGGGCCATGATGAAAAAAGTGCGCAGGGTTGACATAGAGACCGATCGAAAACGAGACGAAGAATGGAGTTTAGAGGAACAAGCCCGGGCCGGGGCGACTTCCTTCGGGGAATCTGACGCCCACTTTGCCGATCTTGTTCCCCTCCATGACCGCAACAGTCCAGATGGTGTTGTTCCACTCCACCTGGTCGCCGACGACGGGAGCTCCGCCGACTTTCTGGGCAATGAAATGGCCGAGCGACATGTCCGGATCGATGCCTTCGACTTTCAACCCGTACAGCGCCGCAACCGCGGCCAGCTGGGCGTCTCCTTCGAGCACGAAGTCGCCGAAGAAGCGCAGATCGAGGCCGCGTTGCGGTGCCTGGCTGAAGAGCTTTCCAAGGGCTGGAAGGTTGTGTTCATGGCCGATAACACACAGCAAATCATCGACTTCGAGCACCGTACTACCCGACGGATGGAGCAGTTGCTGACCACGAAACAACGCCGCAATACGTGTGCCTTCGGGCATTTTCAGTTCGCGAAGGGGCGAACCGATGCACCATTTCTCGGCACCGAGGCGATAAACGAACAGCTCCCACTCGCTGGTGACATGCACCTCCAGCGCTGCGCGGGAGATCGGCGCCGGCTCCGGCGGAACGGTCACTTTCAAAAGCTTCGCCACCCACGGCAGGCTCGTGCCCTGCACCAGCAGCGACACCAGCACGATAAAGAAGGCGAGGTTGAAGTAGAGCTGGGCATTCGGCAGGCCGGCCATCAGCGGGAACACCGCCAGAATGATCGGGACCGCGCCGCGTAGGCCGACCCAGGAAATAAACGCCTTCTCGCGACCATGGAACGCCTTGAACGGCAGCAGGCCGACCAGCACCGACAGCGGCCGCGCAAACAGAATCATCCACAGCGCCAGACCCAGAGCGGGCAGGGCGATTGGCAGCAGGTCATGCGGCGTCACCAGCAGACCCAGCACCAGGAACATGCCGATCTGCGCCAGCCAGGCCATGCCGTCGAGCATGTGCAGAATGCCGTGGCGGCTGCGCACCGGACGATTGCCGATCACCAGGCCGCAGAGATAAACCGCCAGGAAGCCACTGCCGTGCAGGGCGTTGGTCAGGGCGAACACGACCAGGCCGCCAGCAATCACCAGAATCGGGTAGAGGCCGTTGGCGAGGTTGATCCGGTTGACCAATTGCAGCATGACCCAGCCACCGCCGAGGCCGACCACGGCACCGATGCCGAATTCACGCACGAAGTGCCCGAGCAGGCTCCAGTGCAGGCCGGTCTGGCCGCTGGCGAGCATGTCGATCAGGGTGACGGTGAGAAACACCGCCATCGGGTCGTTGCTGCCGGATTCGATTTCGAGGCTGGCGGTGACCCGTTCGTTCAGGCCTTTACCGCCCAGCAGCGAGAACACCGCCGCGGCGTCGGTCGAGCCGACAATGGCGCCGATCAGCAAACCCTGAATGATGTTCAGGTTGAACAGCCAGGCGGCGACCATGCCGGTCAGCGCGGTGGTGATCAACACCCCGACCGTCGCCAGCGACAACGCCGGCCACAACGCCACGCGAAAGCTGGATACGCGGGTGCGCAAGCCGCCATCGAGCAGGATCACTGCGAGGGCGAGGTTGCCGACCAGATAAGCCGTGGGGTAGTTGTCAAAGATAATGCCGCCACCGTCGACGCCAGCGGCCATGCCCACGGCGAGGATGATCACCAGAATCGGGATGCCGAGGCGCGAGGAAAGTGAACTCACCAGAATGCTCGCACCTACCAGCAACGCGCCGATCAAGAACAGGCTGTTGATGGTCGTCGCATTCAAAGGCAGTACTCCAGAAAGCTGAAAGGCGGGCACAAACTGACCATGCAGTCTGCGTGCCAGCGATTCTAACCTGTTGAAATGTGATGCTGTCAAAAAGCTTTTGCAGAATTCCGACAACGTCCACGGAACCGGTCGACATCACCGTAGAAAGGGGATTTATCTTTGGTGAAGGGATTTCTGTGGCGAGGGATAAATCCCCTCGCCACAGAAAAGGTGTCGCTGCTTACAGGCTAAACCGCCCAACCATGTTGTTCAGGTCCAGCGCCAATCGCGACAACTCATTGCTCGCCGCACTCGTCTGATTCGCCCCGGTCGCCGATTGCACCGACAAATCACGAATGTTCACCAGGTTGCGATCCACTTCCCGCGCCACCTGCGCCTGTTCTTCAGCCGCGCTGGCGATCACCAGATTCCGCTCGTTGATCTCGAGAATGGCGCTGTTGATCGTGTCCAGCGAAAGACCTGCACCACGGGCAATGTTCAAGGTCGATTCAGCACGTTCGGTGCTGTTGCGCATTGAGTCCACCGCGTGTTCGGTGCCGCTCTGGATGCTGCCGATCATGCGTTCGATCTCGCTGGTCGATTGCTGGGTGCGATGCGCCAGTGCACGCACCTCATCCGCCACCACCGCGAAGCCACGTCCGGCTTCACCGGCACGCGCGGCTTCAATCGCTGCGTTCAACGCCAGCAGGTTGGTCTGGTCAGCCAGGCCACGGATCACGTCCAGCACCTTGCCGATGTCACGGGATTCGTTGGCCAGATCACCAATCAGGGTTGCGGTGCTCTGCACATCGGCGCTCATGCGTTCGATGGCGCTGACGGTTTCCTGCACCAGGTCACGACCGTCGCCGGCCGAGGTGGTGGCGTTCTTCGAGGCTTCGGACGTGCTCACGGCGTTGCGCGCGACTTCTTCCACGGCGCTGGTCATTTCATTGACGGCGGTGGCGGCTTGTTCGATTTCGTTGTTCTGCTGGGTCAGGCCACGGGCGCTTTCGTCGGTGACGCTGTTCAGCTCTTCAGCGGCGGACGCCAGTTGCGTGGCCGAGCCGGAAATCCGTTGCAGGGTGTCACGCAGCTTGTCCTGCATCTTCGACATGGCCAGCAGCAAGCGGCCTGCCTCGTCTTCGCCATCGACATGAATCGGACGAGTCAGGTTGCCCTCGGCGATTTCTTCAGCCGCGCTCAAGGCGTTGGCGATGGGCTTGGTGATGCTGTTGGTCAGCAGCCAGGCGAACAGCAGGGTCAGGGCAGTGGCGATCACCAGCAGGGTGACGACCAGGTTGAACGCCGAGGAATATTGATCCGTTGCTTGCTGATTAAGGTCGACCGCTTGTTGGTTGTTGATCAGCATCAGGCGGTTGAGCACGGCGTTGACGGCTTCAGAGTTGTTCAGCAGATCGGTGTTGAGCAAGGTGCGCAGTTCTTCCACCTGGTTGTTGCGCGACAGACTCTTCATCCGGTCTTCAAGCTGACGGTACTGACCAAGCAACTGCACGTACTGGTCGTAAGCCGCACGCTCGTCAGGGCTGCTGATGAATTTTTCATACTCAGTCTGGGCGGCACGGATCTGCTGGTTGCGCTGTTCGAACAGCTCGATGGTTTTTTGCTGTACGTCGGGTTCGCGGTTGGTCAACAAGCGATAGGACAGAACCCGAAGGCGCAGGGTCAGTTGGGTGAACTCATCCAGCGCCTTGATGCTCGGCACGCTGCTCTCGACGATGTTCTCGCCGGCGCCGCGAATCTTGCTCATCTGGTTCAAGGCAAACACACCCAGAACCAGCATCAAACCGCCAATCAGGGCGAAACCGAGGAACGCCCGCGGTGCGATATTCATATTACGAAGGGACATGCTGTTTACCAAAGTGAGCGCACCCGAGCGGCGCTGAAGCTGACGTATGAGTGACTTATCGGTCATACGACTAAAGTCTTGAGTGCCTGCGCGTTTTTGTCGCAGACGGGCTCCGGCGACGAAGTGCAGGAACCAGATCCGCCAATCACAGTCTTTAAAGCTCGCGAGGAAGGTCGCCCGCCAGGAAAATCAAGGCCTTGCGCCTGAATAACCCTGGCATCCGTGGTGACTTTTCTTTATCTTACGCGCCCTTTGAAAATGCTTGGAAAATCAAAATGTTGGAAGCATCCCTTAGCCAATTGGAACAGCTGGTCAGCGATCTGGTGCAACAGAACCAGACCCTGCTCGCCACCAACCAGACCCTGAGCGCAGAACTGGCCCAGGCCAAGGATGAAAACGAAAGCCTGCAATTGAACCTGATGGAACAGGAAGAGAAACAAGGCGCCACCGCGGCCCGCATCCAGGCCCTGGTTGAGCGCGTCAGCGCCGGCCCGGTCAGCGCATGAATCACGGCGCCGCAGGGGTAAAAGTCGTCTCGATCCTGGGGGAGGACTATTCGATCAAGGCGCCGGCCGGGGAAGAGCAAACCCTGCTGGACGCCGCGATGATGTTGAAAGCTGCCTTGGCCGACACCAAAAGGAAGTACCCGACGCTGATCGGTGACCGACTGCTGGTGCTGGCTGCGATGAATCTGTGTTCCCAGCAGATTGAAATGCAAAAGCAGCACAAGCAGGAACTCGACCGTTACCAAGAGCAAGTCAGCGCCACGGTTGAAGTAATCTCCAAGACGATCAATCAGGCCTGATCGGCTTTGCGCACAACCAAAGAATAGATTGTCGTTTGAGTTGTATACAATCGGCACGGCTGTTGCAGTGTTTCAGCCTCTTATTCTTTGGGGGTGCTCCATGCAGTTCTGGCGACGCAGTATTCAATGGCAGTTAATCCTGAGTATGGGCACTGCCCTGCTGGTCAGTATTCTGATCGTGGTTGGCATTTATACCCTCGTGGTCAACCGCCTCGCCCAGAGCTATCTGGTTGAACAGGCACTGCCGTCGAGCATCGAAGCGATGCGCAACGACATCGAACGAATCCTCGTCCAACCCCTCACCGCCGCCAAGGACATCGCCAGCAACAGCATGGTGCGCGACTGGCTGGCCGGGGGTGAAAACAGTGCCCAGACCGCCGCGTTCGTCCAGTATCTGGAGGGTATCCGCGCCGAACACAAAGCCTTCACCGCGCTGATCGTCGGCACGGCTTCAAACCATTACTTCACTGAAAAAGGCCTGGACCGGACCCTCAGCCGTTCCAACCCCAAGGACGCCTGGTTCTACGCATTCCTCGACAGCAACCAGCCGCGCACCCTCAATATCGACAATGACACCGCGACCGGAGAATTGGCGCTGTTCATCGACCTCAAGGTCGAGCAGGCCGGTAAAGTCGTGGGTGTTGCCGGGCTTGGGTTGAGCATGAAAGAGCTGTCGGAGCTGATCCACAACTTCAACTTCGGTGAGCGCGGCAAGGTCTATCTCGTGCGTTCCGACGGTTTGATCCAGGTTCACCCCGAGGCGCAATTCAGCGGCAAGCGCACCTTGGCCGAACAGATTGGCGCCCCGGCGGCGCAAGCCGTCATGGGCCAACAAACTGCCACCAACAGCAGCTTCGTCCGCGATGGCGAAGATTATCTGGCGTTGAGCCTCCCGTTACGGGACCTGGGCTGGACCCTGGTGGCCGAAGTGCCACAGTCGCAGATCTACGCCGAAGCCCGTCGCGCCATGTGGATGAGCAGCGGCATAGGCCTGGCGGTGGCGCTGGTGTGTCTGTTGCTGGTGGTCTTGCTGGCCCGTGGCCTGGTGCGGCCGATCCGCCAGGTAACAGCCGCGCTGGTAGCCATCGGTAGCGGTGGGGGAGATTTGACCCATCGGTTAGATTCCAGCCGCGCCGATGAGCTGGGTGACCTGGCACGCGGCTTCAATCGATTCCTCGACAGCCAGCGCGAGATGATCGGCGAAGTGCTGACCACCAGCGAGCGTTTGCGCACGGCGGTCAGCCAAGTGGCGAAGGTCGTGGACAACACCGCCGAGCGCTCCGGTCGTCAGCAGGAAATGACCGACATGGTTGCCACCGCCGTCCACGAAATGGGCCTGACCGTGCAGGAAATCGCCCAGAACGCGGGTAACGCGGCGGTCGCTTCGCAGAACGCCCGGGATGAAGCGATGCAGGCGCGGGAAGTGGTCGGTGGGTCGATCCGGCATATAGAAAGCATGTCCGACGAAATTGGCATCGCCGCCAGTGCCGTCGGCGAATTGGCCGATCAGGTCGCGTCCATCGATCAGGTGCTGGCAGTGATTCGCGGGATCTCCGAGCAGACCAATTTACTGGCACTCAACGCGGCCATCGAAGCGGCGCGGGCCGGGGACATGGGGCGTGGGTTTGCAGTGGTGGCGGATGAAGTGCGCACGTTGGCGCGGCGCACTCAATCGTCGACCGACGAGATCCAGCAGATGATCGGCAGCCTCAAGCAGGGCGCGGAGAATGCTGTTTCATCCATGCATTCCGGGCAGGCAGCGACGGGCACCGGCGTCGAGTCGAGCCAGCGCACCGGCGCGTCGTTGACGGCGATTACCGGACAGGTCGAGCGCATCAGCGACATGAACCATCAGGTGGCGACGGCCACGGAAGAGCAGTCGGCGGTGACGGAAGAGATCAACCGGAACGTGCAGGGGATTTCCGATTTGGCCCGGGCGACGGCGGGGGAAGTGAGAGCTTGCCGTGAGGATTGTCAGACGTTGCAGCGGTTGGCGGATGATCTGGCGCGGCAGATGGGCAGTTTCAAGCTCCGCTGATAGATGTATCGCCTGACTGACGCCATCGCGGGCAAGCCCGCTCCCACAGTGTCAGCGAGAACCACAATCCTAGGTTCACCGCAAAACTTTGTGGGAGCGGGCTTGCCCGCGATTGGATGTCAGCTTCACTACAAGGCTCTAATCAGAACCACTCATCCTGCATCGTCAGGCACACATCATCCCGAGCCTCAAGAATCGCCAGCTCATGGTGGCAACCCGGCACTTCCCACGTCAGGAAATACCGCGCCGCCTGCAGCTTGCCCTTATAAAAGCTCACATCCGCCGCACTGCCTTTGGCCAACCCTTCCTCGGCCCGAATCGCCTGTTCCAGCCAGCGCCAGCCAATCACCGTGTGCCCGAACACTTTCAGGTACAGCGCCGAGTTCGCCAGGCTGCTGTTGACCTTGCCTTGTCCGAGATCCGTCAGCAAGCCGATGGTCACCGTCTGCAGGCGCGCCACCAGTTTCTCCAGCGGTTCACGCAGGGCGGTCAACGACTCATGCGCCTGCGACCGTTCTGCGGTGTTGGCAATCAAGCGGATCAACTGCTTGAGCCCCGCGCCACCGTTCTGCGCCAGTTTGCGTCCCAGCAAATCCAGCGACTGAATACCGTGGGTGCCTTCGTGGATCGGGTTCAAACGGTTATCGCGGTAATACTGCTCCACCGGGTATTCGCGGGTGTAACCATGGCCGCCGAGAATCTGGATCGCCAGTTCGTTGGCCTTCAGGCAAAACTCCGAGGGCCAGGATTTGACGATGGGTGTCAGCAAATCCAACAGCTCGTGGGCCTGCTTGCGCTGGTCTTCAGTCTCCAGCGTGGTGGTGTCATCGAACAGTCGCGCTGCGTACAGCCCAAGGTCGAACGAGCCTTCGACGTAGGCTTTCTGCGTCAACAACATGCGCTTGACGTCAGCGTGCTGAATGATCGGCACCGGCGCGGTGTTGGGGTCCTTGCTGTCCGGCACGCGACCTTGCGGACGTTCGCGGGCGTATTCCAGGGAATACAGATACCCAGCGTAACCGAGCATCACCGCGCCCATGCCGACGCCGATCCGCGCCTCGTTCATCATCTGGAACATGTAGCTCAGACCGTGGTGAGGCTTGCCCACCAGGTAGCCGACGCACTCGCCGTTGTCGCCGAAGTTCAGCGCGGTGGACGTGGTGCCGCGCCAGCCCATCTTGTGGAACAGCCCCGCCAGCAAGACGTCATTGCGCTTGCCGAGGCTGCCGTTATCGTTGACCAGAAACTTGGGCACGATAAACAGCGAAATGCCCTTCACCCCGGCCGGCGCATCCGGCAGTTTTGCCAGGACCATGTGCACGATGTTCTCCGACAGCGGGTGATCGCCACCGGAGATGAAAATCTTGTTGCCCTTGAGTCGATAAGTGCCGTCAGACGCAGGCTCCGCGCGGGTACGAATATCCGACAGCGAAGAACCGGCGTGGGGTTCGGTCAGCGCCATGGTGCCGAAGAAACGACCATCGATCATCGGTTGCAGAAAGCGCTGCTTCTGCTCATCGGTGCCGAAGCTTTCGATCAGGTTCGCCGCGCCCATGGTCAGGAACGGGTACGAAGTCGACGCCGCGTTGGCCGACTGGAAGTGTGCGAAGCAGGCCTGGGACAACAATGTAGGAAGTTGCATGCCGCCGGCGTCGAAACTGCGCGCGGCGTTGAGGAAACCGGCTTCGAGGAACGCATCCACCGCCGGTTTCACTTCCGGAATCAGAATCGCCTGACCGTTCTCGTAGCGCGGTTCGTTCTCGTCGTTCTTGCGGTTGTGCGGGGCGAAGAATTTTTCGGCGATGCTGCGGGCAGTGCCGATGGCGGCATCGAAGGTTTCGCGATTGTGCTCGGCGAAACGCTCACGCTGGGTCAGGCCCTCGGCATCGAGGACTTCGTACAGCTCAAAAGCCAGATTGCGGGAACTGAGCAACGTCTCGGACATGGCGGCCTACCTTTTTTGGAATGGACCGAGTCTAGGCGTGGGAATAAAGACTGAACAGGATGATTGATGAGCGTGATGGTGTGTTGCAGACACCGCTAATCAAATGTGGGAGCGGGCTTGCTCGCGAAGGCGGTGTAACAGTCAATATTAATGTCGACTGACACTCCGCCTTCGCGAGCAAGCCCGCTCCCACAAGGGGTTTTGCATACCGGACAGCCATTGCGGTTGCCCGGTCTTGTTGCGTTTAACCGATCGTCATCAAGCTCGCATTACCACCCGCCGCAGCGGTGTTAACACTCAACGCCCGCTCGATCACCAGACGCTCCAGCGCAATGCTGGTCTCGCCCTGGGACAGGCCATGAACACCCACAATCGCCCCGGCACGCTTGGCCACTTGCTGGCACACCGCACGCAGCTGGTCGGAATGGCCATGATGCAGAACCGCATCAAACACCACTTCGTCCTTGCTCCAGTCGGAAACAAGCTTGATTCGCGCCTGAACTTCCTTCGGCAGACGTGCGAACACAGCCTTGGTCAATTCAGCCTCCGGCCACACCGCCGAACCGCCGACAGCCAATACCGCCGTCAATTGAGTCAGCAGGTCGCCTTCGACTTCCGCCAGGCACAGCACGTGTTCACGCGGCAGGATGGCGTAGCTGTTGCGCTCGCCGGTCGGCCCCGCCAAGACACGGGTGATGCCGCTTTGCGATTGCGCCGCGAACTGCACACACAGCGTGCTCAGGTCAGCGAACTTGTTGTTGTCGGCCCAGGCCTTCAGGGCTGTCAGCGGTTTGCTCATGGCATCACGCAAACGAACGTCCGGCGCAACGATCGCGTCGCCGCGAGCGAAGGATTGTTCGATGGCATCGGTAGGACGCGTCGACAGCAGACGGTACAGGTACAGCGGACCACCGGCCTTCGGACCAGTCCCCGACAAGCCTTCGCCGCCGAACGGCTGCACGCCAACCACGGCACCCACGATGTTGCGGTTCACATAGACGTTACCGGCGTTGACGTTGTCGATCACCTTGGCGATGGTCTCGTCGATGCGGGTGTGCACGCCCAGCGTCAGGCCGTAGCCGGAAGCGTTGATCTGACCGATCAGTTGGTCGATGTCTTTGCGCTTGTAGCGAACCACGTGCAGCACCGGGCCGAATATCTCACGTTGCAGCTCGTCGAAGCTTTCCAGTTCGATCAGGGTCGGCATCACGAAGGTGCCGCGTTTGACTTCTTCGCTGTTGGCGATCGCCACCTGATACACGTTACGACCTTTGTCGCGCATGGCCTGGATGTGCTTTTCGATGCCCGCTTTAGCTTCGGCGTCGATCACCGGGCCAATGTCCACGGACAGGCGCTCAGGGTTGCCGAGACGGCATTCAGCCATGGCGCCCTTGAGCATTTCGATGACACGGTCAGCGGAATCTTCCTGCAAGCACAGCACGCGCAATGCCGAGCAACGTTGACCGGCGCTGTCAAAGGCCGACGATACGACGTCGATCACAACCTGTTCGGTCAGTGCCGAGGAGTCGACGATCATCGCGTTCTGGCCGCCGGTTTCGGCGATCAGCGGAATCGGACGACCCTGTGCATCCAGGCGACCGGCAACGTTACGTTGCAGCAAACGAGCAACTTCGGTGGAGCCGGTGAACATCACGCCTTTGACCCGATCGTCGCCGACCAGACGAGCGCCGACGGTTTCGCCACGGCCCGGCAGCAGTTGCAGCACGCCTTCCGGAATCCCGGCTTCGAGCAACAAACGCACGGCTTGTGCAGCCACCAGCGGAGTTTGCTCCGCTGGTTTGGCCAGCACCGGGTTACCGGCGGCCAGTGCTGCAGCGACTTGACCACTGAAGATTGCCAGCGGGAAGTTCCACGGGCTGATGCACACCACTGGGCCCAGTGGGCGGTGGGCGTCGTTGGTGAAATCGTTGCGTGCCTGCACTGCGTAGTAACGCAGGAAGTCCACGGCTTCACGCACTTCGGCGATGGCGTTGGCGAAGGTCTTGCCGGCTTCGCGAGCCAGCAGGCCCATCAGCGGCTGGATCTCGCCTTCCATCAAGTCAGCGGCACGCTCCAGAATCGCGGCACGTTCGGCCGGCGGGGTAGCCTGCCAGATCGGTGCAGCGTTCAGGGCGCACTGGATCGCGTTGTCGACGTCTTCGACGGTCGCTTCTTGTACGTGACCAACCACGTCACGCAGATCGGACGGGTTGAGGACTGGCGCAGGCGTTTCGGAGCTGGACGCGCAACCGAGCATCGGCGCGGCTTTCCAGTGGTTGTGAGCGGTGGCCAGCAGCGCGCAAGACAGGGAAGCCAGACGATGTTCGTTGGCCATGTCGATGCCGCTGGAGTTGGCGCGCTCGGCACCATAAAGATCACGCGGCAGCGGGATACGCGGGTGCGGCAGACCGAATCCACCTTCCACCGTCGCCATCTGCTCGATGCTGGCCACTGGATCGGCGACCAACGCCTGAATCGAGATCGACTGATCGGCAATCTGGTTGACGAACGAGGTGTTCGCGCCGTTTTCCAGCAGACGACGGACCAGGTACGCCAACAATGTTTCGTGAGTGCCGACCGGTGCGTACACGCGGCACGGACGGTTCAACTTGCCATCGGAAACTTTGCCTACGACTTGTTCGTACAACGGTTCGCCCATGCCGTGTAGGCACTGGAACTCGTACTGGCCGGGGTAATAGTTCTGACCGGCAATGTGGTAAATGGCCGACAGGGTATGGGCGTTGTGCGTGGCGAACTGCGGGTAAATGACTTCCGGCACCGAGAGCAGTTTGCGGGCGCAGGCGATGTAGGAAACGTCGGTGTACACCTTGCGGGTGTAGACCGGATAGCCTTCCAGGCCTTCGACCTGGGCGCGCTTGATTTCGCTGTCCCAGTACGCGCCTTTTACCAGACGGATCATCAGGCGATGACGGCTGCGACGAGCCAGGTCGATCACGTAGTCGATCACATACGGGCAACGCTTCTGGTAAGCCTGGATCACGAAACCGATGCCGTTCCAGCCGGTCAGTTGCGGCTCGAAGCACAGGCGTTCCAGCAGATCCAGCGACAGTTCGAGGCGGTCGGCTTCTTCGGCGTCGATGTTCAAACCGATGTCGTACTGCTTGGCCAGCAGGGTCAGCGACAGCAGGCGCGGGTACAGCTCGTCCATCACACGCTCGTACTGCGCGCGGCTGTAACGCGGGTGCAGTGCCGAGAGCTTGATCGAAATGCCTGGGCCTTCATAAATCCCACGACCGTGGGACGCTTTGCCGATCGAGTGGATGGCTTGTTCATACGAGGCCAGGTATTTCTGGGCATCGTGCTCGGTGAGTGCGGCCTCACCCAGCATGTCGTAGGAATAGCGGAAACCTTTGGCTTCGAACTTGCTGGCGTTGGCCAGGGCTTCGGCGATGGTTTCGCCAGTCACGAATTGCTCGCCCATCAGGCGCATGGCCATGTCGACGCCCTTGCGGATCATCGGCTCGCCGCTCTTGCCGATGATGCGGCTCAAGGAGGAAGTCAGGCCCGCTTCATTATGGGTGGCGACCAGTTTTCCGGTCAGCAACAAGCCCCAGGTCGCGGCGTTGACGAACAGCGACGGACTGTTACCCAAGTGCGGGTGCCAGTTGCCGGTGCTGATCTTGTCGCGGATCAGCGCGTCACGAGTGCCTTTGTCCGGGATGCGCAGCAGCGCTTCGGCGAGGCACATCAACGCGACGCCTTCCTGGGACGACAGGGAAAATTCCTGCAATAGACCCTGAACAATTCCGGCACGGCCGCCGGCGCTCTTCTGATTGCGCAGTTTCTCGGCAATCGAGGAGGCGAGCTTGTTGGTGGCTTCGGCCATCGCCGCAGGCAGACGCGCCTGCTCGATCAGCATCGGCACCACTTCAGGTTCCGGGCGACGGTATGCGGCGGTGATCGAGGCGCGCAGCACCGATTGCGGCAGGATGCTTTCGGCGAACTCGAGGAAGCACTGGTGGGCGTGATCCAGAGGCGCATCGACGGTTTCGTCGGAATCCTTGGTCAAACCGCTCAGCTCGGTCAGGGTTGCACCACCCTCGAGTTTTTCCAGGTAATTGAAAATTGCCTGCTTGATCAGCCAGTGCGGCGTACGATCAATCGAGGTCGCGGCTGCCTTGAGGCGCTCGCGGGTCGGGTCATCAAGTTTGACCCCAAGGGTGGTGGTAGCCATATTTTTATCCTCATGTTTGCCACGACCGCGTGGCATCAGCTGGCCGCAAGATTAGCTGGGCAACCTTTGAGGTGCAACCGGGTGCAACCCTTTTTTTGTCGGAATAATAAGCAGCTCGTCAGGAAATAAATTCCGGCACGAACGTCCCGCTCCTGCTTGGTGCTTTTAATTCTAGAAAAGCGTGCGGACTGCCCTAAAAGGGAGCAAAAACAGGGCTTTTTCAGGTAAATCCGACTAGGTGCAACTTATTCTCAAGAAATGGGTTGCACCTTATTTGCTTTGTTGAATAGCATTCGCCGCCAAGGTGCAACCGGTCATAAAAGACAGGTGCACCGGCTGATGGCTTTCCTGGGGAAACATCAGTCATAAATGCGCGGGACCTGAAATCGTCTGTCAAACGTCGTCGTTTGCGCGCGGTTCACCAGCCGCCGCTACATAAAAACAAAGCCAGGGCGTAACTTAATGAGCGTTAGCAATCCAACACTGATCACGTTCGTGATCTACATCGCAGCAATGGTGCTGATCGGCTTCATGGCCTATCGCTCCACCAACAACCTTTCTGACTACATTCTGGGCGGTCGCAGCCTGGGCAGCGTCGTGACTGCATTGTCCGCCGGTGCTTCCGACATGAGCGGCTGGTTGTTGATGGGCCTGCCGGGCGCTATCTACATGTCCGGTCTTTCCGAAAGCTGGATCGCCATCGGTCTGATCATCGGTGCTTACCTGAACTGGCTGTTCGTCGCCGGCCGTCTGCGCGTGCAGACCGAGCACAACGGCGATGCACTGACCCTGCCGGATTACTTCTCCAGCCGTTTTGAAGACAAAAGCGGCCTGCTGCGGATCATCTCTGCCGTCGTGATCCTGGTGTTCTTCACCATCTACTGCGCCTCCGGCATCGTGGCCGGCGCCCGTCTGTTCGAAAGCACCTTCGGCATGTCCTACGAGACTGCACTGTGGGCCGGCGCTGCGGCGACGATTGCCTACACCTTCGTCGGCGGTTTCCTGGCCGTGAGCTGGACGGACACCGTACAAGCCACGCTGATGATCTTCGCCCTGTTGCTGACGCCGATCATCGTGCTGCTGGCCACCGGCGGCGTCGACACCACGTTCCTGGCCATCGAAGCGCAAGACGCCAGCAACTTCGACATGCTGAAAAACACCACCTTCATTGGCATCATCTCGCTGATGGGCTGGGGCCTGGGCTACTTCGGCCAGCCGCACATCCTGGCGCGTTTCATGGCGGCGGATTCGGTCAAGTCGATCGCTAACGCTCGCCGTATCTCCATGACCTGGATGATCCTTTGCCTGGGTGGCACCGTCGCTGTTGGTTTCTTCGGTATCGCTTACTTCTCGGCGAACCCGGATCTGGCTGGCCCGGTCACTGAAAACCACGAGCGGGTGTTCATCGAGCTGGCGAAAATCCTGTTCAATCCATGGATTGCCGGTGTCCTGCTGTCGGCCATTCTGGCAGCGGTCATGAGCACCCTGAGCTGCCAACTGTTGGTGTGCTCGAGCGCCCTGACCGAAGACTTCTACAAAACTTTCCTGCGTAAAACCGCTTCCCAGCTGGAACTGGTCTGGGTCGGTCGCGCCATGGTGCTGCTGGTTGCCCTGATCGCCATCGCGTTGGCCGCTAACCCGGAAAACCGCGTACTGGGTCTGGTCAGCTACGCCTGGGCCGGTTTCGGTGCCGCATTCGGTCCGGTTGTCCTGATCTCCGTGATCTGGAAAGACATGACCCGCAACGGCGCACTGGCCGGCATCCTGGTCGGCGCGATCACCGTGATCGTGTGGAAACACTTCGAGCTGTTGGGTCTGTACGAAATCATCCCGGGCTTCATCTTCGCTAGCCTGGCCATCTACATCGTCAGCAAACTGGGCGCGCCGACTCACGGCATGCTTCAGCGCTTCGCCGCTGCCGAGGCTGATTTCCGCCTGAACAAGTGATGGGGATGAGCTGAGGCTCTGACCTTTCGCCGAACATGAAAACGGCCCGCTTCCATTTGGAGGCGGGCCGTTTTTTTTTGCTTACGCAAATCCCGAGATGTTGAAGATCCCTTGTGGGAGCGAGCTTGCTCGCGATAGCGGTTGGTCATTCAAGATTGATGTCGACTGACCCGACGCTATCGCGAGCAAGCTCGCTCCCACAGGGGGTTAGGGTGGGTTTGGAAGAGATGTCTGTAGCCAAACAAACCGATTATTGAAGGAAAAATCCCTAAAAAAGTAGGGAAAATCTGATTTTCCTGTCCCTCCCTCAACACCCCTTGTCGCTCATGCAGAATCGCCCGCCCTCATTCTGCAGAGACACATCGGATGTTCGCTCCTGCCAATCAACCGCGTTTCACGTTGACGATCGACGGCGTCCAGATTGAGCTCAAGGTGCTTGAGTTCACTGGCACGGAAGCCATCAGCCAACCCTACCGCTTCGACCTGGAACTGGTCAGCGACCGGCCGGACATCGAGCTCGAAAGCCTGCTGCATCGTCAGGCCTTTCTGAGTTTCGATGCACAAGGTTGCGGCATACATGGTCAGATCTTTCGCGTCGGTCAAAGCGATTCCGGGAAACGTCTGACGGGCTACCAAATCAGTCTCGTACCGCGACTGGCCTACCTCAGTCAGCGCATCAACCAGCGGATCTTCCAGCACAAAAGCGTGCCGGCGATCATCGCGCAGGTCCTCAAGGACCATGGCATCCAGCGCGATGCCTTCGAATTTCAACTCGGCAGCGACTACTCGCCGCGCGAGTACTGCGTGCAATACGCCGAAAGCGACCTCGCGTTTATCCAGCGCCTGTGTGCCGAGATCGGCATTCATTACCACTTCCAGCACAGCCCCGACGGACATCTGCTGGTGTTCGGCGATGACCAGACGGTATTCCCGCGCCTGCCCGAGCCGACGCTGTACTTGCCGGGCAGTGGCATGGCGGTGGATGCGCCGGCCATCAAGCGTTTCAACGTGCGCCTGGAGACCCGCACCACGGCGGTCACCCGTCGCGATTACGACTTCCAGAAACCGCGTCTATCCCTTGAAAACCGGGTCGACAGCGAGCAGCGACCGGTGCTGGAGGATTACCACTTTCCCGGCCAATTCACTGACCGTGAGCATGGCAAACAGCTGACACAGCGAGCGCTGGAACGGCACAACGCAGACTTCCGTCAGGCCGAAGGTCGTGGCGACGATTCTGCCTTGGTCAGCGGACATTTCCTGCACCTCGCCGAGCACCCGCGTCAGGCGTGGAACGATCTGTGGCTGATCACCGGAATCGAACACCGTGGCCGACAACCGCAAGTGCTGGAAGAGTCGGCCTCCAGCGACGACCCGGATGATTTCCAAGGCTACCGCAATACCTTTCTGGCGACGCCGTGGGACGTTTCGTTTCGCCCACCGCTGGGGCCGGAAAAGCCCCGCATGCTCGGTTACCAACCGGCGGTGGTCACCGGCCCGGTCGACAGCGAAATCCATTGCGATGAGTTCGGTCGGGTCAAGGTCCAGCTCGCCTGGGACCGCGACGGTCAGCTCAACGAACATTCCAGTTGCTGGTTGCGGGTCGCCACGGGCTGGGCCCACGACCATTACGGCAGCGTATTGATCCCGCGAGTCGGCATGGAAGTGCTGGTGGGTTTCATCGACGCCGATGCCGACAAACCGCTGGTGATGGGTTGCCTGCCAAACGCCGCGACACCGGTGCCGCTGGATCTGCCCGCCGACAAGACCCGCAGTATTTTCCGCAGCCAAAGTAGTCCGGGTGGCGGCGGTTACAACGAGTTGCGCATCGAGGATCGCAAAGGCGCCGAGGAAATCTACCTGCGCGCCCAGAGAAACTGGACGCAGCACGTGTTGAACGATCAACAGGTGCAGGTCGACAACGCCCGCAGCATTGTCGTCACCGGCATGGCTCGCCATGAGTTGAAGGCTGACGAGCAGCGCATCACCCACGGCCAGCGCCAGGCCGAAGTGAAGCTCGACGATCACTTGGTTGTGGTCGGTGACCGGCACATTCGCGTGACCAGTCAGGCGCTCAACGCGAGTCAGCAATTCCATGTCAGCGCCGGTCAGCAAGTGGTCATCGATGGCGGTGCCAGCGCGACGATTCAGGCGGGCGGGCAGTGGATCAACATCGGTCCTGGTGGAATTTTCAGCAGCGTTCCGATTCAGGTCGGGGGCGCGTTGATGCCGTCTATGGCCGCTACGCCCGTGTCGCCAAATACGCCGTTGAAACTCGTCGCCGCCCCGGCCGCTCTGCTGAGCGCCGCGCAGATCATGAGCCTGCAAAGCGACGCGCCGTTCTGCGAAGAATGCGAGCGCTGCAAGGACGGTGTCTGTGCAGCCTGATCGCTTGTCACCTCGTGAATGGCTGGAACGGCAGCCACTGAAACCGTCGGAACAACTGTTTGCGATCTTCAGCAATGCCAGCACGGCTGAGCCGTTCAAAGCGTGGCGGCAGTCAGTCGCCGTTCAAGCGCCTAATCCGATCTGGGCCGACACCGCTTACGCCGAGTGGGAACCGGTCATGCCCTACGTCGGAATCGTCGCGGCTGAGGGTGAATTTCTGGAGTGGGTTGCCACGACTGAGTCTCGCGACTGGGGTTGGCTGGCGGTTTCTTCTGCGTCCAAAGAGGTGCTGATCGAGCATCTGCGCAGCCTCACTCAAGTGCTATTGCCCAACGGTAATGCGGTGTTTTTCCGCTTCTGGGATGGGCGTTATCTGTTGCCGATTCTTCAGTCTGCCGACGTAAACCCTACGCAATTAATGCCGGTGATTGACCGCTGTTTGATCAATGGGCAGCCGCTCGATATCGGTGGCAGTGCATTGAAAACCTCCCGGGTTTTTCCGTGGTGGGAAGTTTCCGAGCCGCTGCTCGAACACCTCGCCGCCGAGTCAGCGACAACCCGCATCAACAACTTGATCAAGTGGTTGAACGAGGACCGTCCTGATCTTTTTGAAGCGTTTTCTGAGCATGTGTTGCGGCACAAGGTGGTGATCTTTCTGCAAGCGCCTGACTTGCCTCAAGCACCGAAACAAGCCTTGGCTGATTACCTGATGGCGGAGCTGAACTGATGGATCAGATTGTGCGCATCGAGCAGGAGCTCGACGGATTTAAAGACACGTTGGTTTTGTATCGCGAGCAGCTTGGCGAATTCTTGGGTCGGAATGCGGACAGGGTCAGCCGGGCGATGGACATGCCTTCGCTGATGGATATGGAGCGGAAGATCAAACTGGGAAATACCAGTAAGTCCGTAAGCCAAAGTGACGATGATTTTTTCTCCAGTGTTGCGCAGTGCCCGGCAAATCGAATTCTTGAAATCGAAAGCAAGTTTGAGTCGGTCTACGACATTCCGTTGGGGAACATTTCGGTTGATGTGATTGCCATGGATGGGGGCAAGCGCACATCGGTGCCGCTTGATGAAAACGGTAAAGGACAGTTCGAAGGCACTTCCGGGAAGTTCTACCGCGTTCATGTCCAGAGTGAAGTCACTCCAGAGCAAATTGATGATCTTTTTTCCTCTTACGACGGCCTGACCACAGAGTTGGAGAGTTGGCTGCGCAAAGAGTGGGAGGGATTTAAACCGCAGTGGTCGCAGCAATCGGCGTCGGCATCGTTGGCCGCAGTGGGCAATGGAATGCTTGCGGGAGGTTGGGCGGCGATTCAGGAGGTTTGGGATGGCATTGGTGAAATTTCCGACATCCTGAAAGACCCCGGCGCCTTTGCCGAGAAGTTGGGTGAAAGCGCTGGCCAATTTGCCGAACTGGCCGAATCTGCCCCCGAATTGATGGAAAAAGCCATGTTGCTGGCCAGCGACGAGGCCGCGCTGTGTTTACTTATGCGCACCGCGATGTTGTGGCTAGAAGCATTGCCACCTTCGCAACTGGCCGGGTCCTCGGCCGAAGCCATCTCCAAGGTCGTCGTTGGTTTGGTCATCGACTTGTTGATTGGCTTGGTGCTGAGCGTGGTTGGGGTGGGCATTGCCTGGCTGACAGTAAGACTGGCCAAGTACAGCCCGCAGATTTTTCAGGCCGCCATGGACTTTGTGAAGTCGATGGTCACGATCATCAATAACTTCATGGAGTATGTCGACCGCTACAAAACAGTTGCTGCGCGCGGTGTAGCGGCGGGTCTCAAAAAAGGGCGCATGCAACTGCGTTGGGATGCCAAGCGCAACACCACGCTCAAGCAAAACGAGCACCACGACAACGTTCCGGATCAGTCAAAAAACCCCAACGGCGACAGCGCTGATTCCGTCGATAAAACCGCCACCAACAAATGCCCGGTCTCGATGGTCACCGGCGAAGAACTGCTGACCCTCACCGACGGTTCGCTGGACGGCATCCTGCCGTTCGACTTCACCCGGCTCTACCGCACCAGCGCTGCCGAAATCGATACCGGCCTCGGATTCGGCTGGAGCCATTCGTTATCCCATCGACTGGAAATCGACGGTGAAACGGTCATCTGGATCGACCACGAAAACCGTCGCACCACTTTTCCTCTGCCCAACAGCGAACGCCCGGCAATCCACAACAGTCTCTCGCGCGCCGCGATTTATCTGGGTAACGAACCCGAAGAGTTGATCCTCGCCCAGGCCGGCGAAGAAGCACGTTTCTACCATTTTCATAATGGTTTTCTCACAACCATCAGCGACGCTTACAACAACCGCCTGCGCATCACCCGCGACCGCCATGGTCGCATCCAGCGCCTCGACAACGGCGCCGGCCGCGCCTTGCTATTACGTTATGAGCGCAGCCATCTGGTCGCCGTCGACTATCAGGTTTTTGTCCCCGCCCAGACCCTCGAAGAAGCCTGGCAGACCGAGCAAACACTGGTCTGTTACCGCTACGACGAACGCGCCCGACTCATCGAAGCCACCAACGCCGCCGATGAAAGCGAGCGCTACGACTACGACGATCAGCACGTCATCCTGCAGCGGCAACTGGCCGGTGGGGCGAGTTTCTTCTGGGAGTGGGAAAGGTCCGGCAAGTCCGCCCGATGCATCCGCCACTGGGCGTCGTTTGCGCAGATGGACGCGCGGTATATCTGGGATGACGAGGGCAGGGTCACCGTCCACAACATCGACGGCAGCGAAGAGGTTTACGTCCACGACGAGCGAGCGCGGCTGGTGCGCAAGGTCGAGCTGGACGGTGGCGAACAGCTCAAGGCTTACGACGATCAAGGCCGGTTGATTGCCGAACAAGACCCGCTCGGCGCTGTCACCGAATACCGCTACGACGAAGTCGGACGGCTGGTCGCGCTGATTCCACCGCAAGACGAACCAACGTCCTACGAGTACCGCAACGGTTTCCTGCACGCACGCTATCGCGGCAAAGCCGTGTGGAAGTATCAGCGCAATGCCCAGGGTGACATCACCGAAGCGACCGACCCCGACGGCCACGTCACCCACTATCACTACGACGAAAAAGGTCAGCTGCTGTCGATCCGCTACCCGGACACCAGTCGGCATGTGTTCGTCTGGAATGGCCTGGGGCAACTGGTCGAAGAGACACTGCCGGACGGTGGCGTACGGCGGTTTTCCTACGATGCGCTAGGGCGGCAGATTACCCGGCAGGACGAACACGGCGCGATCACCAAGTCCCGGTGGGATGCCATCGGCCGACTGATTCAGACGACGCTTCCTACAGGCGCCAGTCGCGCCTTCAGCTACAACGCCTACGGAAAAATCACCGCCGAACGCGATGAACTCGGCCGGGTCACGCGCTACGAATACGTCGACGATCTGCACCTGGTCAGCCGCCGCCTCAATGCCGACGGCACCCAGCTGAATTATCGCTACGACAACGCGCAGCTGCTTCTGACCGAGATCGAAAACGAATCCGGCGAAAAGTATCAGCTGGACTACACACCCAACGGATTGATCCGACAGGAAACCGGCTTCGACGGGCAACGCACGGCGTACGCCTACGACCTTAACGGCCACCTGCTGGAAAAAACCGAGTTCGGCGACGACGGTTCGCAGCTCGTCACCGCTTATGAACGAGACTCGGCAGGGCGGTTGCTGGTCAAAACGCTGCCCGACGGCATCAAGGTCGAATACCGCTACGACAGCCTCGGCCGCCTGATCGGCGTCGACGACGGCCACGACCAGCCGCTGGAATTTGAGTACGACCAACAAGACAGGCTGATCACCGAGCATCAAGGCTGGGGCACGCTGCGTTATGGCTACGACGCCTGCGGCCAGCTCAATCGCCTGCGCCTGCCGGACGGCAGCAGACTCGATTACCACCACGCCAAGGGCGGCGCGCTAACGGCCATCGACCTCAACGGTGCGCGACTCACCAGCCACCAATTCGTGTTCGGTCGCGAGCAACAACGCCAACAAGGTCAACTGCTTAGCGAATATGCCTACGACGATCAGGGCCGATTGAAGGCCCATGCTGTCAGTCAACAGCACCAAACACAGTATCGCCGCGACTATGCCTACAGCGCCAACGGCAATCTCGACAGCATCGCCGACACCCGTCATGGCCAACGCAACTACCAATACGACCCGCTCAACCGCCTGACTCGCGTCCGCCACACCCACGACGACCCACCGGAAACCTTCGCCCACGACCCCGCCGGCAACCTGCTGATGCAGGACCGGCCCGGATTGGCGACCGTTAAAGGCAATCGCCTGCTGATGCAGGGCGACCGGCATTACGACTACGACGCCTTCGGCAATCTGGTACGTGAGCGCCGCGGCACCGCGCAAAAACTCGTCACCGAATACCGCTACGACTGCCAGCACCGATTAGTCGGCGTCACAACCCCGGACGGCCGCTGCTCAAGTTACCGCTACGACGCCTTCGGCCGCCGCATCGCCAAAACCGTCGACGGCCAAACCACCGAGTTCTTCTGGCAAGGCGACAACCTCATCGCCGAAAGCAGCCGCGAACACTACCGCAGCTACGTCTACGAACCCGGCAGCTTCCGCCCGCTGGCGATGCTCGACGGCAAAGGCCCACGCAAAGCCTGCCCGTTCTACTACCAACTCGACCAACTCGACCACCTCGGCACACCGCAGGAACTGACCGATTTTGGTGGCGAGATCGTCTGGTCAGCGAAGTACAACGCCTACGGCAAAGTCACGCAGCAGGCGTTCGGCGGGGGCGAGCAGCTTGAGCAACCGTTGCGGTTTCAGGGGCAGTACTTTGATGTTGAGAGCGGCCTGCACTACAACCGGCATCGGTACTATGATCCGGTGGTTGGACGGTACCTGACGCCGGACCCGGTGAAGTTGGCGGGTGGGCTGAACCAGTATCAGTACACGCCGAATCCGACGGGGTGGGTTGATCTGTTGGGGTTGGCATGTCTACCTTGCCCCGGTGATCCCGAAGGACCGTTTAGCGTAATTGTTCCGGGCGGTGGTTTGGCCGCACACGAAGCTCAGGGAGGTCATCTCATTGCGAAACATGTTGATCGGACTGAAGCCCAGTTGCGAGAAAGGCTTAGGGAAGAGCCACATATACCAATTGCATCGACATTTCCTAATCAAACTCTCGCGGAAGCCACAGTTTCAAGCGTCATGGATAGAAATAAAACACTAATCGATGATTTTATGAAAGGTAATGCGCGCATGCTCGTTATTACACAACCAATGTCGGCGCCGGTAGGTGTTGGAGTTATTCGACGCAGTGGAAATCTTGAGCCTCTATCTGTCGTAAAGCTAATACTTAAGAGAACTACCAACTCGCCGTCCGGCTACATCATATACACGGGGTATGCAAGTGATCGATAATTCGTTTTCGCAGCTTTACCAATTCTTGGGAGCCTATTTTCATGAAGACTGGATGTGTGAATTTCACGCAGCGGATGATGTTGTTAGATCTTTCTTGTCTGAATCAACAGTCGAGACAATTTCGGTTGTAAAAAATGAAATTGCTGCTCTGCTCAAGAGGCAGATGACCGAGATAGAGTTGCGAGAGTTTTTGCTCAAAAAGATGAGCTGCTGCTACTGCTACTGGCACGAATGGGAATCGGGAGAAGTATGGCTTAGTCATCTTATTGATATTTTTGGTGAGTAAAAAATATCCCAAGGCGCTCGTTTTTTTGCTGTGTACTTTCATGGGGCAAAGAGGGGCTGCAAAGTGGGCGGATTTATTTCTTGCTGGCTTCGAAGGTGTTGTTATAACGCAACAAATAAATCCGTCCCCTTTTGGGTCCTAGCTAGTAACGAATAACTTAATTTCCGGTTGCGCGAGCAGCCATACTATGGAAGGTGTTGTCGTGGTTGGTGTATTTAAAATAATCCGAATTTTTTCGGTTTTTATAGCAATTTTATTTGTTAATAGTGTCTACGCTAGCCAGTCTGGCGACCTTTTGGTCGCGATGGAAGCTGGAAAGTGTGTTCCCCAGGCAGAGCAACTTCACAAGATGGCGTTGGCGGGTGACGCTTTGAGCCAGTTGGCTTTCGGACAGGCGGCAAACAAAAATCTCTGCAGAGTAGTAGAACTGGGGAAGGAGTTTTCTTTTTATTGGTATCGAAAATCTGCTGAACAGGGAAATTCTATAGCACAGGCTGCGCTTGGGACTTACCTTGCGACGTCCGGGATCCGTAAAGACGAGGAAGAGTCGTTGATATGGTATCAACGAGCTGCTGACCAAGATAATGCGGATGGGAAGTTTGGTTTGGCTCAATTATATGGTCGACATAGAGCATGGTCAAAAATAATACCTCATAATAATGAGTTGGCATTGAAGCTTTATCACGAAGCGGCGTCTCAAGATCATGAGTTATCATATTTTGTTCTGTCTCAAATTTACGATAAAGGAAGTAACGGTGTAGAAAAAGACGATGCGGTAGCCGCGTATTGGTATCGTAAGTCTGCCGATAGTGGTAGTGCTTTCGCTCAGGGTCAATTGGCAAAAATGTTTCAAGAGGGGCGTGGTGTTGATCAAAGTAATGAGGAGGCGAGACGTTGGTATGGCAAATCTGCAGCTCTGGGTAATACATATGCTCAAACAAGTTTGGCAAAAATGTACCGTGACGGGAGCGGAGGAATTAAAGATGAAGGCAAGGCGCTGCAATTGTTTTTAAAATCCGCTGAGGAGGGCGAGTCTAATGCGCAGTTTGAACTGGGAAGGATTTACTTGTTAGGCTTAAGTGGTGTTCCGCAGAATAGAAGCAAGGCAGAGTACTGGTTCGCAAAGTCAGCGGAGAAGTGGCACTCTTTGGCGATAAAAGAGCTTGAGAGTTTTCGATAAAAAGGTGGTTTCATTGGTGTGGCAGTAGTGGTGCTAGCGTGATTTGTGCTTGTATGATATTTCCTACGCAGATGAGGAAAGTGGTAGTTTAAATCCAGAAAGGATAAATAATAGCTGGAATTTGGCGGGAGTAGGCGCAAAGCGAATTTCTGGACAAGCTCATCGGAAGTTTCCTTCAATTCGTATCGGTTTCCATGAACTGGTGCGAAATATGTTCCAGCGATAGTCTCTGGTGGTCACTGAAAACTCAGTGGCAGGGTGTAGGAACCCTTCAAGACTAGAGAGGACGCTTCGGCGTCGACACCTGAATTGCGGCCATCGACATGCGTCCGTAAGATCAGTTGCGGCGGCTGTGCGCGGGCACGCTTCGGTGTGGTCGAGTTCTCTGGTCTCGATATTCCTACCCCGCGTATAGCTGCCACCCAAGCCTGTAGGAAGGCCGATGGTAGCGCCCATTACTACCAGAGGTTTCAATAATGAAAAATCTTCACCCCGATCCACCCTACGAAAAGCCTATTCCCCACCCCAAAAGCCGCTTCATGGCCCTCACCAGCAACTGCACCGACATGCCCACGCTGTTCGTCGATACCCACGCGCCGCTCGATGCTTTATACGACGCTGCCAACTATCGAATTCGCGCCGTCACGCAGGTGCTGGAGAACATGTCGATGCGCGGTTCGGTTGAGTGTGAGTCGTTCATTCTTAGTGATTTTGCGTTGCTGTGTGCCATTCCGTTGCGGGATGGGTGTGATGTGCTGGATGTAGTGGGGCGACGGTTGAGGGCTCGGCCTTCGGACTAAGGGCAGGATGTGGCGAGGTTGGCTGGGATGTTTTGGGGTTGCTGCGCAGCCCAACCGGGGCAAGCCCCCTCGCCACAGGCTCTTGGATTGACGTGAGATTGCGTGTCGGCAGTTGCCCGCTCAGCCGCGAACCCCTGACGTTCGCCTCGGTACAAGGTAAACTTCCCGCCCTTCGCAGGAGCAATCATGAATTATCGTCACGCCTTCCATGCCGGCAATCACGCCGATGTGTTCAAACACCTGACTTTGACCCGCCTCATCGCCCTGATGTCGCGCAAGGAGCAGCCGTTTGCCTATCTCGACACTCACGCCGGCATTGGTCTGTATGACTTGCAGGGTGATCAGGCGAGCCGTACCGGTGAGTACCTGGAAGGCATCGCGCGGTTGTGGGATCAGCCGGATTTGCCGGAACTGACTGCCGATTACATGAAGGTGTTGCACGACATGAACCCGGATGGCCAGTTGCGCTATTACCCGGGGTCGCCGGAGTTGGCGCGGCGTCTGACGCGGCCGCAGGATCGGGTGATGCTCAACGAGAAACACCCGGAGGACGGTGTGTTGCTCAAGGACAACATGGCCGGCGACCGTCGGGTGAAGGTGCATCTGGGCGAAGGCTGGCATGTGCCGCGTGCGATGTTGCCGGTGCAGGAGAAGCGGGCGGTGATGTTGATTGATCCGCCGTTCGAGCAGCTCGATGAGATGCAGCGATGTGCGGCATCGCTGAAAGAGGCGATTGGCCGGATGCGCCAAACCGTGGCGGCGATCTGGTACCCGGTGAAGGACCAGCGCCTGTTGCGGCGGTTCTATCAGGATCTGGCGGGGACGGGCGCGCCGAAGTTGTTGCGCGTGGAGTTGCTGGTGCATCCGCTGGATACGCCGAACAGTCTGAACGGGTCCGGGTTGGCGATTGCGAATCCGCCGTGGGGGCTGGAAGAGGAATTGCGTGAGTTGCTGCCGTGGTTGTCCAAGAAGCTTGAGCAGACCCAGGGTGGGTGGCAGATGGATTGGTTGATTGCTGAGAGTTAATCAATTGCATGAGTGGCGTCTGATAGGACGCCATCGCGGGCAAGCCCGCTCCCACAGGGATTTATGTCGATCCCAAAAATGGGGTCAAACATAAAACCTGTGGGAGCGGGCTTGCCCGCGATGCTTTCAGGGCTCGAAAATCAGATCGGGCAGGTAACGCCCGTACCGCCAATCCCGCAATACCCTTCAGGGTTCTTCGCCAGGTACTGCTGGTGATAGGCCTCGGCGAAGTAGACCGTCGGGGCTTCGTCGATCTCAGTGGTGATTTCGCCTTTCCCAGCCTTGGTCAACTCAGCCTGGAACACGTCCTTGCTGTGCCTGGCCGCTTCCAGCTGCGTCGGGTTGGTCGCATAGATCACCGAGCGATATTGAGTGCCGATGTCGTTGCCCTGACGCATGCCTTGCGTCGGGTTGTGCAACTCCCAGAACATTTTCAGCAGTTCTTCATAGCTGACTTTTGCCGGTTCGTAGACCACCAGCACCACTTCGCTGTGGCCGGTCAGGCCCGAGCAGACTTCTTCATAGGTCGGGTTCGGCGTAAAACCGCCGGCATAACCCACTACCGTGCTGACCACGCCTTCACGTTGCCAGAACCTGCGTTCCGCACCCCAGAAGCAGCCCAGGCCGAAGATCGCGAAATCCACGTCCATCGCGAACGGGCCCAGCAGCGGGGCGTCGTGGACGAAGTGCTTTTCCGGCAGGTTCATTGGGGTTTCACGGCCGGGCAGAGCTTGTTCTTTGGTAGGAAGCACGTTTTTGTTCACCAGGATTTCCGAGCGCAAGACCATCATCAGTCCCCTCAGTCAGGTTGAATGTAAATTGTCAGACACGCAGTTTGCCCAATGCTGGCCGGTTACGCACTACCCGTGTGCCCCTGTGGGAGCGAGCTTGCTCGCGATAGCGGTGGATCAGGGATATGGATGCTGGCTGACACGCCGCCATCGCGAGCAAGCTCGCTCCCACAGGGATTGGGGGTGCTCCACAGGGATTTTGCGGTGTTATGTCAGACGAGCGGGCCGCGCGGGTAGCGCTTGAGTTTTTCGATCAGCTCGGCGCCGGGGATCGGGCGGTCGAACAGGTAGCCCTGGCCGACGTCGCAGCGGTGACGCCGCAAAAACGCAAGCTGCTCGGCGGTCTCGATGCCTTCCGCCACGACCTTGAGTTTCAAGTTGTGGGCCATGGCGATCACGGCGGAGGTGATTTCCATGTCGTCCTGGTTGTCCGGGATTTCGTGGATGAAGCTGCGATCGATCTTGATGATGTCGATCGGGAATTTTTTCAGGTAACTGAGCGACGAGTAACCGGTGCCGAAGTCGTCCATGGCCAGGGTCAGGCCCAGGCGCTTGAGCTGATCGAGCTGCAAGTGGGTGTCTTCGGTGGCTTCCAGCAGCAGGCCTTCGGTCAGCTCAAGTTCCAGCAGGTTCGCTGGCAGCGCTTCTTCCTTGAGGATGTTGGCGATGGACGCCACCAGGTCCGGGTCGGAGAACTGCTTGGGCGACAAGTTGATCGCCACCTGAAGATTGCCCAGGCCGGCGGCGGTGAGGTCTTTGCTCATGCGGCAGGCCTGGCGGGCGATCCATTTGCCGATGGGGATGATCAAGCCGGTTTCTTCGGCGACGCTGATGAACTGGTCCGGGCGGATCATGCCTTTTTCCGGGTGGTTCCAGCGCAGCAGGGCTTCCATGCCCAGCAGGCGACCGCTGCGCAGGCACAATTTGGGCTGATAGAACACGTCCAGCTCGTTCTGGGTCAGGGCGCGGCGCAGGTTGTTTTCCACGAACAGCTTGTAGCTGGCCTCGGCATTCAATGCCTCCGTAAATACCTGGACCTGGTGTTTGCCGTTGGCCTTGGCCTTGTGCAGTGCCAGGCCGGCGTTGCGCATCAACGTCTGTGGATCGCGACCGTGCAGCGGCGCGCAGGCCAGGCCCACGGAGCCGGTGACGCTGATCAACTGGTTGTCGACGAACATCGGCTTGTCGAGGGTCGCCAGCAATTGGTTGGCGACTTGCTGACCCACCGCGAGGTCGGTGTTGTCGAGCAGTACGGCGAATTCGTTACTGGCAAACCGCGCCAGGCTGCCACTCGGGCTCAAGCTGTTGCGCAGGCGCCGGGCCAGGCTGATCAGCAGTTTGTCGCCGGTCTGGTGGCCGAGGCTGTCGTTGATGCGCTTGAAGTTGTCGATGTCCACCAGCAGCAGGCTGATCGGCGTATCGCTGTCCCGAGCGAAGCGTTCGTCGAGGTTGCGGATGAACGCCGGGCGGTTGCCCAGGTTGGTCAGGTTGTCGGTGTAGGCCAGGCGCTCGATGCGCTGCTGGGCGAGCTTGGTCTGGGTGATGTCTTCGTAGATGCCGATGTAATGCGTCAGCTCGCGGTTGTCGCCGTAGACCTTGGAGATCGACAACTGGCCCCAGTAGGGTTCGAGGTTTTTACGGCGGCTCTTGAACTCGCCCTGCCAGCTGTTGCTTTTGGCCAGCGCCGAGGGCGCGTCGAACAGCAGCTCGCTGAGGTTTTCCAGGGCCGGCAGTTCCGACAGCCGCTGGCCGTGGACTTCTTCGGTGCTGTACTGGGTGATCGCCGTGAAGCTCGGGTTGACGTATTCCACCACGCCATCGCAATTGACCAGCAAAAAGGCGTTGGCGCTTTGCTCGACCGCACGCTGGAACAGATGCAAGGCACTCGTGGCGGTACGGCGGTTGTGGTTGTTGATGACTTGGGCGAACTGATCGGCCAGTTCGCCAGCGAAGGCGATTTCGTCCGACTGCCAGGCGCGGGTCGCGCCGGTCTGTTCCAGGCACAGCACGCCGACCACCTGGCCGTCGACGCGGATACTGGCGTCGAGCATCGCGTTCACATCGCGCGGGCGCAGGTGTTCGGCCATTTCCCGGGTACGCGGGTCGCGCATGGCGTTGTGCGCATCGATAGCGCGGCTGCTGTGCAAGGCGTCCAGGTAACCCGGGAAGCCGCTGACGTCGATCGGATCCGGCAGTTGATAATCCCCGGAGGCTCGGTGATAGGCCGAGATCGGCACCAGCAGCGAGCCGTCGAGGTTCCACAGGCTCGCGCAGTCGATTTCGTAGATATCGCAGGCGCATCGGGTGATCAGTTCGGCGGCTTCTTGTAGGGAATTGTTGGAGCTGTAGCGCTGACGGGTCAGCAGCAGGATCAAGTCTTGCTGGGCGCGGACCCGATCCAGATGCTGCAGTTGCTCAAGCTGGGCGCGCTGATTGAGTTCCAGCGCGATTTGCAGGCGCGAGTTCTGGGTTTCCAGGTCCAGCGACGGCAACAGTGCTTCACCCTCGAACAAGCCGTCCACGACCATCAGGTAGCCGCGCAGCAGGTGTCGATTGTGTTGTCGGTAGGCTTCGCCCAGTTCGAGCAGACTCAGGGAGCCTTTGGCGGTGTGCAGGTTGTAGCGGATCAGGTAATGCGGGCTGTCGCTGAGTTGCTGCTGAATCGCGTCGTGCAGTTGATAGCGCGCTTCGGGCTCCATCAGACTGGCGTAAGGTGAGTCGACCAGGGCACAAAGCTCCACGGCCGGCAGACCAAACTGTCGTTCGCAATTGGGATCGAGAAACAGGAGTGCCCAGCTAGCTTCATTCAGCCGTTCGAAACGCAGCATGCCGAGCCGCGAGGGCACAGGCAATTGCGTCACTACCTCGGCCACCATACGGCTGGCGGCATCGGGTTGGCTTTTCATGAGGGAAACTCGCTTCGAATATGCTGATCGCGCCGGGCTCTCGCCCTCTTTACTGTTGTCTGCGGCAAGGTTGCATCATTGCGACACTGACTGACAAGAGACATGAAGGCCAAGTGCTATAAGAATATGTCGGCAGGGGCGAAGATTTCTCCAGTCAGGGCCGAAAACTAATGCATTTGGCCTTCTGTGGCGAGCGAGCTTGCTCGCCACAGGTGCTCCGGATTTAGCGAATAGGAATGTTGATCGATTGCAGGCGCAGGCCATTGCGGTCGTGATAATTGACCTGAATCCGCTCGCGATCCACCACCAGATGGGCAAAGTTGTCTTCGCTGATCACTTTGCTGGTCAATTCATGCCGATAATCTCCCGCTGCGGTTCGTGCCAGCGCCTGATCGAGAATGAAGGTGGACGCGGAGGCATACGGCAGCAATTTGCTGTTGCACAGCGGGGACGAGACGATGGTGTGCACGTCGAAGTCCGGATCCTCGCTGTGGGTCAGGCGACTGGTCAGGGAGCCGTGGACATCGCCTGAAACGAAGATGACGTTCTTGATGCGATGCGTGCGAATCGTCTCCAGCAACCGCAGGCGTTGTTCCGGGAAGGCTTTCCAGGCGTCATCACCGTTGAGTTTGCGGTCGGGATAGAACATCACGCTGGTGACCACGAACTTGACCCGGGCCGGACTGTGGATCAGCCATTTGCACAGCGCCTGTTCCTGCTCATCGTCGAGGATGCGGCGATCATCGGCCGACAAGTTGCGACGGGTTCGGCTGTCGGTGACAAACCATTCAATATCGCCTTGGGCGAACTGATACCCATACTGTTCCAGCTTTCGGCTTACTTGACCGTTGGCTAGTAAGTCATGCGCCGGACTGTGGCTGGCTTGGTATATCTCATAGGCTGCCATGGCGTTCTTATATAAATAGGCATCGGCCTTGCTTTCGTTGGTGGGCCAATTGTCTTCTATTTCATGATCGTCGAGGATCATATAAGTCGAGGTGTTGGACATTAACCTGGCGATATTCGGTTGGGAAAACGCTGCGCGATATTTGCTGAGTATTTCCTTGTATTCCCGGTCGGGAGCAATAACGTTCAGGTCATCGACATAAATTTGATCACCGGTCATCAACATCGCGCTGATGGGCGGCTCGGCCTGCTGCGCAAGTTCGGTGATCGAGGCAAAAATCCGGTCGCCCAGACGAGGTGCCGAAGGGATTCCTGCGGTCATGCGCAGGTAGCGGCATGAGCCGACGATGTACGCCCGCGGTGTGTTGGCCTTGCTGGACAGGGTGCGAAAGCGATAAATCTCCCGTGGCCATTGCAGCGGCAGTTCCTGAACGGTCTCCACGGTGTGCACCGGGCTCATGGGGCTGAACCATCCAGCCTGGTATTCGTACTCGGTGTCGGTGGCGAGGTTGTTGAGTGCAATCACATCGGACATATCGCGCAAGATCGACAGTTTGGCAAAGACACCTTGCGACCAACGCTCTTCTCCCGCGCGTCGATAACGAATGCCGGCAAATACCAGTGAGTGATCTTGAAGTTCTCCGCGCAAAAAAATACGTACGTGGTTAGTTGTAGTGTGGCCAATGATAGGGCCGACAGTTGGTTTGAGCATGTTCGAGTCCGTTCGAAATAACGTTAACTAAGCAAGTGAGCTTTTCAGTATTTATAAGAAAATTCTGTCGAACTAAGCCTAGTTATTAAACAGCAAAAAATATCGAGCGAAAGTCGCCATGAGTTGTGGGCGATGTAAACCAAGACTGTAGGAAGATGCTTTATTCAAGGCAAAAAAAGCCCCGCCAAATTGGCGGGGTTGAGGTACGAGCGTGGCGCTCGGAAACGTGGAACGCGACAGGCCCTCCGGTGAAGGAGGGCCGTCGGTGTTACAGCAAGATGGTGCGGATGTCCGCCAGCAGGTCGCTCAGACGCTTGGTGAAGCGTGCAGCAGCGGCGCCGTTGATCACACGGTGATCGTAGGACAGCGACAGTGGCAGCATCAGTTTCGGCTGGAAGGCTTTGCCGTCCCAGACTGGCTGGATGGTTGCCTTGGAAACACCGAGGATCGCCACTTCCGGCGCGTTGACGATCGGCGTGAAGCCGGTGCCGCCAATGTGGCCGAGGCTGGAAATGGTGAAGCAGGCGCCTTGCATGTCGTCAGCGGTGAGCTTTTTGTCGCGGGCTTTGGCGGCCAGCACAGCGGCTTCGGCTGCCAGTTGCAACAGGCTCTTCTGGTCGACGTTCTTGATGACCGGTACCAGCAGGCCATCAGGGGTGTCGACCGCGAAGCCGATGTTCACGTACTTCTTGCGGATGATCGCCTTGCCGCTTGGCGCCAGCGAACTGTTGAAGTCCGGCAGTTCCTTGAGCAGGTGCGCGCACGACTTGAGCAGCAGCGGCAGGATGGTCAGCTTGACGCCGGCCTTCTCTGCGACGGCTTTCTGAGCGATACGGAACGCTTCCAGGTCGGTGATATCAGCCGAATCGAACTGAGTCACGTGCGGAATGTTCAGCCAGCTGCGGTGCAGGCTCGACGCGCCGATCTGCATCAGGCGGGTCATCGGCACTTCTTCGGTTTCACCGAAGCGGCTGAAGTCCACGACCGGAATCGGCGGGATGCCCGCGCCGCCGGTCGCGCCAGCAGCGGCTGCCGGTGCTTCCTTGGCCTTCTGCATCATGGCTTTGACGTAAACCTGCACGTCTTCTTTCAGCACACGACCGTGCGGGCCGCTTGCGCCGACCGCGCTCAGCTCGACGCCGAATTCACGGGCCAGTTGGCGTACAGCCGGGCCTGCGTGAACCTTGGCGCCCGGCTTGGCCGGAGCCGCCGCGGGTGCGGCAGGTGCCGGAGCAGCAGGCGCCGCAGCGGCTGGAGCAGGGGCGCTAGGTGCGGCAGCAGCGGCGGTCGCCGGGGCAGCAGCAGGCGCCGCGCCTTTGACTTTCAGCTTCAGGATCAGGTCGCCGGTACCGACTTCGTCATCCAGCTTGATGGAAACGCTTTCCACCACGCCAGCGGCAGGCGATGGAATTTCCATGCTCGCCTTGTCGGATTCCAGGGTAATCAGCGACTGATCGGCGGTGACGGTGTCGCCAGCCTTGACCAGCACTTCGATGATCTTGGCCTTGCCCGACGAACCGATGTCCGGGACATGAATGTCCTGAACGCTGTCGGCAACCGGTGCAGCAGGCGCGGCGGCTGGAGCAGCAGCGGCGGCCGGAGCAGGCGCAGCAGCCTGGGCTGGCGCGGCAGCAGCCGGGGCCGCAGCACCCGCCACTTCCAGGTCCAGAATCAAGTCGCCAGTGCCGACTTCGTCGTTGAGCTTGACGCTGATGCTCTTGACCACGCCAGCGGCAGGCGATGGGATTTCCATGCTGGCCTTGTCGGATTCCAGGGTGATCAGCGATTGATCAGCCTCGACGGTGTCGCCGACCTTGACCTGGATCTCGATGATCTGGGCCTTGCCCGCCGAACCGATATCCGGCACGTGCACTTGCTGAACCGAAGCGGCAGCAGGCGCGGCGGCTGGCGCTGGAGCAGCGGCGGCGGCAGGCGCAGCAGCCGGTTTTGCTTCAGCCTTGGCAGCCGGCGCAGCGGCAGCCGCAGGGGCCGCAGCCGCGGCACCTTCGACTTCCAGCTCCAGCAGTTCGTCGCCTTCTTTCAGGCGGTCGCCCAGCTTCACTTTGATCGCTTTGACGATACCGGCCTTCGGCGCAGGAATTTCCATGCTCGCCTTGTCCGATTCCAGCGTCAGAATGCTCTGGTCGGCTTCGACTCGGTCGCCGACCTTCACAAACAGTTCAATTACTTCACCTTCACCGCTGCCGATGTCAGGTACGCGAATGAGTTCGCTCACAGAGTGTCTCCTCAGCAGTCCAGTGGGTTGCGTTTTTCCGGGTTGATCCCGAACTTGGCGATGGCCTCGGCCACCACTTTAGGTTCGATATCACCACGGTCAGCCAGTGCTTCCAGGGCTGCCAACACCACGAATTGACGATCGACTTCGAAGAAGTGACGCAGCTTCTTGCGGCTGTCACTGCGGCCGAAACCGTCGGTGCCCAGGACTTTGAATTCCTTGGACGGGACCCACTGACGAATTTGCTCAGCGAACAGCTTCATGTAGTCGGTAGACGCGATGACCGGACCTTTACGGCCGTTCAAGCATTCTTCGACATAGCTCAGTTTAGGCTTCTGGCCCGGGTGCAGACGGTTGCTGCGCTCGACGGCCAGGCCATCGCGACGCAGTTCGTTGAAGCTGGTAACGCTCCAGACGTCGGCGGCAACGTTGAACTCTTCACGCAGAATCTTCGCTGCTTCACGCACTTCACGCAGGATGGTGCCGGAGCCCATCAGCTGAACGTGGTGCGCCGCTTCGCGGGTGTCTTCTTCGAGCAGGTACATGCCCTTGATGATGCCTTCCTCGACACCGGCCGGCATGGCAGGTTGCTGGTAGGACTCGTTCATTACGGTGATGTAGTAGAAAACGTCCTGCTGCTCTTCGGTCATCTTCTTCATGCCGTCCTGGATGATCACCGCCAGCTCGTAGCCGTAGGTTGGATCAAAGGTGCGGCAGTTCGGGATGGTGCCAGCCAGGATGTGGCTGTGACCGTCTTCGTGTTGCAGGCCTTCGCCGTTCAGCGTGGTCCGGCCGGCGGTGCCGCCGATCAGGAAGCCACGGGTGCGGCTGTCGCCAGCGGCCCAGGCGAGGTCGCCGATACGCTGGAAGCCGAACATCGAGTAGAAGATGTAGAACGGCAGCATCGGCTGGTTGTGGCTGGAGTACGAAGTACCGGCAGCGATGAAGGAGCTCATGGCGCCCGCTTCGTTGATGCCTTCTTCGAGGATCTGGCCCTTCTTGTCTTCCTTGTAGAACATCACCTGGTCTTTATCGACTGGCTCGTAGAGCTGGCCGACGGACGAGTAGATGCCTAACTGACGGAACATGCCTTCCATACCGAAGGTACGGGCTTCGTCCGGGATGATCGGGACGATGCGCGGGCCGATTTCCTTGTCCTTGACCAGTTGCGCGAGGATCCGCACGAAGGCCATGGTGGTGGAGATTTCACGGTCGCCCGAACCGTCGAGGATAGCCTTGAGGGTATCCAGCGATGGGGTCGGCACGCTGAAGCTTTGTGCGCGGCGCTGTGGCACGAAACCGCCCAGAGCAGTGCGGCGCTCGCTCAGGTAGCGGGCTTCGGCGCTGTTTGGCTCTGGCTTGAAGAACGGCAGGTTTTCCAGCTCTTCGTCGCGCACTGGAATGTCGAAACGATCGCGGAACAGCTTCAGGCTTTCAACATCAACCTTCTTGGTGTTGTGCGCGGTGTTTTTCGCTTCGCCGGCACCGGTGCCATAACCCTTGATGGTCTTGGCCAGGATGACGGTCGGTTGTTCTTTGTGGTTGACCGCTTCGTGGTACGCCGCGTAGACCTTGTACGGGTCGTGGCCGCCACGGTTGAGTTTCCAGATCTCGTCGTCGGACAAATCAGCAACCATCGCCTTGAGTTCTGGCGAGTTGAAGAAGTGTTCACGCACGAACGCGCCGTCTTTGGCTTTGTAGTTCTGGTACTCGCCGTCGATGACTTCGTCCATGCGACGTTGCAGGATACCGTCGACGTCTTTGGCCAGCAGTGGGTCCCAGAAACGGCCCCAGATGACTTTGGTCACGTTCCATTGAGCACCGCGGAACACGCCTTCGAGTTCCTGGATGATCTTGCCGTTGCCGCGAACCGGGCCGTCGAGGCGCTGCAGGTTGCAGTTGATGACAAAGATCAGGTTGTCGAGCTTCTCGCGGCCAGCCAGCGAGATCGCGCCCAGGGATTCCGGCTCGTCGCACTCGCCGTCGCCCAGGAAGCACCAGACTTTCTGCTTGCCTTCAGGGATGAAGCCACGAGCTTCCAGGTACTTCATGAAGCGTGCCTGATAGATCGCCTGGATCGGGCCCAGACCCATGGATACGGTCGGGAACTGCCAGAAATCAGGCATCAGCCAAGGGTGCGGATAGGACGACAGGCCCTGACCGTCCACTTCCTGGCGGAAGTTGTTCATCTGGTCTTCGGTGATGCGGCCTTCCATGAACGCACGGGCGTAAACGCCTGGCGAGGTGTGGCCCTGGAAGTAGATCAGGTCGCCGCCGTGTTCGTCGGTCGGGGCCTGGAAGAAATAGTTGAAGCCGATGTCATACAGGGTGGCGCTGGAGGCGAAGCTGGAGATGTGACCGCCCAGGTCCGAATCTTTCAGGTTCGTGCGCATCACCATGGCCATCGCGTTCCAGCGTACCAGCGAGCGAATGCGGCGTTCCATGAACAGGTCGCCAGGCATGCGTGCTTCGTGGGTAACGGGAATGGTGTTGCGGTATGGCGTGGTGATGGCGTAAGGCAACTGCGAACCGCTGCGGGTTGCGAGTTCGCCCATACGGGTCATCAGATAGTGAGCGCGGTCTTCGCCTTCTTTGTCGAGAACCGATTCCAGGGCGTCCAGCCATTCCTGGGTTTCGACGGGATCGAGGTCTTGCATGGCTTGCTCCAGGGCGGAAAGGCTTCCAGAATCGGTTGCCTGAGTTTGCGACTGGCCTTGTGGGCAGACGATATAAATTCTTGGATTGCCGAGTGGTAGGTTCCGGCGGCGTGTAGTTTTACTACAAATCATCGGGCATTTCAGCTATCTGGATGTATATACGAGTAGTAAAACTACAGATGAGCGGCTTGTGGCCTCCGGCTGCGTTGTGAGAATAATCGTTAAGGTTGGTCTTTTGCCAACCGAAAAAGGTGAAAGCTTGATGCTGCCTGCCAAAAATAAAGAAATTTCAGCTATTTCTAACCTTTGTTCGACAGTCGATCAGGTAGTGCGAATTGAAAATTCACTACATGCAGCCTTCTACACGCCGATCAAGGATAGACCATGAGCCTCCCTCCGCTTGCCGAACTGCCCGGCATTCTCCTGCCGTTTGTCACCCGCGCTGAGCAGTCGTTCCGTACCGCCGTTGCCGAGTTGGAAGACGACCATGGCCTGTCTGCCTGGACCGCTGAGCGCTGGGCGCAATTCGCCCGCGTCACCGCCGCCAGCGACTTCGTGACCGAACAAAGTGTCCGTGACCCCTTGATGTTGTTGGCGCTGGTGCAGTCTGGCGAACTGGACCGCAGCTTCGCACCCGGTGAGTTGTGCGGGCAGATTGCGGCGGCCGTGAATGCGGCCGACACCGATGATGAACTCGGTCGCGCCTTGCGCCGTCAGCGCACCCGTCAGCAAGTGCGGATCATCTGGCGCGACCTGACTCGCCAGGCCGACCTGGTCCAGACCTGCCGCGACCTCTCGGACATGGCCGATGCGAGCATCGATCAGGCCTATCAGTGGTTGTACTCGCGGCATTGCCAGCAGTTCGGCGTGCCCACCGGCCGGCGCAGCGGCGAGCCGCAGCAGATGGTCATCCTCGGCATGGGCAAGCTCGGCGCAGTGGAGCTCAACCTGTCATCGGACATCGACCTGATCTTCGCCTACCCCGAGGGCGGCGAAACCGTCGGCGTGAAACGCTCGCTGGATAATCAGGAATTCTTCATTCGTCTCGGCCAGCGCCTGATCAAGGCGCTGGACCCGATGACCGTCGACGGTTTTGTATTCCGCGTCGACATGCGCCTGCGGCCCTACGGTTCGGCCGGTGCCCTGGTGTTGAGCTTCAACGCGCTGGAGCAGTATTACCAGGACCAGGGGCGCGACTGGGAACGCTACGCGATGATCAAGTCGCGGGTGGTGGCCGGCGATCAAGTGGCCGGCGCGCAACTGCAAGAGATGCTGCGCCCGTTCGTTTATCGGCGTTACCTCGACTTCTCGGCGATCGAAGCGCTGCGCACCATGAAGCAGCTGATCCAGCAGGAAGTGCGGCGCAAGGGCATGGCTGACAACATCAAGCTCGGTTCCGGCGGCATCCGCGAAGTGGAGTTTATCGCCCAGGCGTTCCAGCTGATCCACGGCGGTCGCGACCTGAGCCTGCAGCAACGCCCTCTATTAAAAGTACTGAGCACCCTGGAAGGTCAGGGCTACCTGCCGCCGGCCGTGATCAGCGAGCTGCGCGAAGGCTACGAATTTCTGCGGTACACCGAGCACGCGATCCAGGCGATTGCCGACCGCCAGACCCAGATGCTACCGGACGGTGCGCAGGATCAGGCGCGCATTGCCTTTATGTTGGGCTTCGCTGACTGGGAGGCTTTCCATGCTCAGCTTATGCATTGGCGCGGCCGCGTGGCCTGGCACTTTGGTCAGGTGATCGCCGATCCCGATGAAGAGGAAGGCACCGAAAGCGAAGTGGTGGTCGGCGGTGAATGGCTGCCGCTGTGGGAAGAAGCTCAGGATGAAGAGGCCGCCTGCCGTCAGTTGGAAGAGGGCGGTTTTGCCGATGCCACCAAGGCCTTGAAGGCGTTGGCCGGTTTGCGCAGCAGTCCGCAGTTGCGGGCGATGCAGCGCTTGGGGCGCGAGCGCCTCGATGCGTTTATTCCGCGGTTGCTGGCTCAGGCGGTCGAGCATGCCAATCCGGATCTGGTGCTTGAGCGCGTACTGCCGCTGGTTGAAGCGGTGGCCCGTCGCTCGGCGTATCTGGTGTTGCTGACCGAGAACCCCGGCGCGCTGCGACGTTTGCTGACCTTGTGCGCGGCAAGCCCGTGGATCGCTGAGCAGATCACCCGCTTCCCGCTGTTGCTCGACGAATTGCTCAATGAAGGGCGATTGTTCAAACCGCCCCTGGCGCCGGAACTGGCCGCCGAATTGCGTGAGCGTCTGACCCGGATTCCCGAAGACGACCTCGAACAGCAAATGGAAGCCCTGCGCCATTTCAAGTTGGCGCACCGTTTGCGGGTCGCCGCGTCGGAAATTGCCGGCAGCCTGCCGTTGATGAAAGTCAGCGATTACCTGACCTGGCTGGCTGAAGCGATCCTCGAGCAAGTGCTGGCCCTGGCCTGGCGCCAGACCGTGGCCAAATACGGCACGCCTTTGCGCACCGACGGCACGTTGTGCGATCCGGGCTTCATCATTGTCGGTTATGGGAAAGTCGGCGGCCTGGAACTGGGGCATGGTTCGGACCTGGACCTGGTGTTCATCCACGACGGTGATCCGCAGGCGGAAACCGATGGGGCGAAACCTATCGACGGCGCGCAATTCTTCACCCGCCTGGGGCAGCGGATCATTCACTTGCTCACGGCTCAGACCAACTCCGGCCAACTGTATGAAGTCGATATGCGCCTGCGACCTTCCGGCGCCTCTGGGTTGCTGGTGAGTTCGGTCGGGGCGTTTGCCCGCTATCAGGAAAACGAAGCCTGGACCTGGGAACATCAGGCGCTGGTGCGGGCGCGGGTGCTGGTGGGCAGCCAGGATGTCGGCCTGGCGTTCGAGAAGGTTCGCGCGGCGATATTGGGCAAACCACGGGACCTGGCGACCTTGCGTCAGGAGGTCAGCGAAATGCGCGCCAAGATGCGCGATAACCTCGGCAGCAAGAGCACCGCGGCCGGCACCGCGGCAAATGCCTTCGAGGCCACGGCGCCGTTCGATCTCAAGCAGGACGCCGGAGGTATCGTCGATATTGAATTTATGGTGCAATACGCGGCCCTGGCGTGGTCCGAAACACACCCGCCATTGCTTCGCTGGACGGATAACATCCGCATTCTGGAAGAGCTGGAACACGAAGGGCTGATGCCCGCCGAAGACGCCAGCCTGCTGCGCGAGGCTTACAAAGCCTACCGCTCCGCCGCGCACCGGCAGGCCTTGCAGAAGGACGCCGGGGTGATACCGGGCGACCAGTTTGTCGATGAACGCCGGCAGGTATTGCGGATCTGGCGTGAGCTGGGGTTAAGCTGAAACGCGCGAGTTGAAGCAACAAGATTCAAATGTGGGAGCGAGCCTGCTCGCGAAGGCGGGGTGTCAGTCGCCATCGATGCTAGATGTGACGGCCCCTTCGCGAGCTAGCTCGCTCCCACAGGAGATCTGCTTTGTATCGCAGATCGATGTACACCAAATCCCAATGTGGGAGCGAGCCTGCTCGCGATAGCGGAGTGACAGTCGACAGCAATGTTGAAGGTGATGACCCATCGCAAGCCGACAGGCTCTCGCAGTGATTCTCGAGGCGGGGAGGCGTATGCCTCCCCGGTTCGTTTTTGGAAACCACATGAAAATTCTGATCGTTGGGCCCAGTTGGGTCGGTGACATGGTGATGGCGCAGACACTGTTTCAGTGTCTCAAGCAACGCCACCCGCAATGCGAAATCGACGTCCTGGCCCCCGAATGGAGCCGGCCGATCCTGGAGCGCATGCCCGAAGTCCGTCAGGCCTTGAGCTTTCCGCTCGGCCACGGCGCCTTGGAGCTGGCGACGCGTCGGCGCATCGGCAAATCCCTGGCCGGCGAGTACGACCAGGCGATCCTGCTGCCGAACTCCTTGAAGTCGGCGCTGGTGCCGTTCTTCGCCGGGATCCCGAAACGCACCGGCTGGCGCGGCGAGTTCCGCTACGGCCTGCTTAATGACGTGCGCACGCTGGATAAAGAACGTTTTCCGCTGATGATCGAGCGCTTCATGGCGCTGGCTTATGAGCGCGGTGCCGAACTGCCGACACCGTATCCACGGCCAAGCCTGCAGATCGACCCGGTCACCCGCGAGGCGGCGCTGGCCAAGTTCGGTCTGGCCCTCGACCGTCCGGTGTTGGCGCTGTGCCCCGGCGCCGAGTTCGGCGAATCCAAGCGCTGGCCGTCCGAGCACTACGCCAAGGTCGCCGAAGCGAAGATCCGCGAAGGCTGGCAAGTCTGGTTGTTCGGTTCGAAAAACGATCACGCGGTGGGCGAAGACATCCGCGCGCGGCTGATTCCCGGCCTGCGCGAAGAATCGGTCAACCTCAGCGGCGGCACCTCCCTGGCCGAGGCCATCGACCTGATGTCCTGCGCCGATTCGGTGGTCTCCAACGACTCAGGCCTGATGCACGTCGCTGCCGCGTTGAACCGCCCGCTGGTGGCGGTCTACGGCTCGACGTCGCCGGGCTTCACGCCACCCTTGGCCGAGCACGTCGAGATCGTGCGCCTGGGCCTCGAATGCAGCCCGTGCTTCGATCGCACCTGCCGCTTCGGTCATTACAACTGCCTGCGCCAGCTCATGCCGCAAGCGGTGAACGAAGCCTTGCAGCGGTTGCAGGGCACTGTGGTCGAGGTCAAATAGTTTGCGCGTTCTGCTGATCAAGACATCTTCCCTGGGTGATGTGATTCACGCGTTGCCCGCGTTGACCGACGCGGCGCGGGCGATCCCCGGCATCACGTTCGACTGGGTGGTGGAAGAAGGATTTGCCGAAATCCCGACCTGGCACCCGGCCGTGGGCAAGGTGATCCCGGTGGCGATCCGTCGCTGGCGCAAGAACCTCTGGCAAACCCTCAAGAGTGGCGAGTGGAAGCGCTTCAAGCAAAGCGTTCGCGCTACCCCATACGATCTGGTGATCGACGCCCAGGGCCTGCTGAAAAGCGCCTGGTTGACGCGCTATGTCAAAGCGCCGGTCGCCGGGCTCGACAAGGACTCGGCGCGCGAGCCAATCGCCGCACGTTTCTATTCCAGACGCCTGGCCGTGGGCCGTGGACAACACGCGGTAGAGCGGGTGCGTCAATTGTTTGCCCTGGCTCTGGGCTACGACCTGCCCAAAGGCCTGGGCGATTACGGGCTGAACGTCGAGCGCCTGGTGGAACTGCCGCGCAAGAATCCTTACGTGCTGTTCCTGCATGGCACCACTTGGGACACCAAGCACTGGCCGGAAGCCTATTGGCGTGAACTGGCCGAGCGCGTTGGTTATCTGGGCGTTGCCGTGAAGCTGCCGTGGGGCAATCCAGTTGAAAAAGCCCGGGCCGAGCGCATTGCCGCAGGGTTCCGGCATGTCGAAGTCTTGCCCAAGCTGAACCTGGCCGGTGTCGGCAAAGTGTTGGCCGGCGCTCAAGCCTGCGTGGCCGTGGACACCGGCCTCGGTCACTTGGCCGCGGCGCTCGACGTACCGACCCTGTCGCTGTTCGGCCCGACCAACCCGGGCCTGACCGGCGCCTACGGCAAGGCGCAGATTCACATCGCCAGCGACTTCCCCTGCGCACCGTGCCTGCAAAAGAAATGCACCTATCAACCGACGGCCGAAGATGCCCGTCAGTTCGACCTGAAACGCGAGTGGCCCCTGTGCTTCACGCGTCTGAATCCCGAGCGTGTCGCGACCCGACTGAGCACGTTGTTACTGGCTGAGGAGCTGCGTTGATGCAATTGGCATTCGTCTTGTACAAGTACTTCCCGTTCGGGGGCTTGCAGCGCGACTTCATGCGCATCGCCCTGGAGTGCCAACAGCGCGGCCATCAGATTCGCGTCTACACGCTGATCTGGGAAGGCGATGTCCCGCCGGGTTTCGAAGTGCTGGTGGCGCCGGTCAAGGCGTTCTTCAACCATCGCCGTAACGAAAAGCTCAGCGAGTGGATGGAGGCGGACCTGGCCAAGCGTCCCGTGGACCGTCTGATCGGCTTCAACAAGATGCCGGGCCTGGACGTTTACTACGCCGCCGACGGTTGCTTTGAAGACAAGGCGCAGAACCTGCGCAACTCGCTATACCGTCGCTGGGGCCGCTACCGGCACTTCGCCGAGTACGAGCGCGCGGTGTTCGCCAAGGACGCCAAGACCGAAGTGCTGATGATTTCCGAAGTCCAGCAGCCGCTGTTCATCAAGCATTACGACACACCGCTGGAACGCTTCCATTTGCTGCCGCCGGGCATCTCCCAGGACCGTCGCGCGCCAGCCAATGCCGCCGAAATCCGAGCTGATTTCCGTCGCGAATTCAACCTCAAGGACGATGAGCTGCTGCTGGTGCAGATCGGCTCCGGGTTCAAGACCAAGGGCGTTGATCGCAGCCTCAAGGCGCTGGCCGCGTTGCCCGCTGATCTGAAGAAACGCACCCGGCTGTTTGTAATTGGCCAGGATGACCCCAAATTGTTCCAGATGCAGAGCGCCACCTTGGGGCTCGGCGACAACGTGACGTTCCTCAAGGGCCGCAGCGATATCCCGCGCTTCCTGCTGGGTGCCGACCTGCTGATTCATCCGGCGTATAACGAAAACACCGGGACGGTGTTGCTCGAAGCCCTGGTGGCCGGGTTGCCGGTGTTGGTGAGTGCGGTCTGTGGTTACGCCCATTACATCGCCGAGGCCGATGCCGGCCTGGTGTTGGACGAACCGTTCGACCAGGCGCAATTGACGCAGTACCTGACCGGCATGTTGAACGACGCTCAAGCACGGGCGGCCTGGAGCCGCAACGGTCTGGCCTTCGCTGAGACGGCCGACCTCTACAGCATGCCGCAGCACGCGGCCGATGTGATTCTGGCGGAGCACGCTTAATGAAGTTGATGCTGGCTGAACCGTTCAAGAGCCTTTGGGCCGGACGCGATGCGTTCACCGAAGTCGAAGGCTTGCAGGGCGAGGTTTACCGTGAGCTGGAAGCGCGCCGGACCTTGCGCACTGAAGTGAACGGCAATGGCTTTTTCGTGAAGATCCACCGTGGCGTCGGCTGGGGCGAGATCTTCAAGAACCTGCTGACGGCCAAGCTGCCGGTACTCGGCGCGGGCCAGGAGTGGAAGGCCATTCAGCGCTTGAAAGAAGTCGGCGTGCCGACCATGACGGCGGTTGCGTATGGCGAGAAGGGCAGCAACCCGGCGGATCAGCATTCGTTTATCGTCACCGAAGAGCTGGCGCCCACCGTCAGCCTCGAAGACTTCAGCATCGACTGGATCAAGAACCCGCCCGAGCCAAGACTCAAGCGCGCGCTGATCGCCGAAGTCGCGCGCATGACCGGCATGATGCACCGCGCCGGGGTCAACCACCGCGACTGCTACATCTGCCACTTCCTGCTGCACACCGATAAACCGGTGACGCCTGACGACTTCAAACTCTCGGTGATCGACCTGCACCGTGCCCAGACCCGCCCGGCGATCACCCAGCGCTGGCGCAACAAGGATCTGGCGGCGCTGTACTTTTCAGCCTTGGACATCGGTCTGACCCAGCGCGACAAGCTGCGATTCCTCAAGGACTATTTTCAGCAGCCGCTGCGCCAGGTTCTGGCTGAAGAAGCGTCGCTGCTTGCCTGGCTTGAAGGCAAGGCCAACAAACTCTACGACCGTAAACAGCGATACGGGGATGCGCTCTGATGCCGGGTTGGAAACTGGAACCTGAATACAGCGACCTGGCGGAAGATTTTGGCAGCCTGGAAGCGGTGTTCGCGCTTCAAGGCGAACGCTTGACCCGCGACCTGTTGTCCGAAGTCATCCGCGTCAATCGCAACGGCGTCAATTATTACGTCAAGCGTTACGTAGGTGCCGGCAAAGGCCTGCGCCGTTATTTGGGTAAGCCCCGGGTCAAGGCCGAATGGCAGAACCTCAAGCGCTTCGCCAAGTGGGGCATTCCCACCGCTGAAGTGGTTGCCTGGGGACTGGAGCGGCGCGGCGCGGCGTATGCCCGTGGCGCGATGATCACCCGTGAACTGCCCAACACCGAAGACTTGTCGGCCCTCGCCGACCGCCACGATCCCAAGTTGGCGGACCGCGCCTGGGTCGACACGGTCAGTCGTCAGTTGGCCGGTTATACCCGGACCATGCACGACAACCGTTTCACCCATAACGATTTGAAATGGCGCAATCTGCTGATCGACGATAAAGCCAAGCTGTTCCTGATCGATTGCCCCAACGGCGATTTCTGGCGCGGCTTCTGGCTCAAGTACCGGATCACCAAGGACCTGGCCTGCCTCGACAAGGTGGCGAAATATCACCTGTCGGCCACCCAGCGCCTGCGCTTTTACCTGCAATACCGCCAACGTGACCGGCTGAATGCCGACGACAAAAAACGCATCCGGCACGTGGTGAGATTTTTCGAGGGACGCGAATGACTGATTTTCTGGCCGCTGAAGACCGTGCGCTACTTGAGCGTCATGGCCTCGGCACGTTCGACGCACTGTGGGCCAAGCAGCTCGACGCGGTGGATGAACCCAATACCGTCGGTGGCGGCTGGAGCAGCGTGTTTCGGCTGGATCTGGAAGGTCATGGTTACTACCTCAAGCGCCAGAGCAACTACCTGACGCGTACCCTTCATGCGCCGTTTGGCGAACCGAGTTTTGCCCGCGAGTTTCGCAACATCAGTCGTTATCAGAAGCTGGGTATTCCAGCGCTGAAAGCGGCATTTTTTGGTGAGCGCAAAGTCGACGGGGAAGTACGGGCGATTCTGTTGACGCGCGCGCTGGACGGTTGGGATGACCTGGATTCGCTGTTGCAGCGCTGGTCGGACCTGAGCGAAGCGCAACACACGGCCATTATGAAATCCTGTGGCGAACTGGCGCGGCACCTGCACGGCGTGCGTCAGCTTCATGGTTGCTTCTACCCCAAGCACATTTTTCTGCAGGCTACGGGCGACGGTTATCAGGCGCAGTTGATCGACCTGGAAAAAACCCGGCCGTTGCTGTTCGGCCAGCGTGACCGAGTCAAGGACCTGGAACCGTTGCTGCGCCGTGCGCCAGAATGGACTGAAGCGCAGTTGCGCCAGTTGCTGGCAGTTTATGTGGATCAGCCACCGGACAGTTCGCTGGTGGACAGTTGGGTTTCGCGCCTGGCCGCGCGACGCAGTCACAAGGAGGCGCGCTGATGCGCTTGTCCGAACTGAAAGGCGCCGGCCGCAGTCCGAGGCTGCCGATGAGCATTTCACTGGCCGATGCCGCCGGATCTGCCGAGTTGCAGTTGCTGAGCCTGTTGCGCGTGTTGCCGGGGCAGCGTTATGTCGGCGCTGGCGTGTGGCGCGGCCGGCCGGTGCTGGCCAAGCTGTTGGTCGGCAGCAAGGCGGCGCGGCATTTTCAGCGTGAACTGGACGGCGTGCGCTTGCTCGCCGATCAAGGGCTGACCACGCCGCAATTGCTGGTGGACGGCCTGAAAGAAGGCGAGGGCGGCTGGCTGCTGTTCGATTTCCTTGAGGGCGCCGAGAGCCTGGGGGATACCTGGAAAAAAGTCGAACACCTGCCGGTGCTGGCGGATATGCAAGGGGCCGTGCTGGCCGAGGCGTTGGGCGCTATCGGCCAAATGCATCGCAAGGGGCTCTGGCAGGAAGACCTGCACCTGGACAACCTCCTGCGTCAGCGTGGCCGGTTGTACCTGATCGATGGCGGCGGCGTCTGCGCTGAAACCCCGGGCCAGCCGCTGTCACGGCAGAAAGTCCTGGAAAACCTCGGCGTGTTTTTCGCCCAGTTGCCCAAGTCGCTGGAACCGTTCACCGAAGAACTGCTGGTGTATTACCTGTTGAGTAACGGCGAACACGCGCTGCCGATGGAAGCATTGCAGAAGCAGATCGACAAGGTTCGCAGCTGGCGCTTGAAGGACTACCTGATCAAGGTGGGCCGCGAGTGTTCGTTGTTCAGCGTCCAGCGCGGGGCTTTTGGCTTGCGGGCTATTCGTCGCGACGAAGAAGCGGCGATGTTGCCGGTGCTGGAGCAGGCCGATGCCTTGCTTGATCAGGGTCATTTGTACAAGACCGGCGGCGCGGCGAGTGTAGGAAAAGTCGAGGTTGATGGTCGGACGCTGGTGATCAAGCGCTACAACATTAAAGGTTTTGCCCACTGGCTCAAACGCTTCTGGCGCCCGAGCCGTGCCTGGCACTCGTGGCGCGAAGGCAATCGCCTCGCGTTCCTCGGCATCGCCACGCCCAAACCGCTGGCGTTGCTGGAGAAGCGTTTTCTCTGGCTGCGCAGTCGGGCGTACCTGGTGACCGAGTACCTGCCGGGGCCGGACATCATTGAGCGCTTTGCGCCGTATGTTGAGAGCGGTAATGCGCCCGAGGCTGAATTGCTGGCACTGGATCATTTGTTTGCCGAGTTGATCCGCGAGCGAATCAGTCATGGGGATTTCAAGGGTCATAACCTGTTCTGGCAACAGGATCGCTGGGCGCTGATCGATCTGGATTCGATGTGTCAGCATGGCTCGGTGGGGAGCTTTGCCCCAGCATATGCACGGGACCGGGCGCGGTTCATGCGTAACTGGCCCGAGAGCAGCGCGCTGTATCAGGTCATCGACCAGCGTCTGCCCAAAGGCATTTCTGGCGTCGCCTGAATCGCCATCGCGAGCAAGCTCGCTCCCACAAGGGTGTTATGCACGACGCAGATCCGATTTGGGAGCGAGCTTGCTCGCGATGGGGCCATACCTGCCCATCGAGATCTAGGGGACAAGTTCTTGTGAACTATCCTACATGATCCCCAGACCCCATGAACTGTGCCCTGAAGAGCCGCGATGCTAGTTTGCCTGACGTTCACGGAGGGCAAATCTTGACCATAAAAACGGCTGTTGCAATCGGTACTTTCTCACTGGCTTTATCGGGTTGCGGGACCGCACTGACGGTGCTGCAAGATGACGAAGACGCCGCTCGCGGCCTGCGAAAACAAAAAACCTACTGCCAGTCCATCCCCCGCATGTACAGTGGTCTGGCCTACGACTTCTGCATCTTGAATGCCCCGCCAGATCCCACCGGCTTCCTCGTCCCCTTCGTATTGCTGGACCTGACCCTGTCAGGGGTCATGGACACCGTTTCCTTGCCCTATACGATTTACCGCCAGGCCACCGACGGCAACCTCGGTATTTACTGGTGGGCAGGCCGCGGATAAGCGGGATGCCACGCTTTCGTCCAGGAGGGGTAATAAGCGCTGGGTCATTCCCGTCATGTTTACGCTATAATCCCGCCCTTTAGCTGTCTCTCGCCCCTTGCGAGGGGCACATTAATTTTTGAGGCGCTTGTCGCCTGCATGCAGACTAAAGAGGCTAGACCCCTGTGGCATTGACGATTCTTGGCCTGTCCGGCGCCCTTAGCCATGATCCTTCCGCAGCCTTGTACATCGACGGCAAGCTGGTCGCGGCGGCTGAGGAAGAGCGCTTCGTACGCGATAAACATGCAAAGAACCGCATGCCCTACGAATCGGCGAAGTTCTGCCTCGAGCAGGCAGGCATCAAGCCGTCCGACGTTGACGTGGTCGCGATTCCCTTCGCCCCGATCAGCCTGTTCGGCAAGGCGCGCTGGCACTACGCCAAGCGTTACTGGTACGCCCCGGACCGCGCCCTCGATGCGATCCTGATGGGTAACCGTCGTTACAAGCGTTATCGCAACAAGATCGTCTGGTGCCTCGAGCAATTGGGTTTCGATCCGAAGAAAATCAAGATCGAGCCGGTCGAGCATCACCTGGCCCACGCCTCCAGCGCTTACCACTGCTCCGGTTTCAAAGAGAAAACCGCGATCCTCGGGATCGATGGCAAGGGTGAGTACGCCACGACCTTCTTCGGTTACGGCGAAAACGGCAAGATCCACAAGATCAAGGAATTCTTCGACCCGGACTCCCTCGGCGGCCTGTACGGCGCGATCACCGAGTTCCTCGGTTTCGAGATGCTCGACGGTGAGTTCAAGGTCATGGGCATGGCGCCCTACGGCGATGCCAGCAAATACGATTTCTCGCGTCTGGCCTCGTTTGAGAATGGCGAGTTGGTGATCAACACCGACTACGCCAACGTCATCGGCCTGCGTCGTTATAAAGAGAAGGGCAAGGGTTTCTATTTCTCGCCGAAGTTGATCGAGTGGCTGGGTCCCAAGCGCGAAGGCGACATCGCCGACGAGCCGTACATCCACTACGCCGCGAGCATGCAAGCGCTGTTCGAAAAGATCGCGCTGCAGATGATCGACTACTACCTGGGCGACGTGCTCAAGGAAACCGGCAAGCTGGCCTACGCCGGCGGTTGTGCATTGAACGTCAAGCTCAACCAGAAAATCATCGCTCGCGATGACGTCAAAGAGTTGTTCGTGCAGCCTGCTTCCGGTGATGCCGGGACGGCGGTTGGCGCGGCAGCTTACGTGTCTCACGCCCGTGGCGTGCCGGTCGAGAAGATGGAACACGTCTACCTCGGCCCGTCGTACAGCAACGAAGACGTGGTCGCTGCCTGCGCCCGTCACCCGAGCAAACCAGTTTGGCGCAAGCTCGAAAACATGCCGGAAAACATCGCCAAGATCATGGTCGATGGCAATCCGGTTGCCTGGTTCCAGGGCCGCATGGAGTTCGGTCCGCGCGCCTTGGGCGGTCGTTCGATCATCGGTTGCCCGAGCGCTGTCGGCGTGGCTGACCGGATCAACCACCAGATCAAGTTCCGCGAGCGCTGGAGGCCTTTCTGCCCGTCGATGCTCGACACCGTCGCCCCGCAGATGATCAAGATCGATCACCCTGCGCCATTCATGACCTTCACCTTCGAAGTGGCTGAAGAGTGGAAGACCCGCGTGCCGGAAGTCGTCCACGAAGACGGCACTTCCCGGGCCCAGGTGCTCAAGCGCGAATACAACCCGCGCTACTACGACATGATGAAGGCGCTGGAAGTGCTAACAGGCAACGGCGTGTCGCTGAACACCTCGCTCAACCGTCGTGGCGAGCCGATGATCTGCTCGCCGACTGACGCGTTGAACATGTTCTTCGGTTCCGATCTACAGTATCTGATCATGGAAGACATCCTGGTGGTCAAAGAGGGCGCCAACGCTTATGACACGCTCGGCTGAACGCCATGTGTTGCAGTTCTGTCACGGCTATGACGGGCCGTTTCTGGACTGCGCCCGGCAGTACGCCAGCCTGTTCGCGGGGACCGGTTATCGAGTGACCACGGTGTTTTTGACCGGGGCTGCCGATGCTGAAGTTGCCGCGGGCTGCGCTTCCGATGAAGTGCTGTTCATGGAATACAGCTCCAAGGCCATTCGTGGCCTGAAGCTGGGCGCCATCAGCGATCTGCGCAAGATCGCCGCCTCGCGCAATTTCAGTTTCTGCATTGCCCACCGCTTCAAGCCGATCTACATCGCCTTGCTCGGCACCTCGCTGCCGGTGATTGGCGTGCATCACGCGTTTGGCGATTACAAACGCGGCACCCGCAAACTCTTCGCGCATATTTTCCGCAAGCGCCTCAGCCTGCTCGGGGTCTCCGATGCGGTGCGTGACGACATGCGCCGTTGCCTGCCGAAATGGCCGGCCGGGCGGATTCAGACGCTCTATAACCGTGTCGATGTGCTGGCGTTGCAGACCAGCCAGGTATCGGTCCGTGAGGCCCGGGAAACCCTCGGTCTGTCGGCGGATGCCTGGATTGTCGGCAACGTCGGGCGGCTGCACCCAGACAAAGACCAGGCCACGCTGCTGCACGGATTTGCCGAGGCATTGCCGGGCTTGCCGGGCAACAGCCAACTGGTGATCCTCGGTAGTGGTCGCCTGGAAGAGGACCTCAAGGCCCTGGCCCGGGAACTGGGTATCGGCGACCGCGTGCTGTTCCTCGGCCAGGTGCCGGATGCCCGTCGTTACTTCCGAGCCTTCGATGTGTTTGCCTTGAGCTCTGATCACGAACCCTTCGGCATGGTGCTGCTTGAAGCCATGGCTGCCGGCGTGCCGTTGCTTGCCACTGCGTGTGGCGGGGCGAAGGAAGTGGTCGAGGGCGTCGGTATTCTGTTCCCGCTGGGCGATGCCGAACACTTGGCCCAAGGGCTGCAACATCTGGCTGCGATGGACGACCAGCAGCGTCACCAGTGCGCCGAGCTGATGCTCGATCGCCTACGTGAGCGTTTCTCCGACCGCGCGGTACGCGATGCTTTCTGGCATTTGCCGCATGTCACCGAACTGGCACCGAGGGGCTGATGCTCAACCGATTTCAAGGCTGGCGTGAACGGGGCTGGGCGGTGGTCGACGCCTCGACTTATGCACAAGCCTGGCAACGTTTTGGCGGCAGCGTCGCGACCCATCCTCTGGTAGTTGAACGCCTGGCACAGTTGGCCGACATCCCGGTGCGTTACCTGGCCTGGGAGCAAAACGGTGAAGTGAAAGCCGCCATCCCGACCTGGGGCCGCGACCTGGCACTGTCTAAAGACGTACTCAAGCGCCGTGGTAAAAAAGGCCTGTTCGACCTCGGTAATGCCGAGTTGATCCTGCCGGCCGCCGTTGATGCGCACGCGCCGCTGCGCCACCGCGGACGTTATTTGTCGGCGCTCAGTGAAGGCCGTTTCACCGACATCAAGTTGCAGACCGAACAACTGGCCATGGCCCGCACGCCCGAAGAGTTGTCGAAAAAGTTTCGCTACAACCAGCGTCGTGAATTGCGTCTGCTGGAAGAGGCGGGCGGGGTGGTGCGGCCGGTCGCCGAGTTCTCCAGCGCTGAGCTGGCCGCGATCTACTGCGACCTGTTCCAGAGGCGCTGGGGCTTCCCGGCCACCGGTGCCGAACGCATGGGCGAGGTGATCGAACTGCTGCGGGACTTGCTGATCGGCTCGGTGATTTTCCTCAACGACGCACCGATTGCGATTCAACTGGTGTACCGCGTCGAGGCGCCGGAGTGGATCAGCGTCGAGTACATCAATGGCGGTGTCGATCCCGAAACGCGGGAGTTCAGTCCCGGCAGCGTGCTGAGTTTCCTCAACACCCAAAGTGCCTGGGAACATGCGCGGGCCCTGGATAAACCCTTGCGGTTTTCCTTCGGTCGCGCCGACCGAGAATACAAGGACCGCTGGTGCAATCCCGTGCCGGTCTTCACCGTGTGAGTGAGCCCATGAGCCGCAAACAGCAACTGCTCAAGCGCCATCGGCGCAACAAACGGATCGGCCTGTTGATCGCGCTGGTGCTGTTGATTGCCATCGGCGTGCTGGTGGCATGGTGGTTGCCGCTGGTGCTTGCGGTGCTGGGCTGGATTGCCCACGAGGCATGGTTCGCCGACCATTTGTTTTATTCGCCGAAAGACGATTACCACTACAGCTTCCCGCCCTACACCCCACAGCCCAAGGTGCATCTGGACGGTGAGCGTCTGCGCCTGGACGAAGGTGTGATGCTGGTCAACGACGCAACGCTGGTGTTGGCGTTGCGGGTAAAAAGCACGTGGCTGGGGCGCTTTATCGACCCGATGGTCGAGTTGCTGGGTGGCGACAACCCGGACCGACAAACCTTTGAGCGCGGTGTGAATGGCCTGCGTTACCTGAACCTCAGTGGTCAGGCGCAAGTGCTGTCGCGGGGCGAGTTGCGCCTGCACGGACGCTTCTGCCGCTTGCTCGGTGAGCCGGTGCTGTGGGCGCTGGAGCAACCGGATTACCGCCGCCAGCGGGTGATGGTGATCGCGCCTCACGCCGACGACGCTGAATTGGCCGCCTATGGTTTGTACAGTCAGGCCGATGAAGCCTGGATCGTCACCCTCACTGCCGGTGAAATCGAAGCCGAACACTATCAACAGCTGGGCCTGAACAAGGTCGAGGCGGCGCGCCTCAAGGGCCGTTTGCGCGCCTGGGACAGCATCGCGGTGCCGCGTTGGGCGGGTGTGCCTGAAGCGCATTGCGTGCAGCTGGGTTATTTCTGCCTGCAACTGGCGGCGATGCAAGCCGCGCCAGCGCAGCCGATGGGTTCCCGTGAAGCCGAGTTGAGCGACACCCGCGTCTATCGCCAGTTGAATCCGTTTGCCCTGCCGGGCGACATCGATGGCGCACCGACCTGGAACAACCTGCTGGCCGATCTGCGTGAGCTGTTGTTGCGCGCACGCCCAGAAGTGATCGTGCTGCCGCACCCGACGCTCGATCCGCACCCCGATCATCTCAGCGCCCAGCAAGCGGTTCTCGAAGCCTTGAAAGGCCTTGAATGGCAGCCGACCACGTTGCTCGGCTACGCCAATCATCTGCACGATAACGATCGCTGGCCGATGGGCGACTCGGGAACCGGTACGGCGCTTCCCCCGGCTTTCGATTCGACCAGCCTGCTGGTTCCCTATTGCCTTGTGCTTTCTGCGGCGCAGCAGCGTGACAAGGCCATGGCGTTGGGAATGATGCACGACTTGCAGCCCCGGGCACCTTTCAAGCGGCGTTTGCGCCGCGTGTTGCAGCGTCTGTTGGCGGGGCGCTCCGGCTCACCCTACGGTGAAAACGAATTTTTTCGCAAGGCTGTGCGTCGCCATGAACTGTTCTGGCGTTTGTAAGTAAGTGACTCTGCCTCTGGACAGGGTTGGCTTCAGGTTTGGCTCAGTTTGCCTGGTGCGGCAAGGAAGACGATGAAGATTCTATTTCTGGTACAGAAAGATCAGCGGGCCATTCTGGACCGCTTGTACGAGGGTGTGGCTGCTCATTGCGAGTGCGACTTGCGGTGGCTCAGCAGTGAGGACCAACGCAACTTGCGCGGCTACTTCCGGCGTGAAGTCGACGTGTCACGGTATGACCGGATTGTGTTCTTCCTGCGCTTCAAGCAGGAAATCCGTCAGGCCGGGTTTATCCGTACGATCCCCAACCTGGTGATTCTTGAGCACGACGCTTACCAGAATTACATTCCTTGCAAGTACACCGGCAAGTTCAGCGCGCATTACCGCCGCATGCCGTGGGTACGGGTGATCAGTTCCGGTTTCGTGGTCGCCGAACGTTTGCGCGGGGAGGGGTTCGACGCGGTGTTCGTTCCCAAGGGATACGACCAGACGCTGTTGCAGGATCAGGGCCGCGAGCGCGATATCGAACTGGCGTTTGTCGGCAGTACCAACAGCGTCGCGTACAGTGGCCGCAAGGCTTTGCTCGATGAGTTGGGGCGCGTTGAATCCCTGGTGGTGACGCGTACCAAGTCCGGTGAAGAGTACTGCGACACGCTCAACCGTATTCGCTTCTTCGTCAGCGCCGATGTCGGTATGGGCGAATTCATGATCAAGAATTTCGAGGCCATGGCGTGCGGCTGTGTGTTGCTGGCCTATGATCAGGGCGCGGCGGAAAGCCGCGCGCTGGGTTTGCAGGACATGCACAATGTCGTGTTCTATCAGGACATCCCTCAGCTACAGGAAAAGCTTGCCAAGCTGCGGGCCGACCCTGAGCTGGCGCAGCGTATCGCCCACAATGGCCGCGAACTGGCGGTCAGCCAGTTCAGCTTTGCGCGTATCGGTCAGCGTATCGTCGAGGAACTCGAACCGGTATTGCGCCCTCGAGCGCCGTTAAGCCTGCTGGAAAAAGTGCGCCTGAAACTGGGTGTTTGACAAGAATTGTTCAGCCATTGATATTGCTGATACTTCGACTTTATCGAGAATCAGGTGCTGTTTTCCGAAGAAAGTAACATCACATTGGTAGTCACCAGCTGTGGCCGCCTGGATCTGCTCAAGGCTACTCTCCAGAGTTTTGATCGGTTTAACACCGCCCCCATTCGCGAAGTGTTCATCACTGAAGATGCGGGTGATGAGGGGGTGCACGCGGTCATTCCTGCACATTGGAAGGATCACTGCACGGTGTTCGTCAATCAGCCGAAGCTGGGCCAGTTGGCGTCGATCGATCTGGCATACGAGCACGTCACCACGCCGTACATCTTTCATTGCGAAGATGATTGGGAATTCTATCGCTCTGGGTTTGTGGAAGATTCCATGACCATACTTGAGTTGCGCCCGCAAATTCTTCAGGTGTGGCTACGCAACTATATTTATGATCTGCGTGTTCACAGTCCCTACATTCATCTGGGGGCGCGTGAGGTTATCGCTGGGGTGCCTTGCTATCCATTGATCTCCGACAAGCCAGAGTGGCAGAGTTTCTCGCTGAACCCCGGGCTGCGCCGCATCAAGGAATATCGGCTGTGCGCTCCCTTTGCCGCGCATAGTGGGGAGAAGGCGCTGTCACAACGTTACGCGCAGCTGTATTTAACGGCAGTGACGCTTGAAGGGGATGCTGTTCTGCATACTGGCTTTGGCGTTCACGTACAGACGCCAGTTGAGCGTCAGCGCAAGGCGCGCCGCAGTCGACGCGAACACGTAAAGTCCGCATTGTTTCTATTGCTGGGAGTCGGCATTGGCTGGTTCATCAATTAAGTGCACCGCAGCTTATATCCTGAGAACCGTGCATTGGCTTCTTGCCCTATGAGTATTCTTAACGTCATGTGGGCAGGCGGCTCTCCGTTCGCCTCGATTCACAAGGTTCATCAGCAGATACTGTCTCAGGCCGACCCCGCCGCGTCGGTCAAGACCTGGTTACTTCAGGGGCACGGGTCAGTATGCGGGGTCAATGTCGGCGACGTTCGGGAGTGGGGGCTGTCCTCTGCCCGCTTGAAAGGGCGACATTTCTGGCGGCTGATGAGGCCCTGGACGCGGGCTAATTTTCAGAAGGCCCTCAAAGACAGTGATGCGAGTGTGCTGCTGCTTGATGGTCTGGGCGTAGCGCGAACGCTGTTGCCCATACTCAAAACCCTACCGCATCTGCGAGCAGTGGTGATTTTTCATGGATCTTCACGACTTCATGCTGCTGACCGAGCGCTCTTTCAGCAGTTTCCGGCTTCCCGGCTGACATTGGCCGCGGTGTCGAACACTCTGGCAGCCTTGCTGGCCCGTGACCTTCAAATGCCGGTCATGACCTTGCGCAGTGCGTTCGACCCTGTCGCCTTCCGCGCGGCAGTGCTCCCTCGGGGGGAGGCCCGGGTCCGGCTGGGATTACCCCTGGACGACACGCCGGTACTCGGTGCGGTGGGACGACTGGTGGAGGAAAAGGGTTTTGCCTGCCTGCTCGATGCCTTCGCCAAGGTGTTGCAGCATCGGCCCGATCTGCGACTGGTGATTATTGGCGAAGGTCCGACCCGCGCAGCGCTGCAAGCCCGTATTGATAACCTGGGGTTACGCGCCAGCGTCTCATTACCGGGCCATCTGAACGACGCCGCGCGGCTTTACAGTGCGTTCGACTGGGTTGCGATCCCTTCGCTGGACGAAGGCCTGGGCCTGATCATGCAAGAAGCTGTGATGGCGGGTGTTCCGGTACTGTCCAGCGAACTGGCAGTGTTTCGCGAGCAGTTGGCAGAAGCAGGCTGGTATGCCCCCGTAGATGATGTGAGCGCCTGGAGCGATGCCATCGAGCGAGCGCTCAGTGTCTCCCCCGGGACGATTGCGGCGGATCAATATCAGGTACTTGCGCCCGACCAGGCCTGGCGGGATTTCAGTCAGACCGCCCGCACATTGCTCTCATGACGGCAGTAAAGCCTGCTCCAGTGCCTGCATTGGAAAGCTGTCGTTCAGCTTCTCTCGGTCAATATAGCGAGCGAAGTGCTGCAGGTTGCGCCTGATCAGATACTTGGGCAGCGGTCCCCGCAAAAAGCGCATGTCCGCCACATCGATCAGGCCCATCCGGTTGTCCGGTGTGACCACGATGTTGCCCAGGTGCAGTGAACGAAAATAGATACCCGATGCGTGAAGGCTGCGGATCAGCCCGACCAGAGCAGGCAAGGACTGTTGCCAGTTGAAACCGTCCTTGCTGGCGATCTGGCGCAGGGTTTCACCCGGCAGAGGCTGGTAAAGCACAGCCGTGATGCCTGGGGCTTGCAGTCGATAGAACTGCAGGACCTGAAAGGTCGGCACGCCAAGCTTTTGCAGTTCGACGGCATTGTCGATGAAGCGTTTTGAATACGGGCGGAACAACGCGGAAGAAAAAACACGCTTGCGACGAAACAGTTTGAGGATATTCCCATCCTGCAACAGGTAGACTTTCGGACCGAAGCTGTCGGTCTCCAGTACTCTGGCGCCTTCAATCATTTGATTTAAAGCGGCTTGCGGAAGCCGGGAGCATTGCATCGTAGGAAGCCTTGTTGAAATAGCGGGGCACTGTGGCGGGCAATGATGCCGAAAAGTTTCAGTTTTAACCATGCCGGGATGGGTGGGAGAACTATCTCAGGAGTAATTTGATGCAAGCAACTCGTTGGGCACAGGTATGGATGACGATGGGGCTGTTGTGGTTTCTGCTGGCCATCGCTTTTGCGCCTACCAACAAAATTTATCAACAGGGGCTGGTTGCACTGCTCTGGTTGCCGGCCATGGTATTCGCCTGGCCGGCGCGTGCTCGGCTTCGGGAGCTCCTTTATGAGCAGCGCTGGGTCTACCTGCCAATGCTCGGCCTGCTGGTCTGGTCGCTGATCAGTCTCTTGTGGACGATCGACCCGGACCCGACTCGCGGCGCCAAGCGTTTGCTGTACATCGCAGTATTCCTGCTGTTCTTCCCGGTGTTTGCCGATGCCCGACCCGAGCGAGTGATTCGCGTCATGCAATGGGGCTGCATCGGGTTGGCGCTGGGTGCGCTACTGGCCATCATCAAGTTCTATTGGGTCAATGGCAATTCCTGGTACGGGCGAATTGAAGGTTTGGGCCAGTTGTCTCACCCGATTTTGGGTGGCTACGTCATTGGATTGGCAGCCGTGTGGCTGGTCCACTGGGTGCCGCAGACCCGCTGGATGAGGGGTGTCTGGGCGGTTGCACTGGCGTTGCTTGGTATGTTTGTGGTGCTTAGCCAGAGTCGTGGTGCCGCCTTGGCGTTGTTGCTCTCTTTCCTCGCCATGCCGATCTGGTGCCGTGATCGACGCAGCCGCATCGTCGCGGTATCGGCGCTGACATTGGCGATGCTGGCTTTCTGGTTTCTCGAGCCTTTGGTCATGGCGCGCGGTGTTTCCTATCGCCCGCAGATCCTCATGGCCAGCCTGCAAATGATCTCCGAACACCCATGGACCGGCCTGGGCCTTGGCGGCAACTACAAGGTGATGGCCGACGGTCAGTACTTCGACCACGCCCATAACCTGTTCACCCATGTGGCTATCGAACTGGGTCTGCCGGGCCTGCTATTGTGGTGCGCGGTGTGGCTTGCAGTACTGCGCGAGGCCTGGAAAGCCCGGGAAACGATATACGGACAAGGTGTCATCGGTGTCTGGTTATTCTCGTTCCTGGCCATGCAGTTCGACGCGGCCAGCCTGACCGGAACGCCAAGAGCCGAGTGGTTCATCAGCTGGTTGCCCATTGGCCTGGCCAGTGTTTTGGTATGGGCGCGGGTCAAAACCGACGCTTGTGATAAAATTTCGCGTTCTTCCTAACCAGTGAGCTCTACGATGAGTGACGCACCGCCCAAAGCGGGACAGGATTCCAGCCTGAAAATCTATTTTCGGCTGTTGGGGTATGTAAAACCCTATGTTGGCCTTTTCCTGCTGAGTATCGTGGGCTTCGTGATTTTTGCCTCCACCCAGCCCATGCTGGCCGGGATTCTCAAATATTTCGTCGATGGCCTGAGCAACCCTGAAGCGGTGCTCTTTCCTAATGTGCCCTATTTGCAAGACTTGCAGTTGCTGATGGCTGTGCCGTTGCTGATCATCCTGATCGCCGCGTGGCAAGGCCTGGGGTCCTTTCTCGGCAACTACTATCTTGCGAAGGTTTCGCTGGGTCTGGTGCATGACTTGCGTGTCGAGCTTTTCAACAAGCTGCTGGTGCTGCCCAACCGCTATTTTGATACCCACAACTCCGGGCATCTGATCTCGCGTATCACTTTCAACGTGACCATGGTCACCGGTGCTGCCACGGATGCCATCAAGGTGGTGATCCGCGAAGGTCTGACCGTGGTCTTCCTGTTTGCCTATCTGCTGTGGATGAACTGGAAGCTGACCTTGGTGATGTTGGCGATCCTGCCGCTGATCGCGCTCATGGTCGGCAATACCAGCAAGAAATTTCGCAAGCAGAGCAAGAAGATCCAGGTTGCGATGGGCGACGTTACTCACGTGGCGTCCGAGACCATCCAGGGTTATCGCGTGGTACGCAGTTTCGGTGGCGAGAGCTACGAGCAGCAGCGTTTCGCCGAGGCCAGTCAGAGCAACACCGACAAACAGCTGCGCATGACCAAGACCGGCGCGGTCTACACGCCAATGTTGCAACTGGTGATCTACTCCGCCATGGCCGTGCTGATGTTCCTGGTGCTGTTTCTGCGCGGTGATGCGACCGCCGGTGACCTGGTGGCCTACATCACCGCTGCCGGTCTGCTACCCAAGCCGATTCGCCAGTTGTCGGAAGTCAGCTCGACGATTCAAAAAGGTGTGGCCGGTGCCGAAAGCATTTTCGAGCAGCTGGATGTCGAGCCGGAAGTCGATTTGGGTACCGTCGAGCAAGAGCGAGTCAGTGGCCGTCTGGATGTGCGCAATCTGAGCTTCACCTACCCTGGAACCGACCGTGAAGTCCTGAAAAATATCAGTTTCACCGCAGCGCCGGGGCAGATGATCGCGTTGGTGGGACGTTCCGGCAGCGGGAAGTCAACCTTGGCCAGCCTGATTCCGCGTTTCTATCACCACGAAACCGGCGAGATCCTGCTCGATGACGTTGAAATCGAAGACTATCGCCTGCGCAACCTGCGTCGGCATGTTGCCCAAGTGACGCAACACGTCACGTTGTTCAACGACACTGTGGCCAACAACATCGCCTACGGTGATCTGGCTGGCGCACCGCGTGCGGATATCGAGAAGGCCGCTGAAGACGCTTATGCGATGGACTTCATTGCCCAGCTGCCGCAAGGCCTGGACACTGAAGTCGGGGAGAACGGTGTGCTGCTTTCCGGTGGTCAGCGCCAGCGTCTGGCAATCGCCCGGGCGTTGCTGAAAAACGCACCACTGCTGATTCTCGACGAAGCGACGTCGGCATTGGATACGGAGTCCGAGCGGCACATTCAAGCCGCGTTGGATAAAGTCATGAAAGGCCGCACTACCTTGGTGATCGCGCACCGTCTGTCGACGATCGAGAAGGCTGACATGATCCTGGTCATGGATCACGGCGAAATCGTCGAGCGTGGCACCCATGCTCAGCTGCTGGCGCAAGGAGGCTATTACTCGCGCTTGCACGCCATGGGCCTGGACACGCCGGCTGAAAACATCGCCTGACACAGACGAGAGGGTGAGCCCGGCTCACCCTCTCGTTCACCCGACGTGCAACGCGCCCGGTGATTTATATCCAGGTCTTTACCTTTCTTGATCAAACGTGAATAAAACTCCGCGCCGCACTTGTTAAGGTTCCTGAGCGAACCTCTGACTTGAATCGAGGGGGCCATCCTCTTCGCACGTGTACTGCAATGTGGCAGATTTCGGATGGTCTGCGAGCAGTTGGGTCACTCGATGGTGCTGCCCCACCTCAACGGCTCGCAGCCGTGTCGCGCGATGCTCGCCGGTGATTTTTGCTCGGCTCCTGCCCATCGGCTGGTGCGGCCGGTGTACCGGCGCGATTACGAGATGCTTGGTTATGAAAGCAGAGCGACCGATGTCGGTTTGCGCGCAAGTGACCCAAAGGGCTTGTACCAGAGGGGGCAGGGAAGGACGGATCAAGGATTTCACCGGCATCGACAGTCCCCATGAGGCACCACTGCGTGCTGAATGCGAGATTGACACGCAGACGCTGTCGATTGCGGATACCTGCCATCGGTTATCGGGTTTATTGATCAATAAATGAGTAAAAACCCCTGTTGAATCATCCCATTGCAGCCGCCACACAAGCCCACGCCAACCCTGTGGTAATATCGCGGCCCTGTTCATTTTGTATGTGGGTTGCTCCATGAAGTTGTCCATGCCGCGATTCGATCAAGCCCCTGTCTTGGTGGTCGGCGATGTCATGCTCGACCGTTACTGGCATGGTGGTACCTCACGGATCTCCCCTGAGGCGCCGGTACCGGTCGTCAAAGTCGAGCAAATCGAGGACCGCCCGGGCGGTGCCGCCAACGTTGCGTTGAACATTGCCGCCCTGGGCGCACCGGCCTCGCTGGTTGGTGTGACCGGCGACGATGAGGCCGCCGACAGCCTAGCCAATAGCCTCAAGGGCGCTGGCGTGCGGGCGTTGTTCCAGCGCATCGCGCACCAGCCGACCATCGTCAAGCTGCGTGTCATGAGCCGTCACCAGCAACTGCTGCGTATCGACTTTGAAGAGCCCTTCGCCACCGACGCCCTGGCGCTGGGTGAGCAAGTCGACGAGTTGCTCGAAGGCATCAAGGTGCTGGTGCTGTCCGACTACGGCAAAGGTGCGCTGAAAAACCATCAGGTGCTGATCCAGGCCGCCCGTGCCCGTGGCATTCCGGTGCTGGCCGATCCCAAGGGCAAGGATTTCTCGATCTACCGTGGCGCGAGCCTGATCACGCCGAACCTCAGCGAATTCGAAACCATTGTCGGCGGTTGCGCCGATGAGCACGAGCTGGTGAGCAAGGGCGCGCAGTTGATGCACGACCTGGACCTCGGTGCGTTGCTGGTGACACGTGGCGAGCACGGCATGACCTTGCTGCGCCCGGATCATCCGGCGCTGCACCTGCCGGCGCGCGCGCGCGAAGTGTTCGACGTGACCGGTGCCGGCGACACGGTGATTTCCACGCTGGCGGCTGCGATTGCCGCGGGCGAAGAACTGCCCCACGCGGTGGCCCTGGCCAACCTGGCGGCGGGCATCGTCGTCGGCAAACTCGGTACAGCGGCGATCAGCGCCCCGGAACTGCGTCGTGCCATCCAGCGCGAAGAAGGTTCCGAGCGCGGTGTGCTGGGCCTTGAGCAGTTGCTGCTGGCGGTCGACGATGCGCGTGCGCATAAAGAGAGAATCGTTTTCACCAACGGCTGCTTCGACATCCTGCACGCCGGCCACGTGACCTACCTCGAGCAGGCACGCGCCCAAGGCGATCGTCTGATCGTTGCGGTCAACGACGATGCCTCTGTCAGCCGCCTGAAAGGGCCGGGTCGTCCGATCAACAGCGTCGACCGTCGCATGGCCGTACTGGCCGGTCTGGGCGCCGTGGATTGGGTGATCAGCTTTCCTGAAGGCACCCCGGAAAACCTGCTGCGCGAGGTCAAGCCGGACGTGTTGGTCAAGGGCGGAGATTACGGGATCGACCAGGTGGTCGGCGCCGACATCGTCACCGCTTACGGCGGAACCGTGAAAGTGCTGGGGCTGGTGGCAAACAGCTCGACCACCGCAATAGTCGAAAAAATCCGCAATAACTGAAAACGACGCGGTCACTGTGGCGAGGGAGCAAGCTCCCTCGCCACACAAGCACTCTTGTTCCTATCGCACTGCCTTACGTGGCACGATTTTCTTCAGCAATTGCTTCGCTTTCCCACGCAACCGCGCTAAACCGGAATCCTTCCCCGGCGGGCTCAACCCCTGCTGACGTACCCAATCCTTCCAGCGAATCCGCTCATCGCGCACCAGCCAGCCTTCCTGCTGGGCAAAACTCTCTGCCAGGTACAGCCCGCGCGTACTCGCCGGGTACAGCTGATCCTTTTTCAAGGTATACAGCTCAGCCATCGGCTGGCCGTCCTGCAGTGGCATCAAATACAAATCGGGGCGCTTGCGATCGAGCCGGGCCACCAGTTGATCGCCCTCCAGTCGCTCATCGACATGAAACAGGCTCAGGGACTTGGCTTCCTTCGGTACGTCCAGGCGCAAGTCATAGATCAATTGCAACGAGGCCGTCGGCAAGTGCACGTAAGCCCGTGGACGTTCGATCAACTGCATCTTGGCGCAACGCACTGGCCGCGCCGAGCCGGACAACGGCGTCAGGCGAAAAGGCAACGCCTCGCGATAATGCAGCGCAGAGGAGTAGGGCGCCGGCAGCCAGGTGTCATTGAAACGTCCGCCGAGCCAGCCTTCGGGGGTTTCCAGCAGACACTCTTCGGCGATCTCCTGGATCGCCGTATGCAGCGGCAGGTTCAACTCGTGGGCCGGCACGTAACCGGAGATCAACTTGAGCACCACATCGCCGCGGTCTTGCCGGCGCTGACGTACCAACACCCAGTAATCGCGATTCTGCCAATGCAGGGTCAGGCGCACCGAGACCCCAAGGTTGGCCAGTTCCAGCGCGAAGCGCTCAGTGTCGGGCACCGTCACCGGACGGCGACGTTGCAGGGTCTGGGAGAAATTGAGCGGCATCCCGACGCTCTGATAGCTCAAGCCTTCGGGAGTCGCTTCGACGTACAACGGCAGGGTCTTGAAGTTGCTCGGGTTCTTTCTTATGAGCGTGCGCGGCATGTCGGCTCCTGCTTAAGGCCGCGTGCGCGGCATCAGTTTCTACGTAGGACCTGGGCAACGGTCGCGACGTTGTGGGCGAGGTGCAGCGGATTGATGGTCCCGACAATAGCACTGGCAACACCCGGATGTTCAAACAACAACTCGAAGCTGGCGCGCACCGGGTCCACGCCCGGACTCAGGCAGACGTGACCGCTGGCGAGGGCTTTTTTGACCAGAATGGCTTTGCCGTGAGCAGCAGCATAGTCAATGACTGGCTTCTCGTTCTGTTCGTTCAGATTGTAGGTGACCATGGCGCAATCACCCTGTTCCAGAGCCTTCAATCCCCCTTCGACGGTTTTTCCGGAAAAACCGAAGCCGCGAATCTTGCCTTCGGCCTTGAGCGCGGCGAGGGTCGCGTAGACCTCGCTGTCATTGAGAATCGCCAGGTCGTTGCCGTCGGAGTGCACCAGCACCAGATCGATAACATCCGTTTCCAGGCGTTGCAGGCTGCGCTCTACTGAACGTCGAGTGTGGGCGGCGCTGAAGTCGTGACTTGACTGGCCGTCGGCAAATTCTTCACCAACCTTGCTGACGATCACCCAGTCCTGACGCTGACCACGCAAGAGCGGGCCGAGGCGCTCTTCGCTGCGGCCATAAGCCGGGGCGGTGTCGATCAGATTGATGCCCATGTCGCGCGCGAGTTTGAGCAGCATGCGTGCTTCGTCATCACCGGGAATCTGGAAGCCGTTGGGGTATTTCACGCCCTGATCGCGGCCCAGTTTGACGGTGCCCAGGCCCAGTGGTGAAACCAGCAGGCCGGTGCTGCCCAGGGGGCGATGCAGGTCGTGCAGGGTCTTTACGCTCATGGCAGCAGTTGCTCCCAGGCTGGAATGCAAATCGGTGGTTTTGGCAGGTCGGGCAACGGCGCCGGGTGGCTTGGCTGGATGCCGTCACGCTGCAAAGACGTGATGACCCGGTCGGCGAAGTCCGGTGCCAGCGCCAGTTTGGTCGGCCAACCAACCAGCAGCCGGCCTTCTTCGGCAAGGAAGGCATTGTCCGGACGCGTCAGCCCCGATTGCAGCGGTTCGGCGCGATCCACACGCAAGGTGGCCCATTGCGCGGTGCTCAGGTCGATCCATGGCAGCAACTGGCCGAGTTCTTTCTGAGCGGTGGCGATTTGCTCGGCGGGTTCGCGGGCGACCCCTTCGGCTTCAGCAATGTCGCCGCCCATGTACCAGACCCATTGGCCATCGGCGGCAGGGTGGGTGGTCACGGTCAGGCGCGGTTTGGTGCCGCCACCCAGGCAGTGGGCGTACAGGGGTTTGAGGCTTGGGCCTTTGGCGATGATCATGTGCAACGGCCGGCGTTGCATGGCCGGCTGGCTCAGCCCCAGGGCTTCGAGCAACGCCGCTGTGCCGGCACCGGCGCTGAGCACGATGCGCTGGGCGCGGATTTCGCGCTCGTCGACCTTCAGGCCTACCAGACCGCCAGCTTCCAGTAACGGTTCGATCTTCTGGCCGGCGAGCAGGCCGTCACCGGCCAGATCGGCCAGGCGCTGAATCAGGCTCGGCACGTCGATCACCAGTTCCGCCAATCGGTAAACCTTGCCCTTGAAGCGCTTGTCTTGCAGGGCCGGCGGCAGTTGGTCGCCCTTGACCTGATCGACACGGCCGCGCACCGCTTTGCTGGCGAAGAAACTGGTGAGGTTGCCGGCGAGGGTGCCAGGGGACCAGAGGTAATGGGCTTCTGACAGCAGGCGCACGCCGGACAAGTCCAGCTCGCCGTCGCCGGCCAGGGCTTCACGCCAGCGGCGCGGCATGTCGGCGATGGCTTCCGAGGCACCGGTCAGGGCGCCATGCAGCGCGTACTTGGCGCCACCGTGGATGATGCCCTGGGACTTCACACTCTGCCCGCCGCCGAGGCTGGCGCTTTCCACCAGCACGGTCGAAAAACCCTGGCGGCGCAGGCGTGCATTCAGCCAGAGGCCGGCGACACCAGCGCCGACAATCAGAACGTCGGTGGAAATAACGGATGGCATGCAGCGACCTCAGTGTTCAAGACGAGGGCGCAGTATACAGACTCGAAGAAGAGGGGATTTGTTGGGGATCAATGTCTATTAGGCAATGGAGATTACGGTGGCGAGGGAGCTTGCGCCCGCTGGGTGGCGAAGCCGCCCCAAAACCTGAATCCGAGGTCTGTCTGACACTCGGGTTTACGACCGCTTCGCAGTCGAGCGGTAGCAAGCTCCCTCGCCACAGGCTTGTTGTATTCAGTCAGTGCCCGGCGGTTTTGGAGAAAAGCTGGATGACGACGACGCCCAGCACGATGAGCGCCATTCCGAGCATCGCCGGCACATCCAGTTTCTGCCCGTAGATAAACAGCGCCGCGACGCTGACCATCACGATCCCCATGCCGGCCCACACCGCATAAGCGACGCCCACCGGAACGCTGCGCACCACCAGGGTCAGCATCCAGAAGGCAATGCCGTAACCGACAATCACCAGAATCAGCGGCAGCGGGGTGCTGAAGCCTTTGACGGCTTTCATTGAAACGGTCGCGATCACTTCGGCGCAGATGGCAATGGCCAGGTAGTAGTAAGCGGTCATAGGTGCATCCTCGTGTGAAGTGTTGCTGTCTGAGTTCGGCATTCTAGAGATTCTCCAGATGCGGTAAAGTCATTACCTATCTGTTCTGAAGATGGGTTGCCTCATGAACATGCAATGGAATCTGGAGCAGCTGCGCTTGTTTGTCAGCGTAGCGGAGCAGCGTTCGTTTTCTGCCGTAGCGCGGGATCAGCGCAAGGCGCAGTCGGCGGTCAGCAGTTCGATTGCGCTGCTGGAGGAAGACCTCGGCGTCAGCCTGTTCGACCGCAGCAGCGGCCGTCAGCCGAAACTCACCGAGGCCGGCAATGCCTTGCTGGAAGAGGCGCGGGAAGTCTTGCGTCAGTGCGAACGCCTGAACGGCCGGGCGCTGGCGATGATGCGCGGTCAGGAAGCGCGTTTGCGGGTGGCTCAGGATGAGGCGATGCCCTATCAGCCGATCATCGAAAGCTTTGCAGCTCTGGCGGACAAATTCCCCAGCCTTGAAGTGCAACTGACCAGCGCCGCTCAAGGTGATGTGGCGCGCAAACTGGTCGAGCGTCGGGCCGACCTGGGGCTGCTGTTTTATCACGACCAGATCCCCGAAGCGCTTGAGCGTCGCGTGCTCGGCAGCGTTGAGATGCTCACCGTGTGCGGCGTCGGCCACCCATTGGCGAAACAGGCGCAGGTTGATTGTCAGCAACTGGCACGGCACCGCCAGTTGCTGATGTCCACGCAGTCCAGCGTCTATCCCGGCAGTGAACCCGCCAGCCCGCAGGTCTGGCGGGCCGACAGCTTTTACGTGATGGCCGAATGGCTGGTGCGCGGCCTCGGCTGGGCCTGGCTGCCGCGGCACGTGGTGCAGTACCCGGCGTATCAGGACCTGATGGTCGAACTGGACAGCGAATGGACCCCGCCGGCGCTGGTTGTGGAACTGGTCTGGCGCCGCGACGAACCCCTCGGCCCGGCGGCTCGCTGGCTGGCAGAACGTTTTGCCGTGCACTTGCAGGCGATCGGTGAAAAAACCGATAAACTCCGCCGCCATGAATAGAACTCTCTACACCGCGCTGTTTTACCTGGGGCTGCCATTGGTGGCGATTCGGCTGTGGCTGCGTTCGCGCAAGGCGCCGGCGTATGCCAAACGCATTGGCGAACGCTTCTCCCTCGGCCTGCCGACGATGAAGCCGGGGGGCATCTGGGTGCACGCAGTATCCGTGGGCGAGAGCATTGCCGCAGCGCCGATGATTCGCGCCCTGCTGCAACGTCATCCACAGCTGCCAATTACCGTGACCTGCATGACCCCGACCGGTTCGGAGCGCATCCATGCCCTGTTTGCCAACGAGCCGCGCATCCAGCACTGCTATTTGCCTTACGACTTGCCGTGCGCGGCGGCACGGTTTCTTGATCGGGTCCAGCCGAAACTGGCGGTCATCATGGAAACCGAACTCTGGCCGAACCACATCCATCAGTGCGCCAAACGCGGGATTCCGGTGGCGTTGGCCAATGCGCGATTGTCCGAACGCTCCGCCAAGGGCTATGGCCGCTTCCGAAAACTCACCCAGCCGATGCTGGTGGAGATGAGCCTGTTCGCGGTGCAGACCGAAGCCGAGGCTCAGCGCTTCCGTAACCTGGGTGCGCGTGCGGACACCGTCGAAGTGACCGGCTCGATCAAGTTTGACCTGACCATCGATCCGCAATTGCTTCTGCGCGCCACCGAATTGCGCGCGCAATGGCAGGCGCAGGAACGCCCGGTGTGGATCGCCGCGAGTACTCACGAAGGTGAAGACGAAGTGGTGCTGGCGGCCCATCGTCAGTTGTTGGCCCATCATCCCGATACGTTGCTGATTCTGGTGCCGCGTCATCCAGAGCGTTTCAACCCGGTGTTCGAGTTGTGCCAGCAGCAGGGTTTCGCCACGGTGCGTCGTTCTTCCGGCGAGCCGGTCACGGCGAATACGTCGGTGTTGCTGGGCGACACCATGGGTGAGTTGTTGTTTCTTTATGCCTTGGCGGACAGCGCGTTTGTCGGCGGCAGCCTGGTGCCAAACGGCGGGCATAACCTGCTGGAACCGGCGGCGCTGGCCAAACCGGTGCTGAGCGGCCCGCACCTGTTCAACTTCCTCGAAATCGCCGCGCAATTGCGCAGCGCCGGGGCGTTGCAGGAGGTGGAGGATGCAGAAGGCCTGGCGCTGGCGGTGCAGCGGCTGTTCGAATTGCCGCGCGATGCGCAGCGAATGGCGGAGGCGGGGTTGAGGGTGATGCGTACCAATCAAGGTGCGTTGCAGCGGTTGCTGGATGGGCTTGGTCGATTGATCGACAAATCTTGAATCCGCCATAGATCCATTGTGGCGAGGGGCTTCTGTGGCGAGGGGGCCTGTCGGAACGCCGCTTCGCCCCGTTCGACTGCGTAGCAGACGTAAAATCAACCAATGCGGTCTGTCTGGCAGACCGCTTGCTCAGGATTTGGGGTCGCTTCGCTGCCCAGCGGAAGCAAGCTCCCTCGCCACAGAGCTGGTTTTTACTGCGTTGGATTTGCCTTCAACTGCGCCGCCGCAGCCTTGGCCAGGTCCGGTGGCAGGAAGTCCTTGTCCGGGTTGTAGTCGGCCTTGAGATAGCGCGCCAGGTCCTGCAAATCCCCCGGGTTCAATGTGCCGGCGGCCTGCTTCAAGCGCAGGTTGTCGAGGATGTAATCGTAGCGGGTGTTGTTGTAGTCGCGCACCGAGGTGTACAGCTGACGCTGGGCATCCAACACGTCGACGATGTTTCGCGTGCCGACCTGATAACCGATTTCAGTCGCTTCCACCGCGCTCTGGTTGGAGATGATCGACTGCTTGCGCGCCTGCACCTGCTCGACGTCGGTGTTCACCGCCCGGTGCAGGTTGCGGGTGCTTTCCACGATTTGCCGGCGCAGGGATTCACGTTGCTGCTCGGACTGGTCCAGTTGCGCATACGATTGGCGCACCTGGGAATTGATCAGACCGCCACTGTAGATCGGGATGTTCAGTTGCAATCCCACGGACGTTTGGTCGACGTTGCCTTTATAAGCCGGGCCGGAGATGGTCGGGTTGCTGAACCCCAGGGCGTCGTTGTCACCTTTCTGGTACTTCGCCACGGCATCCAGGGTCGGCGCATGACCGGCCTTGCGCTGCTTGAGGGTTTCTTCGGCGGCACTGACGGCGTAGTTGCTGGCCAGCAAATTCAGGTTCTGCTTGGCGGCGGTTTCGACCCAGGCCTTGGCATCATTCGGTGCTGGCGGCAGGATCGGCAGTGTGTGGACGATGCCCTGGATCGAGTTGTACTGACGATTGGTCAGGGTGATCAGCGCTTCGAACGCGTCATCCACCTGGCGCTGCGCAACTATCCGGTTGGCCCGTGCGGTGTCGTAACTGGCTTGCGATTGCAGCACGTCGGTCTTGTCCGACAGGCCGACATCGAAGCGCTCGTTGGACTGGTCGAGCTGGCGTTTGAATGCCGCTTCCTCGGCCTTGGTCGAGGCCAGGTTGTCCTGGGTGCGCAGCACGTTGAAGTAGTTTTCAGCGGTCTGCAGAATGAGGTTCTGTTCGGTGGCCGAGAGTTGCAGCGCGGCCTGCTCGTTGACGTCTTTGGCAGCCTGGAACTGGAACCAGCGATCAGCTCGGAACAGTGGCTGCGCCAGAGTAGCCTGATACGAATGCGCATTGCGGTTGATCGTGGTCGCAGGCTGATCGATCGAGGTGCGCACGTTGTTCAGTTCGGCGCCGCCCGACAGGTTTGGCAGCAGCCCGGCGCGGGCCTGGGGCACGACTTCTTTCTGGGCGCCATATTGAGCGCGGGCGGCAGCCAGGTCGGCGTTGTTGTCCACCGCTTCCTGGTAGACGCTGACCAGATCGGTTTTTGTCGATAAGGGCGCTTCTGCTGCCCATGCCATTCCATTGGACGCACAAGACACGGCAAGGGCCAGTGAGAGTTTGCGCAGCATTTGACGATCCCTAGAAAATTACGCTGATAATTTGAGCGCCAAGGCTACGGCGCGGCCCATACAGCGTCAAGGCGCGGCACGGCGTAGCGAGTGTAGTTGTGCGCAACGATGGCAACAATCCTGTAATTGCGCCATTCATCATGGTGTTTACCGCGGTGTTGGCGTTCTTTGCCAGTTGTGTCTAGACTGGCCGGGTTCTTGTCGGGGTGCCTTGCTATGAGGCTGAGATCGAATAATTTCGGATCCCGTTGAACCTGATCAGGTTAGCGCCTGCGTAGGGAACAAGATTTCTCGTCACCCGGCGAGTCCTCTTGTGCTTCGTCCGGGATGTTGTTCGACAATCGAACACCCCTCGAGCACTGAGCACAGCACCAACGGCTTCGTTATGGCTGATTGGTCGCGTCCATTCGTTACAGGTTCGCTCCGACAAAATTCCACTGCCTGGATGCTGTCTGGAGAGCCCGTGATGACGATAAAACTAAAAAACACTACGAACCTGAGTGACTCGGCCCAAGTCGATCAACAATCGGTTCAGCCGTTTACCCGCTCGCAAAAAATCTATGTCCAGGGTTCTCGCCCGGACATCCTCGTGCCGATGCGCGAAATCAGCCTCGACGTGACCCCGACCGACTTCGGCGGCGAGATCAACGCGCCTGTCGTTGTGTACGACACCTCGGGCCCGTACACCGACCCCAACGTCATCATCGACGTGCGCAAAGGCCTGGCCGATGTGCGTTCGCCGTGGATCGAATCCCGTGGCGACACCGAGCGCCTGCCCGGCCTGAGCTCGAACTTCGGCCAGGAACGCCTCGCCGACGCCGAACTGACCAAGCTGCGTTTTGCCCACGTCAACAACCCGCGCCGCGCCAAGGCCGGGGCCAACGTCAGCCAGATGCACTACGCCCGCCAAGGCATCATCACCGCCGAGATGGAATACGTCGCCATTCGCGAAAACATGAAGCTCGAAGTGGCTCGCGCTGCCGGGCTGCTGGACCAGCAACACGCCGGTCACAGCTTCGGCGCCAGCGTGCCGAAAATCATCACCCCCGAATTCGTCCGTGACGAGATCGCCCGTGGTCGCGCGATCATCCCGGCCAACATCAACCACACCGAACTGGAACCGATGATCATCGGCCGTAACTTCCTGGTGAAGATCAACGGCAACATCGGCAACAGCGCACTGGGTTCGTCCATCGAAGAAGAAGTGGCGAAACTGACCTGGGGCATTCGCTGGGGTTCGGACACGGTCATGGACCTGTCCACCGGCAAGCACATTCACGAAACCCGCGAGTGGATCATCCGCAACTCGCCGGTGCCGATCGGTACCGTACCGATTTATCAGGCCCTGGAAAAAGTCGGCGGCGCGGCCGAAGACCTGACCTGGGAGCTGTTCCGCGACACGCTGATCGAACAGGCCGAGCAGGGCGTCGATTACTTCACCATCCACGCCGGCGTGTTGCTGCGCTACGTGCCGCTGACCGCCAAGCGCGTCACCGGCATCGTGTCCCGTGGTGGTTCGATCATGGCCAAGTGGTGCCTGGCGCATCACAAAGAGAACTTCCTCTACACCCATTTCGAAGACATCTGCGAAATCATGAAGGCCTACGACGTCAGCTTCTCGCTGGGCGATGGCCTGCGTCCGGGCTCGATTGCCGACGCCAACGACGCCGCGCAATTCGGTGAGCTGGAAACCCTCGGCGAGCTGACCAAGATCGCGTGGAAGCACGACGTGCAATGCATGATCGAAGGCCCGGGCCACGTGCCGATGCAGTTGATCAAAGAGAACATGGACAAGCAGCTCGAGTGCTGCGACGAGGCGCCGTTCTACACCCTTGGCCCGCTGACCACCGACATTGCGCCGGGCTACGACCACATCACCTCGGGTATCGGTGCGGCGATGATCGGCTGGTTCGGTTGCGCGATGCTGTGCTACGTCACGCCGAAGGAACACTTGGGCCTGCCGAACAAGGATGACGTGAAGACCGGGATCATCACCTACAAGATCGCCGCGCATGCCGCCGATCTGGCCAAAGGGCATCCGGGCGCGCAGATCCGCGACAATGCCTTGAGCAAGGCGCGTTTCGAATTCCGTTGGGAAGACCAGTTCAACCTGGGCCTTGATCCCGACACCGCGCGTTCATATCACGACGAGACGTTGCCGAAGGATTCGGCCAAGGTCGCGCATTTCTGTTCGATGTGCGGGCCGAAATTCTGTTCGATGAAGATCACCCAGGAAGTCCGCGAATACGCGGCCAACCAGCGCATCGAAACCGTCGACGCCGAAGTCGCCCAGGGATTGGCGGACCAGGCTGAGCGGTTCAAGCAGGAAGGCAGTCAGCTGTACAAGAAGGTTTGATCTGACCTGAAAAGGTGGGGCTTGAAAGGGCCCCATCGCGGGCAAGCCTGCCCCCACAGGATTTGTGTCGGACACAGAGTTTGTGATCGACACGATACCTGTGGGAGCGGGCTTGCCCGCGATAGCGGTCAACACAACAAAAAATGTCCCTCTGAGATAACACCCTTGAGCATTCAACCCAGCACTTATTCCCCTGACATCGCGGTGCCAATCGACAAACGTGTCTTCGGCGGTCGCGATCTGTTTTCCCTGTGGTTCTCCCTCGGCATCGGCCTGATGGTGCTGCAGACCGGCGCCTTGCTCGCACCAGGTCTTGGCCTGTCCGGCTCGTTGCTGGCGATTTTTCTCGGCACACTGGTCGGCGTTCTGCTGCTGGCCGCTGTCGGCGTGATCGGCAGCGACACCGGCCTGTCGTCGATGGCCGCGCTCAAACTCAGCCTCGGCAAACGCGGCGCGAGCCTGCCGGCCGTGCTGAACCTGCTGCAGCTGATCGGTTGGGGTTCGTTCGAAATCATCGTGATGCGCGACGCCGCCAGCTTGCTGGGTGCGCGGGCGTTCAGCGAAGGCAGCCTGCTGTCGAACCCGCTGCTCTGGACCGTATTTTTTGGTGGTTTGGCGACCTTGCTGGCCGTCAGCGGTCCGCTGACTTTTGTCCGTCAGATCCTGCGCAAGTGGGGTATCTGGCTGCTGCTGGCCGCGTGCATCTGGCTGACCTGGAACCTGTTCGCCAAAGCCGATCTGACCGCGTTGTGGGCTCAGGCCGGTGACGGTTCGATGCCGTTCGCCGTGGGCTTTGATATCGCGATTGCGATGCCGCTGTCGTGGCTGCCGCTGATTGCCGACTACTCGCGTTTCGGCAAGCGTGCGAAAAACGTGTTCGGCGGTACAGCGATTGGCTTCTTTATCGGCAACTTCTGGCTGATGAGCCTCGGCGTCGCCTACACCCTGGCGTTCGCGCCGAGCGGTGAAGTGAATGCCTTGCTGTTGGCATTGGCCGGTGCTGGCTTGGGGATTCCGCTGTTGCTGATTCTGCTGGACGAGTCGGAAAACGCTTTTGCGGACATTCACTCGGCGGCGGTTTCCAGCGGGATTCTGTTGCGCTTGAAAGTCGAGCATCTGGCCTTGGCGATTGGCGTGATCTGCACATTGATCGCGTGCCTGGCGCCGTTGGCCCAGTACCAGAACTTTCTGCTGTTGATCGGCTCGGTGTTTGCGCCGCTGTTCGGCGTGGTGCTGGTGGATCACTTCATCCTGCGCAAACGCAGTGCTCAAGTGGCGTCAGCCGCATTGCGCTGGCCGGCGCTGCTCGCCTGGTTGGGCGGGGTGAGCACTTATCACTTGTTGGCGAATCTGTATCCGGACATCGGCGCAACCCTGCCGTCGTTGATTCTGGCAGGGCTGCTCCAGCTGGTGCTGGGCCGGGCCTTCAGTTACGGCCGGGAAACAGCTCGGGCTTGAGAATGCCGTTCAGGCGTGGGTAGGGGATCTTCAGTTCGACGTGGCCCAGCGCGTAAGGCGCGATGGTGCTGGTTTCGTACTTGAGGATCACCCCGCCGTAGGTCAGCGCCACGTTCTGGGTTTTCTGGAAATGCCATTCCTTCAGGAAATCCGGTTCCTGATCGAGCTTGGTGCTGATCAGCCAGCTGTTGTGCGCCACTTGCGCGGCTTTCCAGAACGCCTCTTCCTGCCCCGGTACCAACATGTCGGACAAGGTCAGCACTTTATGCTGCTGGCGCGAATAGTTGATGAAGCTGCGGCCCGGCGTGCCATGCGCGCCGCCAGTGTCCAGGTAGCTGGAAAACTCGACGATCACCAAGCCGTCATGCTGCTCACGTACTTTGGCTTGCAGGTAGCTGCTGTAGCGCGGGCCGGCGGTGCGCAAAAACTCATCGCGATAGGCCGTCAGCGTCGGTGCCGCAGGGGCATCGGGCGAAGTGCGGGTCATCTGCAGCAGGCGCTTTTCGACAATACCGTCAAGTTGAGGCTCGGCCGGGAAGCGCAGCGTATCGATGTTCACCAGCGGGCAGTCAGGTGTCGTGCAACCCGGTTTCAGCGTTTCGGTGGCGTCGCGGGTGGTTTCCAGCGGCGCCCGGTAGTTGGGTTGGAACAAGCTCTGGCAGGCGCCCAGGGTCAGGGCGATTGCGGCCACGGAAACGATTTTAAAAAGCGACATGGGCGTCCTTCATAAAACAGGGAAAGGCAAAAAGTTATCCGCTTCGACTCTCAACGAAGCAGTCAGTTCGCCACTAAGCTAATTAGAGTTGGTTTCGCCCTCACCGTCTATCTCGCTGATGGGAAAGGGGCTGCATCAAACGGCGCGAGCGCGTTAGGATGGCGCGAAGTTGAGGTTGGAGCCTCTTCATGGATTTGCAGTAAACGAGGATTGTCATGACTGATTTTGCCAACGCCATTCCGACCGCCGTTGATATCGTTCGGCGCGAAAAGTGCTACGAGGGCTTTTACAAGCTCGATCGTGTGCACTTGCGCCATGAGTTGTTTGCCGGTGGCATGAGTCGCGAGATCAATCGTGAAGTGTTTGTTCGCCATGATGCGGTGTGCGTGTTGCCCTACGATCCGCAACGCGATGAAGTGGTGCTGATCGAGCAGTTTCGCGTTGGCGCGATGGGCAAGACCGACACCCCGTGGCTGATCGAGCTGGTCGCCGGTCTGATCGACAAGGATGAAGTACCGGAAGAAGTTGCTCACCGCGAGGCGCAGGAGGAAGCTGGGCTTGTGTTCGGGGCGCTCTGGCCGATGACCAAATACTTTCCATCGCCGGGCGGCAGCAACGAATTTGTGCACTTGTACCTGGGGCGTTGCGACAGCACCGGAGTCGGCGGCCTGCATGGGCTGGAGGAAGAAGCAGAAGATATCCGCGTCACGGTCTGGGCGTTCGAAGATGCCCTGCAGGCCGTCCGCGACGGACGAATTGCCAACGCGGCCAGCATCATTGCCTTGCAATGGTTAGCTTTGAACCGCGCTGAAGTGAGGGGGCTATGGTCGTAAACAAGCTGCGCGATCGTTACAGGGTGGACCTCGTGGGGCTGCAGGCCTCTTGCGAGGCCAACTACGCGCGCCTTATGCGACTGCTGCCGGACATGCGCAACGAACCCGAGGCGCGGCGAATTGCCGTGACCCACGGCGACCAGATGCTCGGCGTACTGGCCCTCGAAGTGCTGCAGGTCTGTCCGTACACCACGACCCTGCAAGTGCGCCAGGAACACAGCCTGCCGTGGCTGCCGGTACCGCAACTGGAAGTGCAGGTCTATCACGATGCGTGCATGGCCGAAGTGGTCAGCGCCGAACATGCGCGACGCTTTCGTGGCATCTATCCTTACCCGAATGCCTCAATGCATCAGCCGGATGAAAAGGCCCAGTTGAATATGTTCCTGGGTGAATGGCTGAGCCATTGTCTGGCGTGTGGGCATGAGTACGCTGTCGTTCGATAGATGTGAACTGTGTCAGGTTCGCAGGTTTCCCCTTTTGATCGTCCCCCAGCATAATTGCGGCACTCATCCAATCCCGTGATTCAGCCTGGGAGAACGCCTTGCCGAGCGTATCCACTTTGACCACCGCCGATCCGGCGTTGCTGGTGCAACTGTCCGACAGTCATCTGTTTGCCGAAGTGGACGGGACGTTGCTGGGCATGAATACCCGGGACAGCCTGCAAAAGGTCATTGAGCTGGTGCGTGTTCAGCAGCCGCAGATTGATCTGATCGTTGCCAGTGGTGATCTGTCTCAGGACGGGACGCTGGAGTCGTATCAGTTGTTTCGTGACCTGACCCGACAGCTTGATGCGCCGGCGCGCTGGATTCCTGGCAATCATGATGAGCCGCGGATCATGGCTGAGGCGGCGGTGCAGAGTGCGCTGCTGGAGCCGGTGGTGGATGTCGGTAACTGGCGGGTGACTTTGCTGGATTCGGCGGTGCCGGGGTCGGTGCCGGGGTATTTGCAGGATGAGCAGTTGCAGTTGCTGGCGCGTTCGTTGAGTGAGGCGCCGGAGCGGCATCATCTGGTGTGTTTTCACCATCATCCTGTGTCGATTGGTTGTGCGTGGATGGAACCTATTGGCTTGCGCAATCCAGAGGCTTTGTTTGCTGTGCTGGATCGCTTTCCGCAGGTGCGTGCTGTTTTGTGGGGGCATGTGCATCAGGAGGTTGATCAGGAGCGCAATGGGGTGCGGTTGATTGCTTCGCCTTCGACGTGCATTCAGTTTGAGCCTGGGAGTGATGATTTCAAGGTCGGGGAGCAGGCGCCGGGGTATCGGTGGTTGCGGTTGTTGCCGGATGGGCGGATTGAAACTGGCGTTGAGCGGGTCACCGGGTTCGACTTTCGGGTTGATTACGGCTCCAACGGCTACTGACACTTGGCGGCCTACGGGCCGACCATGTTGTGGTTGACGGGGTATATATCCATTTCTGCGGTAACGGCTGCTGGCGGTTTCGCCCTTACGGCGAGGCACTTTTTTCAAACGCCAAAAAAGTACCCAAAAAGGCTCGCCCCAAACGTCCGGCCCCTCGCCTAGGCTCGGCGTTCCCTCGCTCCGGTATCCATCCGGGGACACTGCCCTCCGGTCTGCTTCGCGACGACCTACATGCAGCGTGTTCGACTGCGTCGAACGGCGCTACGCGCCACTCCCCGGATGAACACCTCCACTCAGCCTCCCGACGGGGCGGGTGGATCAAGATCAAGAGCAGGCGAGCTAACGCTCGACCTATTGAGTGGTGAAGAGCGAACGGTGTACGCCGTCCCCTTGTGGGAGCTGGCTTGCCAGCGATGGCGGCCCGAAAGCCGGCTGGATAACGTCGATCCAGCGTAATTTTTTCAGATAGACCGCGTTATCGTTCATCGTCGGAACGCCGCCCGGAGCAAGCTCGCTCCCACAGTGGGCCGCGTCCGGCTGGACAATTCGGTCACCTGTGGGAGCGAGCTTGCTCGCGATAGCGTCAGTTCAGGCGCCTGTAATCCCGAGGATATCCCCGATCCCCCCGACTCCCTGTAAACTCCGCCTTCTTTACCCGACGCACAGGGAGTTCAAATGTCTGGTTCGATCCTTTATATCCACGGTTTCAACAGCGCGCCTTCGTCAAAAAAGGCCACGCAGTTGATGCAAGTGATGGACCGGCTGGGTTTGAGCGATCAGTTGCGCGTCCCGGCCCTGCATCACCACCCGCGTGAGGCCATCGGTCAGCTGAACAAGGCGATTGAAGCGCTGGGGCGGCCACTGCTGGTCGGCAGCTCACTCGGCGGCTACTATGCGACTCACTTGGCCGAGCGCCATGGCCTCAAGGCTCTGTTGATCAACCCTGCCGTCAGTCCGCACCGGATGTTCGACGGGTATCTGGGGACGCAGAAAAACCTGTATACCGATGAGGCCTGGGAATTGACCCACGACCATGTGACGGCCCTGGCCGAGCTGGAAGTGCCGGCGCCCCAGGATCCGCAGCGGTATCAGGTGTGGTTGCAGACCGGCGACGAAACGCTGGACTATCGCCTCGCCCAGCAGTATTACCGCGCCTGTGCCTTGCGCATCCAGGCCGGCGGCGACCATAGTTTCCAGGGTTTTGCCGCGCAACTGCCGGCAATGCTGAGTTTTGCCGGTATCGGCGCAGATTTGTATCAGGCGATCGATTTCACTGCACTGTGAGTCGTCGCCTCTTTTTCACAGAACACTTTTTACAGGCGGACGACGAGACCCCATGGCCACTCCCAGCGCTAGCTCTTATAACGCAGACGCCATCGAAGTCCTCTCGGGCCTCGACCCGGTGCGCAAACGCCCCGGCATGTACACCGACACCAGTCGGCCGAACCACCTCGCCCAGGAAGTCATCGACAACAGCGTCGACGAAGCCTTGGCCGGGCACGCGACCTCGGTGCAGGTCATCCTGCACGCCGATCACTCCCTGGAAGTCAGCGATGACGGCCGCGGCATGCCGGTGGATATTCACGCCGAAGAAGGCGTGTCGGGCGTCGAGCTGATCCTCACCAAGCTTCATGCGGGTGGCAAGTTTTCCAACAAGAACTATCAGTTCTCCGGCGGTCTGCACGGGGTGGGTATTTCGGTGGTCAACGCCTTGTCGAACGAAGTCCGGGTGCGCGTGAAGCGTGACGGCAACGAATACCAGATGACGTTCGCCGACGGTTACAAGAAAACCGAGCTGGAAGTGATCGGCACCGTTGGCAAGCGCAACACCGGCACCAGCGTGTTCTTCGCCCCGGACCCGAAGTACTTCGATTCACCGAAATTCTCCATCAGCCGCCTCAAGCACGTGCTCAAGGCCAAGGCCGTTCTGTGCCCGGGGCTGCTGGTCAGTTTTGAAGACAAGGCCACCGGCGAGAAAGTCGAATGGCATTACGAAGACGGCCTGCGCTCCTATCTGGTCGACGCTGTCAGCGAATTCGAACGCCTGCCGGACGAGCCGTTCTGCGGCAGCCTGGCCGGTAACAAGGAAGCGGTCGATTGGGCGCTGCTGTGGTTGCCGGAAGGTGGCGACAGCTTGCAGGAAAGCTACGTCAACCTGATTCCGACGGCGCAGGGCGGTACCCACGTCAACGGGCTGCGTCAGGGCTTGCTCGATGCGATGCGCGAGTTCTGCGAATTCCGCAGCCTGCTGCCGCGCGGTGTGAAGCTGGCGCCGGAAGACGTCTGGGAACGCATCGCTTTCGTGCTGTCGATGAAAATGCAGGAACCGCAATTCTCCGGCCAGACCAAGGAGCGTTTGTCCTCCCGTGAAGCGGCGGCGTTCGTGTCCGGTGTGGTCAAGGATGCATTCAGCCTGTGGCTCAACGCCCACCCGGAAACCGGCATGCTGTTGGCGGAACTGGCGATCAACAACGCCGGTCGTCGTCTCAAGGCCAGCAAGAAGGTCGAGCGCAAGCGCATCACCGCCGGTCCGGCACTGCCGGGCAAGCTTGCCGACTGCGCCGGGCAGGACCCGATGCGTTCCGAACTGTTTCTGGTGGAAGGTGATTCCGCCGGCGGTTCGGCCAAACAAGCGCGGGACAAAGAATTCCAGGCAATCCTGCCGTTGCGCGGCAAGATTCTGAACACCTGGGAAGTCGACGGCAGCGAAGTGCTGGCCAGTCAGGAAGTGCACAACATCGCCGTGGCCATTGGTGTCGATCCGGGCTCGGCGGACATCGCCCAGCTGCGTTACGGCAAGATCTGCATCCTCGCCGACGCCGACTCCGACGGCTTGCACATCGCCACCTTGCTTTGCGCCTTGTTCGTCCAGCATTTCCGTCCGTTGGTGGATGCCGGTCACGTTTATGTCGCGATGCCGCCGCTGTACCGCATCGACTTGGGCAAAGAGATTTACTACGCCCTGGACGAAGCCGAGCGCGATGGCATTCTCGATCGCCTGGTGGCCGAGAAGAAACGCGGTAAGCCACAGGTCACCCGATTCAAAGGCCTGGGTGAAATGAACCCGCCGCAGCTGCGCGAAACCACCATGGACCCGAACACTCGGCGTCTGGTGCAGTTGACGCTGGACGATTTCGAAGCGACTTCGGAAATGATGGACATGTTGCTGGCGAAAAAACGCGCCGGTGACCGTAAATCCTGGCTGGAATCCAAAGGCAACCTCGCCGAGGTTCTTGGCTGATGCGGGTTGGCTTTGCCCTGGCGTGTGCGTTACTTCTGACCTCCGTTTCGGCGTTTGCCGAACCGGCACCGGAGTTGCGCCTGTTGTCCGAGCATCCCGTCGACGGTATGCGCGGCGGCAATCTGTCGGGGCTGGCCCAGTGCGGCAAAGACTTGTGGACGGTCTCCGATCGCGACGATGACCAGATCTACCGTCTCGATACCCGCGACACGGTCTGGCAGGCCGAAACCGTGGCCATCGGCGTGCCTCCAGTGCCGGACAGCGGTTTGCCCTGGGGGTTGCGTTCGCGGGCCTGGGTCGCGGCGTTTGTTCGGGGCGGGGACCTGGATTTTGAAGGCATTACCTGCGACAGCGCCGGTAATCGCTACATCGTCAGCGAGTCCCATGCAGCGATCCTGCAAGTACCGCCCGTTGGGCCGTCGTCCTGGCTCAAGATCTCGCCGATGCTGGTTCGCGAAGCCCGGGCCAGCGGCATGCTGTTGCAGTTCAATGCGCTGTTCGAGGGCCTGGCGATCAATCCGGCGGGCGATCAATTGTGGCTCGCCGCCGAGCGTCAAAGCCGTGGCTTGTTGCTGATCAAGCGCAAACAGACGGTGTGGGATTGCGACGGTGGTTGCGTACTGCTGAGCGAAGCGGGGAAAGAAATGCAGCCGGCACAGTTTCCACGAGCCAAAGCCGTGACTCGGGACTTTGCCGATGTATCGCTGTTCAACGGCAAGCTGTTTACCCTTGAACGCAACGCTTACCAGATCTGCCGCCGCGATCCGGTGACGGCTAAGGTCGAGCGCTGCTGGTCGTTTGCCGATGAAGCCTTGCAGGAACACCGCCGCTATCAAAATCCGTTTGGTCTGACTGAAGCGTTGATTGTCGACGCCGAGGGGGCCTGGGTTGGCACCGACAACAACAACGATGTTCGCGCCGATGGCGAGGTTCGCCCGGTCGTCTGGCGCTTCGCCGCGCCTGAAGGTGGTTGGAGTGCCAAGCCGTGAGCCAGCAAACGCCGGGAAAGCGCGCCGGCCGGGTGTTCATGGTGCTGGCCTGGTGCGCGGCGCTGTTTCTGGCGACGCGGTTTTTCGGCCAGTGGGAGGATCGGCAGCAAAATCCCAATGTGGTCGTCACCTCGGAGCAGGGCGAAGGTTTTATTGAAGTGAAGCTGGCCAGCAACACCCAGGGACACTTCGTCGCCAGCGGCCAGATCAATGGTCAGCCGGTGGATTTCATGCTCGATACCGGGGCAACCGATGTGGCAATCCCGGCGCAAATGGCCGAAGGGCTGAAACTGGAACAAGGCTTCGGGGTGACCCTGAGCACCGCCAACGGTCGTACCGAGGGTTATCGAACCCGCGTCGACCGGCTGCAACTGGGCGACATTGTGCTGCGTGATGTGCGCGCCATCGTCGTGCCAGGCCTGGATGGCAAGCAAGTGCTGCTCGGTATGAGTGCGCTGAACAAACTTGAATTTACCCAGCGCGGTGGCACCATGCTGCTGCGCCAGACAACGAACCGATGAGGCCCGCATGAGCGACTCCCTTGATCTCAGCCTGGACGGTGTAGAACGCCGGTCACTGGCTGACTTCACCGAAAATGCCTACCTCAACTACTCCATGTACGTGATCATGGACCGTGCCTTGCCGCATATCGGCGACGGCCTGAAACCGGTACAGCGGCGCATCATCTATGCGATGAGCGAGTTGGGGCTGGACGCCGATTCCAAGCACAAGAAATCGGCGCGTACCGTCGGTGACGTGCTCGGTAAATTCCACCCGCACGGCGATTCGGCCTGCTACGAAGCCATGGTCCTGATGGCCCAGCCGTTCAGCTACCGCTACACGCTGGTCGACGGCCAGGGTAACTGGGGTGCGCCGGATGATCCCAAGTCCTTCGCCGCCATGCGTTACACCGAGGCGCGGCTGTCGCGTTATTCCGAAGTGCTGCTCAGCGAGCTGGGCCAGGGCACGGCGGACTGGGGCCCGAACTTCGACGGTACACTCGACGAGCCGCTGGTGTTGCCGGCACGTTTGCCGAACATCTTGCTCAACGGTACCACCGGCATCGCCGTGGGCATGGCCACCGACGTACCGCCGCACAACCTGCGCGAAGTCGCGACAGCCTGCGTGCGCTTGCTCGATGAACCCAAAGCCACGGTCGAACAGCTTTGCGAGCACATCCAGGGCCCGGATTACCCGACCGAAGCGGAAATCATCACGCCCCGCGCCGATCTGCTGAAAATGTACGAGACCGGCAAGGGTTCGGTGCGCATGCGCGCCGTGTACCACATCGAAGACGGCGACATCATCGTCACCGCGTTGCCGCATCAGGTCTCGGGCGCCAAGGTGCTGGAGCAGATCGCAGCCATGATGCAGACCAAACCGTCCAAGGCCCCGCAGATCGCAGACCTGCGCGATGAATCCGACCACGAGAACCCATGCCGGATCGTGATCATTCCGGGCGCGCGGAAAAACTTTGACCACGATGCACTGATGCAACACCTGTTCGCCAGCACCGAGCTGGAGTCGAGCTACCGGGTCAACATCAACATCATCGGCCTGGACGGCAAGCCGCAGCTGAAGAACCTGCGCGCGCTGCTGGTGGAATGGCTGGAATTCCGCGTTCAAACCGTGCGTCGTCGCCTTCAGTTCCGCCTCGACAAGGTCGAGCGTCGCCTGCACCTGTTGGACGGTTTGTTGATTGCCTACCTCAACCTGGATGAAGTGATTCACATCATCCGCACCGAGGAGCACCCGAAGGCCGCGCTGATCGCACGGTTCGCCCTGAGCGAAATCCAGGCCGACTACATCCTCGACACCCGTTTGCGTCAGTTGGCGCGACTGGAAGAGATGAAGCTGCGGGCCGAGCAGGATGAATTGCTCAAGGAACAAGCCAAGCTGCAAGCCCTGCTGAGCAGCGAAGCCAAGTTGAAAAAGCTGGTGCGTACCGAACTGATCAAGGACGCCGAAACCTACGGCGACGACCGTCGTTCGCCCATCGTCGAGCGCACCGAAGCCAAGGCCCTGACCGAGCACGATCTGCTGCCGAACGAGAAAGTGACTGTCGTGCTGTCGGAAAAAGGCTGGGTGCGTTCTGCCAAAGGCCACGAGATCGACGCCACCGGGCTTTCCTACAAGGCCGGGGATGGTTTCAAGGCGTTGGCGCCGGGTCGCTCCAACCAGTTTGCGGTGTTTATCGACTCCACCGGTCGCAGTTATTCGGTGGCCGCCCACACGCTGCCATCGGCCCGTGGCCAGGGCGAGCCGTTGACCGGCCGTCTGACGCCGCCGCCAGGGGCGAGTTTCGAGTGCGTGCTGATGCCGGAAGACGATTCGCTGTACGTGATCGCCTCCGACGCCGGATACGGCTTCGTGGTCAAGGGTGAAGACCTGCAAGCCAAGAACAAGGCTGGCAAGGCGTTGTTGAGCTTGCCGAACAATTCGAAGGTCATTCTTCCGCGCCCGGTGACGGATCGCGAGAACAATTGGCTAGCGTCGGTGACCACCGAAGGTCGCCTGCTGATCTTCAAGATCAGTGATCTGCCACAATTAGGTAAGGGCAAAGGCAACAAGATCATCGGGATCAACGGTGAGCGTGTGGCCAGCCGCGAAGAATATGTCACGGACATCGCCGTACTGCCGGATGGCGCCACGTTGGTGTTGCAGGCCGGAAAACGTACGTTGTCGCTGAAAGCGGACGACCTCGAACACTACAAAGGTGAGCGTGGGCGTCGTGGTAACAAACTGCCACGTGGCTTCCAGCGGGTCGATGCGCTGCTCGTCGAAAACCTCAATTAAGCGTCCTAGAGCGCTCGATCTACGATTTAACGCGTAGATCGACGCTTTGCCGCTGGAGTCGGAACGCATATTCACGGATGATATGGCCTTTCAAGCGCCGGCGTGGCCGAGCGTTCTTCATATTTATTGAGTATTTTCACTGTGGTTAGCCTTGTGGCAACCACCTGGATGGGACGATGACTGCTCTGCGCCTTCCTTTTATTTTGATGCTCGCTGGCGTTCTTGGCCTGGCGGGTTGCAGCGTTCACCAACCGGTGTCGCTGTATCAGCTGGACAGCGGAAGTCCGGCTCAGCCTGCGCAAAGCGCGGGCATGGCGGTTCTGCTGGGCCCGGTAACGGTTGCGGATTACCTGCAACGCGAAACCCTGTTGCAGCGACAGCCCGATGGTAGCCTGCAAGCGTCTCCTGACGGTCGTTGGGCGGGAAGCCTGTCTTCCGACATCGATCAGCTGCTGCTGCGTCAGGTAGCGGGTCATCTGGACAGCCAACGCGTGGTGCTGGCGCCTGCGACATTGGGCTTCACACCGGACGTTCAGGTGCTGCTGACGATTACTCGCCTGGACTCGGGCGAATCGCAACCGGCGATCCTGGATGCGCAATGGCGTCTGATTGACCGTCGTGGCCAGGTTCGCGATAACCGCATCATTCACCTGCAGGAACAGCACGCAGGCGGCACAGCGGCTCAGGTTCAGGCTCAGGGCGTATTGCTGCAGCGTCTGGCCGAGCAGTTGTCGGTGGCGCTCAAGCCACTGGCTAACCAGCCACCCATTGCCGAAGCACCAAAAAAGCCTGCTCCGAAGCCCGTGGCTCCCGCAGCAGAGCAAGAGAAACAGCCGAAGATCCCGATGGCTTCGCCGATCCGCACCGATATGGAAGTGTTCAGGTTCTAAGCCTGGATTGATTCAACACAAAGCCCGCCGCGATGCGGGCTTTGTTGTTTCTGGAGGTTGGAGATCTCCGCTGCCTGTTCTGGCCTCATCGCGAGCAAGCTCGCTCCCACAAGGACCCTCTGGTGTTCACAAAGAATATGTCCACTAAGGAACCCTGTGGGAGCGAGCTTGCTCGCGATGAGGCCAGAACAGGCAACAAAAAGCCCGCAGACAATCACTCATCTGCGGGCTTCTTTTATAGCGGGGGTTAGGATCTACGCCCGACGCTCATGCATCCGCGCCAGTTGCCGTTCCAGCATCGACGGATAAGGCTCCATCAACCGCTCCACACAGCATGCACCCTCAGGGCTGGCAATCGGGCGGATCCGTGCACGCTGACGGATCAGCGCGTCGTCACTGATCTTGCGCTCCACCAGCAGCAGGTTGCGGCTGTGTTGCGACAAGGCCAGGGCATCCTGAGCGGCTTCGGTCAGCAGCAGGTCGATCTGGCTCAGACCGTATAGCTCATCACCCAGCGTCAGGCCCAGCTGCAATTGCAGGGTGATGCCGCTGTCCGCCACTTCGATCTGCAACTGATGGCCCAAGGCTCGCAGCAACTCACCGCAGCAGATCGCGTTCGTCAGGTAATCGTCGCCGCTGTCTTCGGTGTGGAACAGCATCAGCGTGCTGCCATCGTTCAGGGTGTGCAGTTCGCTCTGATAGAGCGAAGCCGCCTGATCGAGGCAATCGCGATAGCGTTTCAGCAGTTCTTCCAGGCGTGTGCGAGGCAGACGACGCAGTTGATCTTGAGCGCCCAGTTGCACGGCCAGTACGGCGCTGTGCTGTGGTACGTTCGAAATCACCGGTTTAGCGATCGGTTTAGGCGCAGCGTCGGCCGATTCATCACGCAAGTCAGCAAACGCATCGTCGTCATCGTCGTCTTCAACGGTGCTGACACTGCGCCGTGGCGCAGGCTTGAGGCCGGCCACAGGCTTGCTTTCGTCGAAACTCGGATCCCGCAGGTTGCGCACTTCGAAGGACGGCTCGTTATCGTCGGCGTCTTCGTAGTCGCTGTCGTCGTATTCCGGCTCAGGCACAGCTTCCGGTTCGGCCGGCTCCGGCGCGAAGTTGGCGTGCAGCTGACGGGCCAGGTCGCCGATCTCGTCCTGGCGCTCGGTGGCCGGGGTGTATTCGTCGATATTGCGCAGCCACACGCGCAGTTGCAGCAGCGGCGTGGAAATGTGCCGGCCCAGGCGCAGGCTCAAGGCCAGGGACAGGGCCAGCAGAATCGCACTCAAAATGCCCATGCTTTGCAGGCTGATGGTCATCGGCTGCTGGAACTGATCCATGTCCAGGCTGATGCGCAGCTGGCCGGCGGTCACGTCCTGGAACGTGATCTTGCTCTGGTACATGCCCTCGGCTTCGCCCAGCAGGCTGTGCTTTGGACGCTGACCGGCTTCGGCGAGGATGCGGTTATCCACGCTGTAGATGGCGGCGTGGGCCACCAGCTTGTTTTTGGTCAGGTTATTGAGCAGCACGTTGAGGCTGAGGATGTCGTTGGACACCAACAGCTCCGTGGCGGAGGTGGCGGTCTGCGTGGTCAGGCTTTCGCCCAGCGCATCGGCCTGCTCATGCATGGCCTGCTTGAACTGCAAACCCATCACGCAGGCGTAGATCACCAGGGCCAGAGCGACCAGGATCACGTTATGGCTGGCGATGCGCAATGCAATCGGTACACGGCGGTGGCGCAGTGCACGGAAGATCAGCAGAAAGAAGTTATCGGTTTTTACTGGCGTGGGCCGGTTCACTTGAGCTCGGCTCTTTTGTCCGTGAAGTTGACGCGCAGTATAGCGACAGGCCCTAGACCGGCAAAGCGCTCACGGTGCCCGATGGTCACTGAAAGTGGGTAGAATGCGGTTTTTTTCCACTTGCGGGGGTGCGCCTTGCGCGAAATCGTCCTGATAAACATCACGGGAGTCGACCGACCGGGTCTGACTGCGGCCATTACCGGCGTTCTGGCCCAGGGTGGTGTGAACATTCTCGACATCGGTCAGGCGGTGATCCACGACACCCTGTCGTTCGGCATCCTGGTTGAAATTCCTGATACCGAGCAAGGCAAGTCGGTGCTCAAGGACATCCTGTTCAAGGGTTACGAGCTCGACCAGCAGGTGCGTTTCACTCCGGTGTCCGAAGAGGATTACCAGCAGTGGGTCGGCAATCAGGGCAAAAAGCGCCACATCGTGACGCTGTTGACCCGCAAAGTGACCGCCGGGCAATTGCAGGCCGTGAGCTCGATCACCGCCAAATATGGCCTGAACATCGATCACATCGATCGTTTGTCCGGGCGCATGCCGCTGGACACCCCGGCCGACAAGGGCAAGGGCTGCATCGAGTTTTCCGTGCGCGGCGAAGCGGCTGATCCGCAGGCGCTGCGAGCTGAATTCCTCAGCGTCGCCCAGGAACTGAACGTCGACATCGCCTTCCAGGAAGATTCGCTGTTCCGCCGTAACCGTCGCCTGGCGGTGTTTGACATGGACTCGACGCTGATCGAAGCCGAAGTCATCGACGAACTGGCCAAGGCAGCGGGCGTGGGTGACCAGGTGTCTGAAATCACCGAGCGAGCGATGGCCGGTGAACTGGATTTTCGCGCGAGCTTCAAGGAGCGCCTGGCCTTGCTCAAGGGGCTGGACGTCAGCGTGCTGGACTCGATCGGCGCTTCGCTGCGTCTGACTGAAGGCGCCGAAACCCTGTTTGCCGAACTCAAGCGCCTGGGCTACAAGACCGCGATTCTGTCCGGCGGCTTTACCTACTTCGCCAAGCAATTGCAGGCCAAGTTGGGCATCGACTATGTATTTGCCAACGAGCTGGAAGTGGTCGACGGCAAGGTTACCGGCGTGGCGGTCGAGCCGATTGTCGATGCGCAGCGCAAGGCGGATCTGCTGAAGGAGCTGGCGCACAAGGAAGGTTTGCGCCTGGAGCAGACCATTGCGGTCGGCGACGGTGCCAACGATTTGCCGATGCTGGCAATTGCCGGCCTGGGCGTGGCGTTCCGGGCCAAACCGCTGGTGAAGCAGTCGGCAAAGCAGGCAATTTCCACCCTTGGGCTGGATGGTGTGCTGTATCTGCTGGGTTTTCGGGATCGCGACGGACAGCTCTGAGTTTCCTCAGGGCTGAAAGGCTCTTGTGGCGAGGGAGCTTGTCGGATCGCCGCACCGTCCCGCTGGGCTGCGAAGCGGCCCCAAAAAAGGACTGCTACGCAGTCCATACGGGAGCAAGCTCCCTCGCCACAGGTATTGGAATCACCCTCAAAGCGATTTCCACAACGAATCAAAATCCTCCTCGACGCCGCTCCCCGCGGCGTTGTCGTTCTTGGTCGCCTCCAGCGAACGATAGGCAAACTGATTGAAGCTGTTGGTGCTCGCCACCCGCCGATCAAGCCCGGCGCGGCGTTCCTGGCCGTTGGTGTTGATCAGCACTTTGCTGCCTTCCTGAAAGGGCAGGCGCGGGGCGAGCAACGTGGCGGGCAGGTCGATGGCGCTGATTTCCGGCAACAACAGGCCACGCAGATATTGACTGTGGTCGTCCCGCGTTCGCACCAGTTGCAACCCGCAAGGCTCGGCGTAGGGCGCGACCTGCTCGATCCCCATCTGCGTCCCGCCGCCCCGCACCTGACGAATCCAGCGCACCACCGCAATACTCCAGCCCTGATTGGCAGAATCCTGAATGCCGACCATCTCGCCAGCCTGTAACTCGGCGGGCACCGCGTTGGGCCACGCCAGGCAATAACCGCCGGGACTGTGGTTGATGACCGGCAGGGCGTAGGTCGGAAAGTGCCGATTGCTATCGGCCGCTTCCTGGCTGTCGTCGTTCTGAAGGTGCGGGTATTCAATTTCTTCGTAGGGCAGCAGGGTATCGGCGCTGCCATGGGGGGCGGCGTCGAACGCCTGGTGCCATTGGTCCTTTCCCTGGTTCGTCGGGGACGCTGCCGAGAACTGCGCGAGTCGGGTGCCGGGGTTTTTCAGAATATCGCTGAACGAACGTTCCCCGCCCAGGTAGAAGTGCAATGCGCTCATGCCCACGCACAAGGTCAAGGTGCCTTGGCCGACTGTGCGTTGAAAACTGCGCTCAGCCGCTTGACCCCAGGCGGCGTGCAGGTGTTGCAGCGTATCCAGGCTGAGCCCGGTCGGCACGGGCAGCGGCGGCGTGCCGTCATTGCCTTGCAGATGTGCTTCGATGGCGGCGACCAGGGGCTGCGGATCAATCCCCAGCAAACCGGCCTGCTGCTCGGCCCTGAACTTCGAACGATAGCGCGGCCCGGTATCGAGGTCCGGCGCGACGGCAAACAAGCCGTCTACGGGTTGGCCGGATTGCAACTTTATCCATTGGCTCCAGGGCTCCAGTACCTCGGCGAGCCGGGCGATCTGGCTCTGGCGCAGTTGATTGCAGCGTGAGGCGCCTAGCAGCAGGGCGGTCACGTAAGTCTCTTCGATGCTCAGGGTTTTGGTCTGGCTGGCCAGTTCATCGCGCAGGCTCAGGTGCTGAAGTTTGAGTGCGCAGGCGATCCGATACAGCTGATGCAGCTCCAGCCACAGGCCTTCCGGTACCGGGCAATAGAGTTGAGTCGAGCGAATCAGCGGCCCGTTCAGGCAATGAATCGCCCGCTGCAACGCTTGGGTCAGCAGCGATGCTCGATCCTTGCTGAAGCGCGGGGTGATGCGCACGACAATCTGTTTGTAACCAATCGCCAAGTGACTTTGCAGGGCCTGGCAGAGGTTGGCGATCTTGCGCGAACGCTCGTCGAGCACAATCGCCTGGTGCAGGAAATGCCGTTCCAGGTGTTTGCAGACGTAATACACCTCGGGTCGCAACAGTTCGAGCAGTTGCAGGCGATTGTCGCTGGGGGTGAGCAGTTGGTTGAGTTCGCTCAAGCCTTGATAGAGCAGGCGAGCGGTTTCACCGATGTTGGCTTTGGGCAGGTTGGCGATCCAGCGCTTGAGGTCGCGTGGTGTCGGTTCACAGAACGACAGGCGCAACTGCGTCGGGATCGGGGCGCGTAGCAGCAGGTGAGGGCTGGTTTCATTCATGCCGTAGAAAAACTCCAACCGGGAAATGGGCAGTGAATGATCTGACTGTAGCAGTTACAGATGTCGACCGTTTGTCTGTCAGTCGAGTGCCGCCCGGGCGTACTACTAATCTGACACACGTGCGACTGGATACGCACGGTCGTGCGGCCTGCTGCCTACGCAGGGCAGGTCTCTTGTAACTTCAAGGAGATGAGGTTCATGTCTAGATACGTAGTGGCAAATCAATGGGGCGGTAGTTCGGCACCCTGGCATCCGGGAGGAGACTGGACGTTAGGTGCGAGGGACAACCAGAACGTGGTCGCGATCGAAATCAAATCGGGCGATGGCGGGAAGAGCTTCACCGGCACCATGACTTACGCGGGTGAAGGTCCCATTGGCTTCAAGGCTCAGCGCACGGGCCAGAACCAGTACAACGTGGAAAATCAGTGGGGCGGCAACGACGCTCCATGGCATCCGGGTAGCAAGTGGGTCATCGGCGGCCGTGATAATCAGAACGTTGTGGCGTTGAGCGTCACCTCCAATGATGGAGGGAAAAACCTCAGTGGCACCAATACCTACGCCAACGAAGGGCCGATCGGCTTTCGTGGACAGATAGAGTAACGGCGCTACCGAAATGTCCGCCCCTTCGAAAACGTTCGACGGGGCGGATCAGCCCATCAGGCTGTTGGCAGGCCCAGCGCCTGGCCCATTTGTACTGGCGACAGGGCACCGAGCCCCTCAGCCCATTTCACTTGGTCCGGCCCGAACAGCACCACGGCGGTCGAACCTAGCTTGAAGCGACCCAGTTCCGCACCTTTTTCCAGATGGATCGGCGCGCGGGCGGCTTCGTCGTAACGGAAGGTTTTCAGCTCGCGTTTCGGCGGCGTTACCAGCCCGGCCCACACGGTTTCAATCGACGCCACGATCATCGCGCCCACCAGCACCACGGCCATTGGCCCGCGCTCGGTGTCGAAAATGCACGCCACGCGTTCGTTGCGGGCAAACAGTTCCGGCACGTTTTCGGCGGTGGTCTGGTTGACCGAGAAAATCCGCCCCGGGATGTAGACCATCTCGCGCAGGGTGCCGGCCAGCGGCATGTGCACGCGGTGATAGTCTTTCGGCGACAGGTAAATCGTCGCGAAATCGCCACCCATGAACGGCGCGGCATTGGCAGCATCACCGCCCAGCAATTCCAGCACGCTGAAGCTGTGGCCCTTGGCCTGGAACACGCGGCCGTGTTCGATCGGGCCGAGTTGGCTGACTGCACCGTCGGCCGGGCTGAGAATGGCACCCGGGGTTTCATCGAGCGGGCGAGCGCCGTCTTTCAAAGCGCGGGTGAAGAACGCGTTGAAGTGCTCGTAAGCGGTGAGGTCTTCGACCAGCGCCTGGGACATGTCCACCTGATAGCGCTTGGCGAACCAGGCGGTAAAGGCGTTCTTGAACCAGCGCACGCGGCATTCGGCAATGCAGCCGGCCAGTCGCGACAGCAAATGGTGAGGCAGCAGGTATTGGCTGAGGATAAACAAACGCTTATTCATTGACTGTCCTTAAAAACCTTAAATCTCTACGGGCGTATCGGGGTGGTTGCCCCATTCGCCCCAGGAACCGGCGTAGCCTTTGACCCGCGGATAACCGAGGGATTTGGCCACCAGATAAGTGAAGCCAGAGCGATGGTGGGTCTGGCAGTGGGTAATGACTTCTTTGTCTTTGGTGATACCGAGTTGTTCCAGGATCTGGGGCATGTCCGTGCGGATGCGCAGGTTGCGCGCCTGATCCATGCCGGCCGTCCATTCGAAATTCACCGCGCCGGGAATATGCCCGGCCTTGGCTGCCAGGACTTTCTCGCCGGAGTATTCCAGCGGGCCGCGCGCGTCCCAGATCGCCAGGTCGGCGGCACCGAGACGGCTTTGCAGGTATTCGCGGGTGGCGGTCGGTTCGTCGTGCAGGGTCAACGCAACCGGGCCTCCAACGGGGGCCGGGACCTGGATCGACATGGGCATGCCTTCTGCCAGCCAGGCTGTCAGGCCACCGTCAAGATAGTGGTAGTTACGATGGCCGATGACATCGAGCAGCCAGATAAAACGCCCGGCCCAGCCGCCGCCTTCGTCGTCATAGACCACGTAGGTCGCATTGGCGTTATGTCCCAACTCACCGAACAACGCTTCGAGTGCCGCTTGCGGCGGCATCAGCCCGGGGGCAGGCGCCTGGCCGAGTTGTGTGCGTTTGGGATCGACAAAACGCGCACCGGGAATATGCCCTTCGGTATAGCGGGCACTGCTGGTCAGGTCCACCAGAATCAGTTCGCGGGACTCAAGGCGAGGGAGCAAGTCGCTCGGCTCGATGACCAGCGCCAAGCCAGAGAAGTCAGACATGTGAGGTCTCCAGAGCACAAAGGGGAGGATTGTAGCGCAGCATTCATTGACCGCGCTGGCTAAAGCTTTGGAGTGCCTTTTCAATGCACTGCGCGGTTTTGCCGAAGGCTTGCACGGTGATTTCCGAAAACGGCCCGCCGCCCTGATCCGCCACAACGACCATGATCACCCGACCATTGTTGACCAGCGAGCGCAGCAGCAGGTGTTCGCCGCGAAACTGCGCGCGCAGGCTGGCGGGTAGCAACGCCGAGAACTGTGCGTTGTTGGCCGGGGTCAATCGCACCTGGGCCTGTTGCGAGAGCAACCGTTGCAGCACGGTGCTCTGACTCACGACCAGATTCAGCCCCGCCGCTTCCTTCGCCAGCCCGGCCGTCTGATGCGCACGCAAATTGGCGTGGGTGCGGTCAGCCATCAAAATCATCACCCGACGCATGCCGCACGCGACCAGGGCGTCCCGGGCCGACGTGGTCAAGTGCATCGCATTGGTGAAGCGGCTCGGCTCGACCAGCAGTTCGGCACATTGTTTACGCCATGCCGTCAGGTCTTCGGTGGTCGGCGCCGGTGCCGGCAGCAACCCGGCGTGAATGCGGTTCACGCCCGAGGGCCAGATCAACGCTATGGCAGGGTGCCAGATGTCCGGCATGGCATGCTGGTGCGCGCTGTTGACGGCTTGTTGATGCAGTTGCTGCTGCACGTCGCTCATCGGCATTTGCAGGTAAAGGCTGGTCAGGTATTGCCAGCGCTCGCTGTGCGGACTGTCCCAGGCCTGTTGCGCCGACAGTGCCAGCCCATTGGCCAGCAACACGGTATTGGCCGGTTGGTTGAGCCAGCGACGCAAAGTCGGATCGTCATCGAGGCGGTTTTGCTGACGCAATGGATGCTCGCTGTCCCGGGCAATGCGCAGGACTTTGACCAGTTCGCGCTGCTCGTTGAGCAGCAGGCGATAACCTTGCTGCACCCAGATCGGCAGGCGCCAGATGTCCACCAGCGCCTGGCAGATGTCCAGCAGGCGAACGCCGAACAATTGCTTTTCGACTTTGCGCGCCGACTCGCCTTTATGGATGACCCGCAACTCCCACTCTTCGAGCAGTTGCGGATGAGTCAACGCCATCGGCCAGAGCGGTGAGAGAAACAGCAGGCTGCCCCAGTGGATGTCCTGCCAGAGCCGCGCCAGCCGACCGGCGAAAAAGCCGTTGGCCTGTTGGGTCGCGTGCTGGCTGATCATCTGCAGCTGACGCAACGCCACCGGGATCTGGGATTGAGGTTCGGCAGGCAACCGGGCGAGCAGTTCCTCAGTGCGTTTCAACCCGAGACGATTGATCGCCACCTCAAGGTTTTCCGCCGGCTCGGTCATGCTGCCGTGGGTGTGGCGATTGGCTTCGCGAATCACGCTCAAGGCCAGTGCCGGGCTGTCCTGCAACAATTCGGCGATGTCGCGAAGCGAGCTGCGATTATCGGCGAGGGCCTTGCAGACACGGTCGTGACTGTCTTGCGGAACCGGCAGGCGCACGCCGTCGAGAAGCTTGACCCAGCCTTCAAGGGTGGTCGGTTTTGGGGTTGGGGTGTTCGTTTCGTTAGCCATGGTTGGACGTGATCATCGTCTGCATTACCTATGCCCGGAGAGGGCTAAATTAGCTTTTCGCTTGAACGGGCTATAGTCTGGCGCAGTTTTGCCGATAAGTAGAAGAAGAGATTTTTTAACTTCCGAATATGACCTTGAACCCGACTCAGTAAGTGCTCTCCTACCTATGGCTAAAATAATCGGCATCATCGTCGTATTCGCGAGCGTGCTCGGCGGATACGTGCTCTCCCACGGCAAGATTGCCGCCCTGATTCAACCTTTCGAGGTGATGATTATCGGTGGTGCGGCCCTCGGTGCATTCCTGCAGGCCAACCCTGGTCACATGTTCAAGCTCGTTCTCAAGAAAGCCTTGGGAATGTTCAGCTCGCGCTTCAGTCACACGTTCTATCTGGAAGTGCTGGGTCTGATTTACGAGATCCTCAACAAAAGCCGCCGCGAAGGCATGATGGCAATCGAAGGCGACATTGAAGACGCCGCCGCGAGCCCGATCTTCGCCAAGTACCCGGCGGTACTGAAAGATGACCGCATGACCGCGTACATCTGCGATTACCTGCGCATCATGTCCTCCGGCAACATGGCTCCCCACGAGCTCGAAGGCCTGTTCGACATGGAGCTGACCAGCCTCAAGGAAGATTTGGATCATCCTTCCCATGCGGTGAACGGCATCGCCGACGCCATGCCCGGTTTCGGTATCGTCGCGGCCGTACTGGGTATCGTGGTGACCATGGCCTCCCTGGGTGAAAGCGACCAGAAAATGATCGGCCTGCACGTGGGTGCGGCACTGGTGGGTACCTTCTTCGGTATTCTCGCCGCCTACGGTTTCTTTGGCCCGTTGGCCCATGCCCTGGCCCACGAAGCCAAGGAAGAACTGAACGTCTACGAAGCCATCAAGGCCTCGCTGGTGGCTTCGGCTTCCGGCATGCCGCCATCGCTGGCGGTGGAGTTCGGCCGCAAGGTTCTGTACCCGGCGCACCGTCCTAGCTTCGCTGAGCTGGAACAAGCGGTTCGCGGTCGCTAAGTCATGGAAAATAACCAGCCGATAATCATCAAGCGCGTAAAAAAATACGCGGCCGGGCATCACGGGGGCTCCTGGAAAATAGCCTTCGCTGACTTCGCGACGGCGATGATGGCGTTCTTCCTGGTGCTGTGGCTGCTGTCTACCGCCACGCCGGAACAGAAGATCGCCATCGCCGGTTACTTCAAGGACCCGGTCGGCTTCACCGAAAGCGGCACGCCGTACATCATCGATCTGGGCGGTTCGCCGACCCTGGCGCCAGAGAACACCCTCAACCCCGAGGTGAAGTCCCAGCCGCAGCCCGACCGCGTCACCGTCGATACTGAACAGGTCGAAGGCATGGCCGAACAGGTCGAGAAGGAACGCCTGGAACTGTTGCTGCAAGAATTGCAGAACAAGGTTGATGAAAATCCGCAGCTGCAAAAATTCAAGGACCAGATCCTGTTCGAAATCACACAGGACGGCTTGCGCATCCAGATCATGGACGCGGAAAACCGGCCGATGTTCGACTCAGGCTCAGCACGTCTAAAACCGTATTTCGAAGACATCCTGCTGGCCATGGCCGACACCATCAAAGCGGTGCCGAACAAGATCAGCATCAGCGGCCACACCGATGCCAAGCCGTACTCGGGCACCGGTGATTTCGGCAACTGGGAACTCTCGGCCAACCGTGCCAACGCCGCTCGCCGTGCGCTGGTCGCTGGCAGCTATCCGGATCAGCAAGTGGCGCGGGTCGTCGGTTATGCCTCGTCGGCGCTGTTCGACCGCGAGAACCCGTTCAACCCGGTCAACCGCCGGATCGACATCGTGGTGCTGACCAAGAAAGCCCAAAAGGCCATTGAAGGTTCGCAAGGTGCTGAACCTGCGCCGGAGCCAACGCCAGCGCAAGGCCAGGGTGGCCCGGGCGAAGTGCCGGCCACGCCGGTCGATCCGAACGCGTTGCCGGCGGATAAACAACCGCTGCCGGCCCATGAGCTTCGCGAGCGTTTGAATATCTTTGAAAACCCGGCGCCGAAACCGGCGGAACCGCCGAAGCAGTGACCTACAAAAAAGCCGACAGAGATGTCGGCTTTTTTGTGCGGCTTTCACGGGTTTGGACGTCACTGCATTTTTCGCGTGGGCATGGCCCCTGTGGGAGCGAGCCCGCTCGCGAAGGCTTTGAGTCAGGCGACGGGGGGAGGGCGGTGTACATATCCATTTCTGCGGTAACGGCCGCCAATGGTTTCGCTCTTACAGCGAGTCACTTTGGAAGAGCCCCAAAGTAACCAAAAGGCTCTTGCCCCTTTCGTTCGGTGCCTCGCTAAGGCTCGGCATGCCCTCGCTCCGGTCCTGCTCCGTGGGCCGCCGCCATCGGCCATCCATGGCCGGGGGCGGCTAACCCGGCATCCATGCCGGGTTGCCCACTACGCAGAACCTCCACTCGGCCTCTCGAGGGGGCGTGCACCGCAACAGCGCCGCGAGGCGGCCTGATAGCCGACCTGATTGTCAGGGGGTGTTTCCCTGTCGGAACCGGTTTGCTGGTGAGATTAGAAGTTGTAGGAACGGTCTGAAATTTTGTGGCGGGGTTCTCAGACTTGCGGGCGTCTGCCTATAGTTTCGCTGTCGCCGACAAATCGGTGATCGACTTTAGCCGGTCGTATCAGATGATGCACAAGCGCCCGTATAATCGCGGCGTTTTTGCTGCCTGGCATCTATGTCTATGGTGGCTGTGCGTGGGACACCTCAGGGTGTGCCGGGTTCATCTGTCCGGTCGGCTAACCCGCGCACAGCTACCACCCCAATTCGTTTAGCCGCGAAAGGGTGGGAGTTTCACCTATCAGATGAGATTCAAGTCATGTCCAAATATCACCCGCTCCAAGGCAATTTCAGCGTCGGTCCGACGCTGTTCATCGACACCGAAGCCAAAATTTCCGACCTTTTGGAAACCGCTACTCACCGAATCAAAGCCGCCCGTAACCTGCTCAACAGTGTCACGTGCCTGTGCGTCAAAGACGCCGAAGGTCACGACCTAGAGCATTTCGCCAATGCTGCGCATATGTTGTTGCAGGATGGGTGTGACGCCTTGGATGCGTTGGGCTGGAGGCTGGAAAAAGCAGCCCCCTGAAACCAGAAAGCCGCGAGATGATCGCGGCTTTTTGTGTCTGCTGCTTTCTGCTGATCATGTTCGTGGCATCACGAACATGATCACGGCTACTTAATAACTGGTTTCCGGCAAACTGGCGATGATCGAGCGATAACTGTTCATCCGTTGCTGCTGCACACGACCCTCTTCCAGTGCCTTGAGCAAGGCGCAACCCGGCTCGCGGTCGTGCTTGCAGTCGCGGAAGCGGCAGGTGCCGATCAAGTCGTTGAACTCGATGAAACCGGCTTCGACGTCGGCGCGGCTGACGTGGCCCAGGCCGAATTCGCGGATACCCGGGGAGTCGATCAACTCACCGCCACCGGGGAAGTGGAACAACCGCGCGGTGGTGGTGGTGTGGGTGCCCTGGCCGGACAGCTCGGACAGCGGGCCGACACGGGCTTCGACTTCAGGCAACAGGGTGTTGACCAACGAGGATTTGCCGACGCCGGACTGGCCGACGAACACGCTGATGTGCCCGTCCAGTTGTGCCTGCAATTGCTCCATGCCATTTCCGTGGTGCGCCGAGACTTCCAGCACCGGGTAACCCAGCGTGCGGTAAACCGCCAGCAAGGCATTTAGCGCGGGGGCGTTCTGCTCGTCGATCAGGTCGAATTTGTTGAGCAGTAGCAGCGGACGAATCCCTGCATGCTCAGCGGCGACGAGATAACGGTCGATCAGGTTCGCGTGAGGCTCGGGCAGCGGGGCGAAGACGATGACAATCATGTCGACGTTGGCCGCAACAGGCTTGAGCTGGCCACGGCTGTCCGGGCGGCAGAGTTCGGTTTTACGCGGCAGTTGCGCCACGATCACACCGATGCCCTGGTTGCCGGCACGCCAGACCACTTGGTCGCCGGTCACCAGCGCTGGCAGGTTGGCGCGCAAATGGCAGCGGAACACCTGGCCGGCTAAATCGCCATCAAGCGCTTCGACTTCGACCTGCACACCGAAGTGCGCGATCACCAGGCCCGTCTGTTCGGGCCCCAGGTCGCCACCCTCGAGTGCTTCGACAGCCGAGGACTCGCGTTTGGCGGCGCGGGCAGCGCGTTCGCCCTGAATCTTTTCGATGCGCCAGTTTTGACGACGATTGAGTTGGCGTTTGGCCATGGGTGTTCCGTATCAAGAATGCAGCGATTAGGTAAAACGGCCGCGAGTTTAGCACGCCCCGGCACCGCCCTAGGCTAAACTGCGCAGCATTGCCTAGGAGCCGACACATGCAAAACCCGCAGAATCTGATCTGGATCGACCTGGAAATGACCGGTCTGAACCCTGATACCGACGTCATCATCGAGATGGCCACCATCGTCACCGACAGTGACCTGAACACCTTGGCCGAAGGTCCGGTGATCGCTATCCACCACAGCGACGAGATTCTCGCCGGCATGGATGAGTGGAACACCCGTCAACATGGCGGCTCCGGGCTGACCCAACGGGTGCGCGACAGCCGCATCAGCATGGCCGAAGCCGAAGCCGAGACCATTGCCTTCCTGGAGAAATGGGTGCCAAAGGGCAAGTCGCCGATCTGTGGCAACAGCATCTGCCAGGACCGTCGCTTCCTTTATACCCACATGAAATCCCTGGAAAGCTTCTTCCATTACCGCAACCTCGACGTGTCGACCCTTAAAGAGCTGGCCGCACGCTGGGCGCCGGACGTGCGCGATAGCTTCAAAAAGGGCAGCACTCACCTGGCCCTGGACGACATCCGCGAGTCCATCGCCGAGCTGCAGCACTACCGCAAGCATTTCATCAAATTCTAAATCTGGAATACGGACTGTAGGCGCCGGCTTGCTGGCGATGGGGCCCTTGAGTACGCCATCGCCAGCAAGCCGGCTCCTACGGGATCTGCGTTGTGCCCGTGGGAGCGAGGCTTGCCCGCGAAGCAGGTAACTCGGCCTTCCTGGGAGATCACCCTCTTTTGGTGCCGGGACTAAATGGCTAGACTGCGCGCCTTTCTGCAAGGACCGCCACCATGTTGCTGATGCTTTACCTGATCGCCATCACCGCCGAAGCCATGACCGGTGCCCTGTCCGCCGGCCGTCGCGGCATGGACTGGTTTGGTGTGGTGCTGATCGCGTGCATCACGGCGCTCGGCGGCGGTTCGGTGCGTGATGTGTTGCTCGGTCACTACCCGCTGACCTGGGTCAAACACCCGGAATACCTGGTGTTGACCTCGATCGCGGCGATGTTCACCGTCTTCGCTGCACGCTGGATGCGACACTTGCGCTCGCTGTTCCTGGTGCTCGACGCCGTGGGGCTGGTGGCATTCACCCTGATTGGCTGCATGACCGCCCTGGAAATGGGCCACGGCATGCTGGTGGCGTCGGTCAGCGGCGTGATCACCGGGGTGTTTGGCGGCATCCTGCGCGACATCTTCTGCAACGACATCCCGCTGATCTTCCGCCGCGAACTCTACGCCAGCGTCTCGTTCGCTGCCGCGTGGTGCTACATGCTCTGCATCTACCTGCAATTACCCGGCGAACAGGCGATTCTGATCACGCTGTTTGGCGGCTTCCTGCTGCGGTTGCTGGCGATTCGATTCCACTGGGAAATGCCGAAGTTCGTTTATAACGACGAAGCCTGACGCTCGGCGTGTTGTTTCAGTGCCCACTCGACATGTTCCCGCACCAGTTCCGACGGATAGTCGCGGCGCGCCTTCAACGCTTCCAGCACCGGAATGCTCGACGGTGCGTTCCCTAGCCCCACTGCGAGATTGCGCAACCAACGCTCGTAACCGGCACGGCGCAGCGGTGATCCTTCGGTGCTGCTGAGGAACCTGTCCTCATCCCACATGAACAGTTCGGCCAATTCGGCGTTGTCCAGGTTGTGCCGTGGCTTGAAGTCGCTTTCGACGGACGGGCGGGCGAAGCGGTTCCACGGACAGACGATCTGGCAGTCATCGCAACCGAACACTCGATTGCCGATCAACGGGCGCAAATCTTCGGGGATCGCGCTTTTTAGTTCGATGGTCAGGTAAGAAATGCAGCGCCGGGCGTCCAGCACATAGGGGCCGACGAAGGCGTTGGTCGGGCAAATGTCCAGGCACGCAGTGCAGCGCCCGCAATGTTCGGTGCTGTGCGGTGGATCGACCGGCAGTGGCAGATCGACAAAGAGTTCGCTGAGGAAGAAGTAACTGCCGGCCTTGCGATTCAACACCAGGGTGTTTTTGCCGATCCAGCCCAGGCCGGCCTTTTCTGCAATGGCCTTTTCCAGCACCGGCGCGCTGTCGACGAAGGCGCGGTAGCCGAACGGCCCGATGACCGCCTGAATTTTTTCTGCCAGGTGTTGCACACGTTTACGGATCAATTTGTGGTAATCGCGGCCCAAGGCATAACGCGATACGTAGGCTTTTTCCGGTTGCGCCAGTAATTGCGCCATTTGGGTGTCACCGGGCAGGTAGTCCATGCGCAGGGAAACTACGCGCAACGTGCCGGGAACGAGCTCTTCGGGATGTGAGCGTTTGCTGCCGTGGGCGCCCATGTAGTCCATTTCGCCGTGGTAGCCGGCCGCAAGCCAGCGCTCCAGGTGCTGCTCATGCTCGGCCAGGTCCAGGCCGCTGATGCCGACTTGCTGAAAGCCCAGCTCGCGGCCCCAATCCTTGATGGATTGGGCGAGGGCGGGCAGGTCTGTAGTAATAGCGGGCATGAGGCGAGAGAAACCGGAGCTGAGGTGCGTATAATTCTGCCAGACATCGGAGCCCGAAGACGCATGCCGCACACTAAAGATGAATTACCCGACGCGCTGTACAGCGCCGCGCACGTGCGAGCCCTCGATGCGAACCTGATCGCGGCCGGCACGCCGGGCTTCGAATTGATGCAGCGGGCAGCGCGAGCGACCTGGCGTGCGCTGGTCCGTCAGTGGCCGTCGGCGAATGAATTGAGCGTGGTGGCCGGTCACGGCAATAACGCGGGCGACGGTTATCTGGTGGCGGTGCTGGCCCGGCGTGCCGGTTGGCATGTGCGGGTGTTGGCGGCCGGTGATCCCCAGCGTTTGCGGGGCGATGCGGCATTGGCCCATGCCGAGGCCGTGTCAGAGGGCATCGCGGTTCAAGCCTTCACTGTGCAGTCGGAGTTGCGTGGGATCGTACTCGACGCCTTGCTCGGCACCGGTTTGACCGGCGAGGTGCGAGAGCCCTTCTCCAGTGCGATTGCCGCGATCAATGCCAGTGGCCTGCCGGTGGCGGCAGTGGATATCCCTTCGGGTTTGTGCGCCGATACCGGGCGCATTTTGGGTTCGGTTGTTCAAGCTGATCTGACCGTGACGTTCATTGGCTTGAAGGTCGGATTGTTCACGGGCGACGCGGCGGATGTGGTCGGCGAGCTGGTGTTCAACGATCTGCAAGCCAGCGCCGAGTCGTTTAACGGGGTCGACATAGATGCACGGCGCCTGACAGCCGGTAACTTGCCGCGTCTGGCGGTTCGCACGCCAACCGCCCATAAAGGCAAATTCGGCCACGTCTTGCTGATCGGCGGTGATCGTGGCTTTGGCGGCGCCATTCTGCTGAGCGCACAAAGTGCCCTGCGCAGTGGTGCGGGCATGGTGTCCGTGGCCACGCGCAGTGAACACGTGCCTGCGGCGTTGGCGAGAATTCCCGAGGCCATGGTGCTGGGCACTTCGTCGGCCAATCAACTGATGGAACTGCTGCAAAAGGTTTCCGTGCTGGTGGTCGGCCCGGGCCTGGGTCAGGCTGCCTGGGGGCGCAGTCTTTTGTCGGCAGCTGCCAATGCGCCGTTGCCGCAAGTCTGGGATGCCGATGCGTTGAATTTGCTGGCTTCAAGCCATATGAGCCTGCCCAAGGGTTGTGTGATCACGCCGCATCCGGGTGAAGCGGCGCGGTTGCTGGGGATCAGCACCGCCGAAGTCCAGGCTGATCGCCCGGCGGCGGCGCATGCATTGAGCAAAAAATATACAGCTGTAGTGATTCTGAAAGGCGCGGGCAGTCTGATTGCCAGCCCCGATGGGCGCCTGTCGTTGTGTCATCAGGGCCATCCGGCCATGGCCACCGCGGGTTTGGGTGATGTGTTGGCCGGTCTGGTTGGTGCGTTGCTGGCCCAGGGCATGGACGCATTCGACGCCGCCTGCCTGGCTGTCTGGCTGCACGCCAATGCCGGCGCGCAACAAGGTAAATCGGGCCGTGGGCTGGCGGCCAGTGATCTGATCCCAGCCATTCGTCAGTTGTTGGAGGAGCAAGCACCGTGTCTGAAGTAACCCTGTACCTGGCCGATGAAGAGGCGATGACCGCATTTGGCGCACGCATCGCACAAACCACCCAAGGGCACGGTCTGATTTTTCTGGAAGGCGATCTGGGGGCGGGGAAAACCACGCTTTCACGGGGCATCATCCGTGGCCTGGGGCATGTCGGCGCGGTAAAAAGTCCGACGTTCACCCTGGTCGAGCCTTACGAGATCGGCGACATCCGGGCCTTCCATTTCGACCTCTATCGCCTGGTCGACCCGGAAGAGCTGGAGTACCTCGGTATCCGCGACTACTTCGATGACGACGCGCTGTGCCTGATCGAATGGCCCCAGAAGGGTGCAGGCTTTTTGCCAAAGCCCGACCTGACCATTACCATTAGCCCGCAAGACAGCGGGCGTTCGCTGAAAATTTTGTCCCAGGGCTCGCGCGGCGAGTCGTGGTGTGCCGCTTTGGCATTGGAATCCAATTAAATGATGGGGTCTGGTATGCGCTTTCGCGCGATGGTAGCTGCCGTAGGGTTGTTGTTTTTGGCGGTGACCGTCAACGCTGTGGCCGAAACAAAGGTCAACAGCGTTCGTTTGTGGCGGGCGCCGGACAACACGCGGTTGGTGTTCGACCTGACCGGGCCGGTGCAACACAGCGTTTTCACCCTGACCTCCCCGGATCGGCTGGTGATCGATATCAATGGTGCGACCCTCGGCGCCCCCCTGAACGTCAATGCTTCGAATACGCCAATCACCGCCATGCGCTCGGCTCAACGCACGCCGACCGACTTGCGCGTGGTCATCGACCTGAAAAAAGCCGTCACGCCAAAAAGCTTCACCCTGGCGCCGAACGCCCAGTACGGCAATCGTCTGGTGGTCGATCTGTTCGATAACGCCGCCGACGCCGCACCGATTCCGCCGCCGACCAACGTTGCGACGGTCGCGCCGGTTCCAGTCACCCCGATAGACCCGCCGGTCAAGCTGCCGCCTGCTCCGGCGGGCAAACGCGACATCATCGTGGTGATCGACGCCGGCCACGGCGGCGAAGACCCGGGTGCCTCGGGCTCTCGCGGTCAGCGTGAAAAAGACGTGGTACTGGCCATCGCCCGCGAATTGCAACGCCAGGTCAACGGCATGAAAGGCTTCCGCGCCGAACTGACCCGTACCGGCGACTACTTCATTCCATTACGCGGCCGTACCGAAATCGCCCGCAAGAAAGGCGCCGACCTGTTCGTCTCGATCCACGCCGATGCCGCGCCTTCCGCTGCTGCGTTCGGTGCGTCGGTGTTTGCCCTGTCTGATCGCGGTGCCACCTCGGAGACGGCCCGCTGGCTGGCCGATAGCGAAAACCGTTCCGACTTGATCGGCGGTGCCGGCAACGTCAGCCTCGACGATAAGGACCGCATGCTCGCGGGCGTGCTCCTCGACTTGTCGATGACCGCTTCCCTGACGTCCAGCCTGAACGTTGGCCAAAAAGTCTTGAGCAACATCGGTCGCGTCACGCCGCTGCACAAACAGCGTGTGGAGCAGGCCGGGTTCATGGTGTTGAAGTCGCCGGACATCCCGTCGATCCTGGTGGAAACCGGGTTCATCTCCAACGCCAACGAAGCGTCCAAGCTTGCCGCAGCGAACCACCAGCAGGCGCTGGCGCGTTCGATCAGCAGTGGCGTGCGCCAGTTCTTCCAGCAGAACCCGCCACCGGGCACCTACATCGCCTGGTTGCGTGATTCCGGCAAGATCGCTCAAGGCCCACGTGATCACCGGGTGAGCCCGGGCGAAACGCTGGCGATGATTGCCGTGCGTTACCAAGTGTCTCCGGCCACCTTGCGCAGCGCCAATAACCTGAAAAGCGACGAGCTGAAAATCGGTCAGACCCTGACCATTCCCGGCACAGAACTGGCGTCCAAAGAATGAATCAGGTGCTGACCAACACGGCTCGCATCGAGCTGCTCAGCCCGCGACTGGCGAACCAGATTGCCGCCGGTGAGGTGGTTGAGCGTCCGGCGTCGGTGATCAAGGAGTTGCTGGAAAACAGCCTCGACTCCGGCGCCCGGCGCATCGATGTCGATGTGGAACAGGGCGGCGTCAAGCTGCTGCGGGTGCGCGATGACGGCAGCGGCATTTCGGCCGATGACTTGCCGCTGGCCCTGGCGCGACACGCCACCAGCAAGATCCGTAACCTCGAAGACCTCGAGCAGGTCATGAGCCTCGGGTTTCGCGGTGAAGCACTCGCCTCGATCAGCTCCGTGGCGCGTCTGACCCTGACGTCCCGCACCAAGGATGCCGATCAGGCCTGGCAAGTCGAGACCGAAGGCCGGGACATGGCGCCTCGTGTGCAGCCGGCGGCCCATCCGGTGGGTACTTCGGTTGAAGTGCGCGACTTGTTCTTCAACACCCCGGCGCGGCGCAAATTCCTCAAGACTGAAAAAACCGAATTCGATCACCTGCAAGAAGTGATCAAACGCCTGGCGCTGGCGCGTTTCGACGTGGCGTTTCATTTGCGCCACAACGGCAAAACCATCCTCAGCCTGCACGAAGCCCATGACGACGCGGCTCGCGCGCGGCGAGTGGCGGCGATTTGCGGTTCAGGTTTCCTGGAGCAGGCGCTGCCGATCGAAATCGAACGCAATGGTCTGCATTTGTGGGGTTGGGTCGGGTTGCCGACGTTCAACCGCAGCCAGGCGGATTTGCAGTATTTCTTTGTGAACGGCCGTGCCGTGCGCGACAAACTGGTGGCCCACGCGGTGCGTCAGGCGTATCGCGACGTACTGTTCAATGGCCGGCATCCGACGTTCGTACTGTTTTTCGAAGTCGATCCGGCCGGTGTCGACGTCAACGTGCACCCAACCAAACACGAAGTGCGCTTCCGTGACGGGCGCATGGTTCACGACTTCCTCTACGGCACTTTGCACCGCGCCTTGGGCGATGTGCGTCCGGATGATCATCTGGCTGCGCCGGTGGCGACGGCGATTGTTCGGCCGACCGGTATCGATGCGGGTGAGTTCGGTCCCCAGGGCGAAATGCGCCTGGCGGCCAATGCCTTGCTGGAACAACCTCAAGCGCAGCCGTCGTTCAATACGACAGCAGGCTCGGGCGCTGGCGCCGGTTATCAGTATCAATACACGCCGCGTCCTCAGTCGGGCGTGCCAGCGGCTGAAGCCCAGGCGGCGTACCGGGAGTTTTTTGCACCTTTGCCAGAGGCAAATGCCGTCGCGCTCCCGGCCGGGCAGGATGATATTCCTCCATTGGGCTACGCATTGGCGCAGCTCAAAGGCATCTACATTCTCTCGGAAAACGCCCAGGGCCTGGTGCTGGTGGACATGCACGCCGCCCACGAACGGATCATGTACGAACGCCTGAAGATCGCCATGGCCAGCGAAGGCCTGAGCGGCCAGCCGCTGTTGGTGCCGGAATCGTTGGCGGTGAGCGAGCGCGAAGGCGATTGTGCCGAAGAAAACGTCGCGTGGTTCCAGCGCCTGGGCTTTGAGCTGCAGCGACTCGGCCCGGAAACACTGGCGATCCGGCAGATTCCGGCCTTGCTCAAGCAAGCCGAAGCCAATCGATTGGTGAGTGACGTGCTGGCAGACCTGATGGAATACGGCACCAGTGACCGTATCCAGGCGCACCTCAACGAACTGCTTGGCACCATGGCCTGCCACGGCGCGATTCGGGCAAACCGGCGTCTGGCGCTGCCGGAAATGAACGGTCTGCTGCGGGACATGGAAAACACCGAGCGCAGCGGTCAATGCAATCATGGCCGACCGACCTGGACCCAATTGGGCCTGGACGATCTGGACAAACTGTTCTTGCGCGGTCGTTGATGAGCCAGCTCCCACCTGCGATTTTCCTGATGGGCCCGACCGCAGCGGGCAAGACTGATCTGGCCATCGAGCTCACCAAGGTCCTGCCTTGCGAGCTGATCAGTGTCGATTCGGCGCTGGTCTATCGCGGTATGGATATCGGCACCGCCAAGCCTTCGAAAGAAACGCTGGCGGAATTCCCGCACCTTTTGATCGATATCCTTGACCCGGCCGAGAGCTATTCGGCGGCGGATTTTCGCCGTGATGCGCTTGAGGCGATGGCCGAGATCACTTCGCGAGGCAAAATTCCGCTGCTTGTAGGCGGCACGATGCTCTACTACAAGGCTTTGGTCGAAGGACTGGCAGAAATGCCGGCGGCCGATCCCGAGGTCCGCGCGCAGATCGAAGAAGAGGCTGCACGCCTTGGCTGGCAAGCCCTGCACGAACAATTGGCGCTCGTTGATCCGGTTTCGGCAGCGCGAATTCATCCGAACGATCCGCAGCGACTCAGTCGAGCGCTGGAAGTTTATCGCGTCAGCGGTCAGAGCATGACCGAGCTGCGACTGAGACAAAGTGCGCAAAGTACTGAAGCAGCCGCTTCGGGACTGCAACAATTGCCCTATACTGTCGCGAACTTGGCCATTGCTCCGGCAAATCGCCAGGTATTGCACGAGCGAATTAAACAAAGATTCACAGTTATGTTGGAACAGGGATTCATTGACGAGGTCGTAGCCCTGCGTAAGCGAAGTGACCTGCATTCCGGGTTGCCGTCTATACGTGCGGTAGGCTACCGACAAGTCTGGGACTACCTGGATGGCAAGCTGACCCAAGCCGAGATGCAGGAGCGTGGAATCATTGCCACGCGCCAATTGGCAAAGCGTCAGTTCACCTGGCTGCGCAGCTGGGCTGATTTACACTGGTTGGACAGCCTGGATTGCGACAATCTGCCGCGCGCCTTGAAATACCTGGGGACCATCTCCATATTGAGCTGAGTCCTTGCAATTGCCGTCTATCCTTGGGGGTGTGACGGCCACAAGCCATCTGTTTACCTATTTTTTATATTGAATCCTTAAAGGAGTGCGGCACATGTCAAAAGGGCATTCGCTACAAGACCCTTACTTGAATACTTTACGTAAAGAGAAAGTTGGGGTGTCCATCTACCTGGTGAACGGGATCAAACTGCAAGGCACGATCGAGTCTTTCGACCAGTTCGTTATCCTGCTGAAGAACACCGTCAGCCAGATGGTTTACAAACACGCTATCTCTACAGTGGTGCCGGTTCGTCCAATTCGTCTGCCTAGCGCAACCGAATCCGAAGCAGGTGACGCTGAGCCAGGTAACGCCTGATAGGAGTCTCCTTTGTTCTTTGAGCGCCACGGTGGTGGTGAGCGAGTGATCCTCGTTCACTTGGATGGACAGGACCCTGAGGCGCGCGAAGATCCGCAGGAGTTTCAGGAGTTGGCTAATTCGGCCGGCGCCGAGACCGTTGCGTTTTTTAACGTGCCGCGTCATCGGCCAACCGCCAAATTCCTGATTGGCAGCGGCAAGGTCGAGGAACTTCGCGACCTGGTCCATGCCGAGAAGGCAGATCTGGTGATCTTCAATCACATCCTCACGCCCAGTCAGGAACGTAACCTCGAACGTGTTTTCGAGTGTCGCGTGATCGACCGCACCGGTCTGATTCTCGATATTTTCGCCCAGCGCGCCCGTACCCATGAAGGCAAGCTCCAGGTAGAACTGGCCCAGCTTGACCACATGAGCACCCGGCTGGTTCGTGGCTGGACTCACCTTGAGCGTCAAGGTGGCGGTATCGGCATGCGTGGCCCGGGTGAAACCCAGCTTGAGACCGACCGCCGTTTGCTGCGGGTTCGCCTGCGACAGATCAAGGGCCGGCTGGAGAAAGTGCGCAGCCAGCGCGAACAGTCGCGACGTGGCCGTATGCGTGCGGATATCCCTACCGTGTCTTTGGTGGGGTATACCAACGCCGGTAAATCCACGCTCTTCAATAATGTGACGAAATCCGACGTGTACGCGGCTGACCAGTTGTTTGCCACGCTGGACCCGACCTTGCGCCGTCTGGAACTGGACGACCTGGGGCCGATTGTCCTGGCAGACACGGTGGGTTTCATTCGCCACTTGCCCCACAAGCTGGTCGAGGCATTTCGGTCTACCCTCGAAGAGTCGAGCAACTCGGACCTGCTGTTGCACGTGATCGATGCGGCCGAACCGGATCGCATGTTGCAGATCGAGCAGGTGATGGTGGTGTTGGGCGAGATTGGTGCCCAGGACTTGCCGATCCTCGAGGTCTATAACAAACTCGATTTGCTTGAAGGCGTTGAGCCACAAATTCAGCGCGACGAAAACGGCAAGCCCCAGCGGGTCTGGCTGTCGGCGCGTGATGGCACTGGTCTGGAATTGCTTGAGCAAGCCATTGCCGAGTTGCTCGGCAGTGAGTTGTTTATCGGTACCTTGCGCTTACCGCAGCGATTCGCTCGACTGCGTGCGCAATTCTTCGAACTCGGAGCGGTGCAGAAAGAAGAACACGACGAAGAAGGTGTCAGCTTGCTGGCCGTTCGATTGCCGCGTTCGGAGCTCAATCGGCTGGTCAGCCGTGAAGGCGTAGTGCCGACGGAGTTCATCGAGCAACACACTTTGCAATAAAAGCCTGAGAAAGCGGTTGTGCCGTGGTGACAGGCATTCTGTAGCATTGGTCGGCGCGCCGTGGGTGCGTCTTTGCTTTATCAGATGGAGAGCGCTATGGCTTGGAATGAGCCGGGTGGCAACTCGAATAATCAGGATCCTTGGGGTGGCAAGCGCCGCAATAACGGCGACCGCAAGGGACCACCGGATCTCGACGAGGCCTTCCGAAAGCTGCAGGAAAGCCTGAACGGGTTGTTCGGTGGTGGTAAGAAACGCGGTGATGACGGCGGTGGTTCGGGCAAGAGTGGCGGCTTCGGCGGCCTGCTCGGCATCGGCCTGGTCGTGTTGGCGGCCGTGTGGCTGTACAGCGCGGTCTACGTAGTCGACGAGCAGGAGCAAGCCGTGGTGCTGCGCTTCGGCAAGTACTACGAAACCGTCGGACCGGGCCTGAACATCTATTTCCCGCCGATCGATCGCAAGTACCTGGAAAACGTCACGCGTGAGCGTGCCTATACCAAGCAGGGTCAAATGCTCACTGAAGACGAGAACATCGTCGAAGTGCCGCTGACCGTGCAGTACAAGATCAGCAACCTGCAGGACTTCGTGCTGAGCGTCGATCAGCCGGAAATCAGCCTGCAGCACGCGACCGAAAGTGCCTTGCGCCATGTGGTGGGTTCCACCGCGATGGACCAGGTGCTGACCGAAGGTCGTGAGTTGATGGCCAGCGAGATCAAGGAGCGTCTGCAACGCTTCATGGATACCTATCGCACCGGTATTACCGTCACTCAGGTCAACGTACAGAGCGCAGCGGCACCGCGTGAAGTGCAGGAAGCCTTCGATGACGTGATCCGTGCCCGTGAAGACGAGCAGCGTTCGCGCAACCAGGCTGAAACCTACGCCAACGGCGTCGTGCCGGAAGCCCGTGGTCAGGCCCAGCGTATTCTCGAGGATGCCAACGGCTACCGTGACGAAACCGTCTCGCGCGCCAAGGGTGAGGCTGATCGCTTCACCAAACTGGTGAGCGAGTACCGCAAGGCCCCTGAAGTGACCCGTGAGCGTCTGTACCTGGACACCATGCAGGAAGTCTTCACCAACACCAGCAAGGTGCTCGTGACCGGCAACAAGAATGGCCAGAGCAATCTGCTGTACTTGCCGCTGGACAAGATGGTCGAAAGTGGTCGCAACACCAGCACTCCGGTGACCGGTGCGGCAGCCACCAGCAATGAAGCGAATGCGCGTGCGGCAGCTGATCTGCAGCAACAGCAAGCACGTACCAGGGAGAGTCGCTGATGAGCAATAAATCGCTGATCGCCCTTATTGTCGGCGTCGTCGTGGCCATCGCTGCCTGGAACTGCTTCTACATCGTGGCTCAGACCGAGCGTGCGGTGCTGCTGCAGTTCGGTCGTGTGGTCCAGGCCGATGTTCAGCCGGGCCTGCATGTGAAAGTGCCTTACGTTAACCAGGTGCGCAAATTCGACGCACGCCTGATGACGCTGGATGCACCGACGCAACGCTTCCTGACGCTGGAAAAGAAAGCCGTGATGGTCGATGCCTACGCCAAGTGGCGCGTGAAGGACGCTGAGCGTTACTACACCGCAACCTCCGGCCTCAAGCAGATTGCCGACGAGCGTCTGTCCCGTCGTCTGGAATCGGGCCTGCGTGACCAGTTCGGTAAGCGCACGCTGCACGAAGTGGTTTCCGGTGAACGTGATGCGCTGATGTCCGACATCACCGCCTCGCTGAACAAGATGGCGGAAAAAGAGCTGGGTATCGAAGTGGTCGATGTCCGGGTCAAGGCCATCGATCTGCCGAAAGAAGTGAACCGCAGTGTGTTCGAGCGTATGAGCTCCGAGCGTGAGCGTGAAGCTCGCGAGCACCGCGCCAAGGGTAACGAGCTGGCAGAAGGCATCCGTGCCGACGCCGATCGTCAACGCCGCGTGCTGCTGGCTGAAGCCTATCGTGAATCTGAAGAGGTTCGCGGTGACGGTGATGCCCAGGCTGCTGCGATCTACTCCAAGGCCTACGGCCAGGATCAGGAGTTCTACGGTTTCTACCGTAGCCTGCGCGCCTACCGTGAAAGCTTCGCGAACAAATCCGACGTCATGGTCCTGGACCCAAGCAGCGACTTCTTCCGTTACCTGGAAAAAGCCAAGCCTTGATACGACGTTGACCTGAATCATCCCCCGCCTGGCGGCTAAAGCCTCGGGCGGGGTGATCCTTTGGGAAAACGTGTGTATGATGCGGCAGCCGGGAAATTCCCGGCTTTTTTGCGTCTGCACGTTTGATTGCTGTTTTTAAGCGGGCGCCCGAGTTGAATGACTCGACAGGTTTTTCGAGGAAAGTGGTTGGCGAAGCCGGTTTCAGGCTTTTCGCCACGTTGTTTATGCGCGTGGTTTGCACATAAGCCGATCATTTTCTGCTTCACTCAAGGCTCGCCCAACGGCTGGCCGCCCGGATCATAGGGGAATGGCGTAATGGCAACGGTAGACCGCTGGCTGCTGCCAGATGGCATCGAAGAAGTACTGCCACCAGAGGCGGCGCGCATTGAAGTCGCGCGTCGTCAGGTGTTGGATCTGTTCCAGAGCTGGGGTTACGAGTTTGTCGTGACTCCCCATATCGAGTACCTGGAATCCCTGCTGACCGGCGCGGGCTCAGACCTCGATCTGCGTACCTTCAAGGTCATCGACCCGCAATCGGGCCGGCAGATGGGTTTCCGTGCCGACATCACGCCGCAAGTGGCGCGCATCGATGCGCACACCCTGCGTCGCGAAGGCCCGAGCCGTCTGTGCTATGCCGGCAGCGTGCTGCATGCCCAGCCGCGCGCCCTGTCGTCCTCACGCAGCCCGATCCAGCTGGGCGCCGAGTTGTACGGCGATGCCAGCCCGAGCAGCGACGTGGAAGTCATCAGCCTGATGCTGGCCATGCTGCAACTGGCCGATGTGCCGGATGTGCACATGGACCTCGGTCATGTCGGCATCTACCGCGGCCTGGCCCGTGCGGCCGGTCTGTCCGGTGAAGTTGAACAACAGTTGTTCGATGCATTGCAACGCAAGGCCATCGACGAGGTCATTACTTTGACCGAAGGCTTGCCTGCCGATCTGTCGGGCATGCTGCGTGCGTTGGTCGATCTGTGTGGCGGCCGTGAAGTATTGAGCGCTGCCCGCGAGCGTCTTGCGCATGCGCCGACGCCGGTTCTGGCGGCGCTGGACGATTTGCTGGCGATTGCCGAGCGTCTGTCCACGCGTTTCCCGGAACTGCCGCTTTACTTCGACCTGGGCGAGTTGCGTGGCTACCACTACCACACCGGTGTGGTGTTCGCGGTGTTCGTACCGGGCGTTGGCCAGTCCATTGCCCAGGGCGGTCGTTACGACGACATCGGCGCCGACTTCGGTCGCGCGCGTCCGGCAACCGGCTTCTCCACCGATTTGAAAACCCTGGTGACCCTGGGGCGTGCTGAGATCGAGCTACCGTCTGGCGGTATCTGGATGCCTGACAGTACGGATGCGGCACTCTGGCAGCAGGTTTGCCAGTTGCGCAGTGAGGGTCAGCGTGTCGTTCAGGCGTTGCCTGGACAACCTTTGGCCGCCGCCCGTGAAGCGGACTGCGACCGGCAATTGATTCAGCAGAACGGGCTTTGGCAAGTATCGCCACTGGCTTCTTGAGTTTTCCTGTCGGCTGCGGCCGGCACCAAGTTTGCGCGAATGAGGACAAGTGTTATGGGTAAGAATGTCGTAGTCCTGGGCACCCAATGGGGTGATGAGGGCAAAGGCAAGATCGTTGATCTGCTGACCGAACATGCTGCCGCCGTAGTGCGCTATCAGGGTGGCCACAACGCGGGTCACACCTTGGTGATCGACGGCGAAAAAACCGTCTTGCACCTGATTCCGTCGGGCGTATTGCGCGAAGGCGTGCAGTGCCTGATCGGCAACGGTGTGGTGGTTGCACCCGACGCTCTGCTGCGGGAAATCATCAAGTTGGAAGAGAAAGGCGTACCGGTGCGTGAGCGCCTGCGTATCAGCCCGTCCTGCCCGCTGATCCTGTCCTACCACGTAGCGCTGGACCAGGCCCGTGAAAAGGCCCGTGGCGAGCTGAAGATCGGTACCACCGGTCGCGGCATCGGCCCGGCTTACGAAGACAAGGTTGCACGTCGCGGTCTGCGCATCGGTGACTTGTTCCACCGTGAGCGTTTCGCCGCCAAGCTGGGCGAGTTGCTGGATTACCACAACTTCGTGCTGGTCAATTACTACAAAGAACCGGCCATCGACTTCCAGAAGACTCTCGACGAGTGCATGGAATACGCCGAGCTGCTGAAGCCGATGATGCTCGACGTCACCGCCGAGCTGCACGAACTGCGTCGCGCTGGCAAAGACATCATGTTCGAAGGCGCCCAAGGCTCCCTGCTGGACATCGACCACGGTACCTACCCGTACGTCACCAGCTCCAACACCACCGCGGGCGGCATCGCTACCGGTTCGGGTTTTGGCCCGATGTACCTGGATTACATCCTGGGCATCACCAAGGCGTACACCACTCGCGTCGGTTCGGGTCCGTTCCCGACTGAGCTGTTCGACGATGTTGGTGCATTCCTGGCCAAGCGCGGCCACGAGTTCGGCGCTACCACCGGCCGTGCCCGTCGTTGCGGCTGGTTCGATGCCGTCATCCTGCGTCGCGCTATCGACGTCAACAGCATCTCGGGCCTGTGCCTGACCAAGCTGGACGTGCTGGACGGTCTGGAAACCATCAACATCTGTGTTGGCTACAAGAACCAGGATGGTGCAGTGATCGACGCACCGACTGACGCCGACAGCTACATCGGCCTGGAGCCGGTGTACGAAGAGATGCCAGGCTGGACCGAATCCACCGTCGGTGCCAAGACGCTGGAAGAGCTGCCGCAAGCTGCTCGCAACTACATCAAGCGCGTCGAAGAGTTGGTCGGTGCGCCGATTGACATTATTTCGACGGGCCCGGACCGCAACGAAACCATCGTTTTGCGTCACCCGTTCGCTTAATAAGTCGTTGATGTAGAAAGCAAAGGGTCCTTGATTGGACCCTTTGTCGTTTGTGCCTGCCGGACGGCATGACCTTTGCTGTGATGTTGAATAAAAGCATCGCTTCCAGCGCGCCATCAATTTAATGGCGCCAAAGCAGAGGGATTCCAAGTGTCGGCCGTTCTCTCATTGTTACAAAGCCGTTTGTTGCGGCCAGTGTTCGTTACCCTTGGTATCGCCCTTTTGGTGCAGGTGCTGGTGGCTGTTGCCCTGACTCGGAGCACAGTGACTGCGCTTGAAGCCGATCTCGGCGTGCGTCTTGGGGCGGACAGTCAAAAACTGTCTGGCGAACTCGAGCAGGCCGGGCGTGAAGTCACGTCGAGCCTGGACAATCTCTCCACCAGCACCCGTCAGCGACTCACTGCCGGCTTGTCTACGCGATTGAAAGACGAGCAGGTGCAATTGCGTGCAACGTTGGAAAAGGATCTCAAGGATTCGGCCAACGACATGGCACAACTGCTGGCCTCGGTCGCCCCACGTGCCATGTGGGACAGCGACGTTCCAACCCTGTCCGAATTTGCCCGTCGGGCCCAGCGCAATCCCAACGTGTTGTTCGTGGTGTATGACGACGCGACGGGTCAGCACCTGACGCGCTACCTCAACCGCGAAAATCCGATCAACAAGGCGCTGCTGGAGAAGGGCCAGGGCGAGCGTGCGCTGGACAAGGTGCTGGACGCGGCGAAGAACGATCCGTCGGTCTACTACCTCGAAGCCTCGATCAACCCGAATGGCGTAGAAATCGGCAAGGTCTTGATGGGCGTCTCGACCGCGTCGGTGGAAACCGATCTGGCGGCCCTGGATAAACGTTTTGCGGCGCTGATTGCCAGCGGTGATCAACTGGTTGGCGACAGCCTCAAAGGCGCAGCCGCCGACAGTGCCACGGCGATGCGTGCGCGCCTGACGTCTGCGCAGGCCACGGCTTCTGAAATGAAAGCCAACACCACCAGCACTGTGCAGGAAGCGGCGTCGACATTGCGCTGGCGCATCGGGATGTTCCTGGCGCTGGTCGGTTGCGGTGTGCTGCTGTTGCTCGCGGTGGTGCTGGGCCGTCGCGTGGTCAATCGCTTGAAAATGCTCATCGCCGCCATGGATGACCTGGCAGCGGGCGAGGGCGATCTGACCAAGCGCGTGCAGATCAACAGCAAGGACGAAATTGGCGACATGGCCTCGGCGGTCAATCGCTTTGTGGATAAGTTGCAGCCGATCGTGCGCGAAGCCGGCGATGTGGCCCAGCGCACCGGTGTGGAAATCGGCGCCATGACACTGCGCAATGCCGGAGCCGATGCGGCGGCGGGCATGCAGCGAGATGAAGTGGCCGAGAGTCTGCGGGCGTTGTCGCAAATGGCGGATGAAGCCCAATCGGAAAGCCACGCCATGCAGGCTGCGCTGCAGCAAGTGGTGGACATTCGTTCTGCCACCGATGAAAACACTCGGACTTCGGCCAAGGTCGGCAGCCTGATCGAGGCGTTGGCCGGGCAGGTCGATACCGGGGCGAAAGTCATCGAGCGTCTGGCGCAACAGAGTGAGCAGATTGAAGTGGTGCTGACCGTTATTCACGGGATCGCCGAGCAAACCAACCTGCTGGCACTGAACGCCGCCATCGAAGCGGCGCGTGCCGGCGAAACCGGTCGTGGCTTTGCGGTGGTGGCGGACGAAGTCCGGGCGTTGGCGAGCAAGACCCAAAGTTCCACCGGCGACATCCAGGCGCACATCGTGGCCTTGCAGCAAGGTGCGCGTGAAGCGGTGGCAGCGATCGGCCAGGCCGGGCGTCAGGCCAATGAAGGTTTGCTGGTATTGCGTGACAGCGCAAGGCTGCAGCAGTCGGTGCAGGCATCGGTCGAGCAGGTGCATGCGGCGATTGGGCTGGCGACGCAAGCAGCGGCGCATCAGGCGCAAGGTGCGCAGGCCGTGCGGGGTCGGGTCGAGACCATTCATGCACAGGCTGAGAAAGCGGCTCAGGCAGTGGTCGAAACCACGGCCAGCGGCAAGGTGCTGGATGGGTTGGCGGCGCAACTGAAGGCGAGCCTGGGGCAGTTCCGGGCTTAAATTTGTATTGATCGGGCTGACGCTATCGCGGGCAAGCCCGCTCCCACAGGGATTTCTGTCGCACACACATTGTGTGTTCACTGAAGAACATTGTGGGAGCGGGCTTGCCCGCAATAGCGGCTTCAGCGACTCAGATACATCCGCGTCGTAAGAAGATAGACCGGCAACCCCGACACCAGAATCAACAACGCCGCATAAGGCGCCGCCGCCGCAAACTCCACATTCGCGGTATGTGCCCAAACCTCCGTCGCCAGCGTATTGAGCCCGGTCGGACTCAACAGCAACGTCGCCGTCAGTTCCTTCATCGCATCCAGAAATACCAACGCAAACGCCGCCCCCAGCGCCGGGAAAATGATCGGCAGCGTCACCCGACAAAACGCACTGAAAGACGACGCCCCCAGCGTGCGTGCCGCCTCTTCCAGTTGCGGCGCCGCCTTGTTCAGCGCCGTGCGAATCGGCGCCTGCGCCAAGGGCAAAAACAGCAACGCATAAGCGATCAGCAGCAGTGCCGAAGTCTGGTACAGCACCGGCACGTAGTGCAGGGCGAAATACACCAGCGTCAGCGCAATCACCAAGCCTGGCAGTGCGTGCAACAGATACGGCAAGCGCTCGGCCCAGATCGCGAGCCGGCCTTTATGACGCACCACCAGCAGTCCCACCGGTACCGCCAGCACCAGGCACAACGCGGCGCCACCCAGCGACAACGCCAAGGACGACAGCAGCGCCTCACTGATCGCGGCCACCGGGAATGCCGCCGACGAACCTACCGCCAGCCAGTACGCCAGCATCCCCAGCGGAATGCCGCTGCCGATGATCGCCAATACCAGGCAGTAAACCTGTCCAGCGACCGTCCACGGCCCCAGTCGAACCTGTTCTGCCTGCCGCGCTGCGCCTTGGCCGGTGCGCACGTGCCGGCCTTTGCCGCGTACTCGCAACTCAAGCCACAACAACACCAGGCAAAGCGCCAGAAGCACCGCCGACAGCATCGCCGCGTTGGCGTTGCTGAATTCCAGTTCGAACTGCTGATAGATCGCGGTGGTAAAGGTTTGCAGGCCGATGATCGACAGGGCGCCGAACTCCACCAGCATGTGCAGGGCAATCAACAGCGAGCCGGCAAGCAGGGATGGCCACAGCAGGGGGAGGGTAATCCTGAAGAATACGCCCCAGCGATTCTGTCCCAGGGTGCGGGCAGATTCTTCCAGGGAGGGATCGAGATTGCGCAGGGTCGCTGCGACGGGCAGAAAGATCAGCGGGTACTTCGACAGGGTCATCACCAGGATCGCCCCGCCCAAGCCTTCGAAATGCGCGCTCAGGGATACCCAGGTAAAACTGCTGACGAACGCCGGCACGGCGAACGGCAAGCACAGGATCACGCCCCACAAACGCCGTCCCGGCAGATTGCTGCGTTCCAGCAGCCAGGCAAGGGATAAGCCGATCACGCCGCAAGCAACCGTCACACCGATCATCAGCGCCAACGTATTGCGCAGCAGCCCGAACACATAAGGCCGCCACAGCAAATGCAGCGCCTCGGCCCAGCCGGCCTGCCAGGTCTTGAGTCCGACATACACCAGCGGTAAAAGGCTGAGCACCACCAGCAGCAAAACCGGCAGCAGCAGCCAGATCGACGGCCGCTTGCGCCGTGGCACGTAACCCCCGCGCGAGGCGGGGGCGGATAACGATGCGCTCATCAGTTCAGGCCAACGTCACGTTCCAGGTCCAGGGCTTCTTCGGCATTGCCGAGGTCGGCCGGGGTGACTTTCGGTGCCTCCAGTTCGCTGAACGGCTTGAGACCGCGATCCGATGCCATGCCTTTGTGCAGCGGGTATTCGGCGGTGGTCTGAGTGATCACGCGCTGACCTTCTTCGCTGGCCATGTAGGCAAGGAATTGCTGGGCTTCTTTTGGATGTTTGCTGGATTTCAACACGGCAGCGCTGGAAACGGTGATCAGCCCGCCGACATCGCCGCCGGTGAAGTAATGCAGTTTCGAATCGAGCTGGCCTTTTTCGCGCTGCAAGGCGAACCAGTAATAGTTGTTCACCAATACGGTGGCGACTTCACCGTTTTCCACCGCCTTCAGCGCCACCATGTTGTTGCTGTAAGTTTTGCCAAACGCGCGCAGGCCGGTCAGCCATTCTTCGGCCGCATCCATGCCGTGGACTTTGATGATTGCCACGGCCTGTTCCTGGAACGCGCCGCTGGTGGGTACGAAACCGACCTTGCCTTGCCATTTCGGATCGGAGAATTCCATCACCGACTTGGGCAGGTCTTTTTCATCGATCAGTTTCGGGTTGAAGGCGACCACACGGACCCGGGCGGTAATGCCGATCCAGGTGCCATTGCCCGCGACGTAGTCTTTTGGCAGAACGGCAAGGGTGGCGGCGTCGGTCTGGGCCAGTAGGCCTTGTTCGCCGAGCTTGTTCAGCGGTGGCGATTCTTCGGTGTAGATCACATCGGCAGGGGAGCGTTCGCCTTCTTCGACGACCTGGCTGGCGAGCTGGTTACTGCTGCCTTTGCGCACGTTGACGTGAATGCCGGTCTTGGCCTGGAAGGCTTTGGCGATGGCGTCGCCGACTTCCTTGTGTTGGCCGTTGTAGAGGGTCAGGGAAACTGGATCAGCAGCCTGGGTGAGGGGAGTGGCGAGAGCCAGGCCGAGCAGGGTGAAGGTCAGGCCTCGGCGCAGGGTATTTCGAAACATCATTCGCAGGGTTCCTCTCTGTCGCATTGCAAAAACTTGAAACAATGATAAACGATATTGTTTCTCAAGTGCGCCTTGCGGTTCGGGTGAGGCCTTGCTAGAGCAGCTGCTACAGGTTCCATGAGTTTGCGGGTAGGGTGTGTGGCTTTGATTTTCTGAACGCCAGAAACGCAAAAACCCGCTTTCGCGGGTTTCTGTGAAATTCAAGATTGTGAACTTGAATTTGAATTGGTGCCCAGAAGAAGACTCGAACTTCCACGACCTTGCGGTCACCAGCACCTGAAGCTGGCGTGTCTACCAATTTCACCATCTGGGCAGTATCGGCAACGCTAGTGCGTCGTCGATGGCGCGCACTATACGGAGCGTCTTTTTAACTGTAAACCCCTGGCATCAAAAAAACCTGGAAAATTTTACCGACGGCATTTAAATCAGCTTTGCGCTGTCGATATAAGGCTTTAGATGGGCTGTCGCAGTCTGAAATTTCCCGTTTCATTACGCCTATGCCAAACTAACCCGCATATAGACAAGGTGAAAACTCTCTAATGGCCGATTGGCAGTCCCTCGATCCCGAGGCCGCTCGTGAAGCGGAAAAATATGACAACCCTATTCCTAGCCGCGAACTGATCCTTCAGCACCTTGCTGATCGGGGTTCGCCTGCTAACCGCGAGCAGTTGGTGGAAGAGTTTGGTCTGACCACAGAAGACCAGATCGAAGCCCTGCGTCGTCGCCTGCGCGCCATGGAGCGCGATGCTCAACTCATCTATACCCGTCGCGGCACCTATGCGCCGGTGGACAAGCTCGACCTGATCCTCGGCCGCATCAGCGGTCACCGTGACGGCTTCGGCTTCCTGGTCCCGGACGACGGCAGCGACGACCTGTTCATGAGCCCGGCGCAAATGCGTCTGGTGTTCGATGGTGACCGTGCCCTGGCCCGTGTGTCCGGCCTCGACCGTCGCGGTCGCCGCGAAGGCATGATCGTCGAAGTGGTGTCCCGTGCCCACGAGACCATCGTCGGTCGCTACTTCGAAGAAGGCGGTATCGGCTTCGTGGTGGCGGACAATCCGAAGATCCAGCAAGAAGTGCTGGTCACCCCGGGTCGTAACGCCAACGCGCAGATTGGTCAGTTCGTGGAAGTGAAGATCACCCACTGGCCGACGCCACGCTTCCAGCCGCAAGGCGACGTGGTCGAAGTCGTGGGCAACTACATGGCGCCGGGCATGGAAATCGATGTCGCCCTGCGCGCGTACGATATCCCGCACGTCTGGCCTGAAGCGGTCTTGAAAGAAGCCGCCAAGCTCAAGCCTGAAGTCGAAGAGAAAGACAAAGAGAAGCGCGTCGACCTGCGTCATCTGCCGTTCGTGACCATCGACGGTGAAGACGCGCGCGATTTCGATGACGCCGTTTACTGCGAAGCCAAGCCGGGCAAGCTGCGACTGTTCTCCGGCGGCTGGAAGTTGTACGTGGCGATCGCCGACGTCTCCAGCTACGTGAAGATTGGTTCGGCCCTGGACAACGAATCCCAGGTTCGCGGCAACTCGGTGTACTTCCCCGAGCGCGTCGTGCCGATGCTGCCGGAGCAGCTCTCCAACGGCCTGTGCTCGCTGAACCCGCACGTCGATCGCCTGGCCATGGTTTGCGAGATGACCATCTCCAAAACCGGCGAGATGACCGACTACTGCTTCTACGAAGCGGTCATTCACTCCCACGCTCGCCTGACCTACAACAAAGTCAGCGCGATGCTGGAAACGCCGAAACTCACCGAAGCACGTCAGCTTCGCGGCGAGTACACCGACGTTCTGCCACACCTCAAGCAGCTTTACGCACTGTACAAAGTGCTGCTCGGCGCCCGTCACGTGCGTGGCGCGATCGATTTCGAAACGCAAGAAACCCGGATCATCTTCGGGACCGAGCGCAAGATTGCCGAAATCCGTCCGACCGTTCGCAACGATGCGCACAAGCTGATCGAGGAATGCATGCTGGCGGCCAACGTGGCCACCGCTGAATTCCTGAAAAAGCACGAAATCCCTGCGCTGTATCGCGTTCACAACGGCCCGCCACCGGAGCGTCTGGAAAAACTGCGCGCCTTCCTTGGCGAGCTCGGCCTGTCCCTGCACAAAGGCAAGGACGGCCCGTCGCCGAAGGATTACCAGGCCTTGCTGGCCAGCATCAAGGATCGTCCGGATTTCCACCTGATCCAGACCGTCATGCTGCGTTCGTTGAGCCAAGCGGTGTACAGCGCTGATAACCAGGGCCACTTCGGCCTGAATTACGAAGCCTATACCCACTTCACCTCGCCGATCCGCCGTTACCCGGACTTGCTCACGCACCGGGCGATCCGCAGCGTCATCCATTCCAAGCAGGACACGCCGCACGTTCGTCGTGCCGGCGCGATGACCATCCCGAAAGCGCGCATCTATCCATACGACGAAGCGGCGCTGGAGCAGCTCGGCGAGCAATGCTCGATGAGCGAGCGCCGTGCCGACGAAGCCACTCGCGACGTGGTGAACTGGCTCAAGTGCGAGTTCATGAAAGACCGTGTGGGCGAGTCGTTCCCGGGTGTGATTACCGCCGTGACCGGTTTTGGTCTGTTCGTCGAGCTGACCGACATCTACGTCGAAGGCCTGGTGCACGTCACTGCGCTGCCGGGTGATTACTACCACTTCGACCCTGTGCACCACCGCCTCGCCGGTGAGCGTACCGGTCGCAGCTTCCGCCTTGGCGACACCGTTGAAGTGCGCGTGATGCGCGTTGACCTCGACGAACGCAAGATCGACTTCGAGATGGCTGAAAAAACCATCAGCGCGCCGATCGGCCGCAAGAAGCGCGGGACCGAAAAGACCGAACCGGCCGCCAAGACAACGGCCAAAACCGCAGCAGAACCGGCCCCGGCTAAAACCGGTCGTCGTCCTGCCAAGGAAAAGGCAGTCGAGGCCTATCGCCCAAGCGATGCCGCGGCGAAAAATGCCGAACTGCGTAAAAGCCGTGAATTGAAACAGGCGTTGCTGTCTGAAGCGAAAAGCGGCGGTAAAGCGGCGTCTGGGGGAAAGACCGGACGGTCGGCGCCTGACAAGGCCCCCGGCAGCAAGCCAAGCAAACACCGTAAAGGCCCGCCGAAAGCGGGTTCGGCCCCAGCCAAAAGCGGCGGGGCGCGTAAACCTAAGGCCAAGTCATGAGTCATTTGGAAAAGATCTACGGCGTGCACGCTGTAGAAGCGTTGCTGCGTCACCACCCGAAACGCGTCAAGCAGATCTGGCTGGCTGAAGGCCGCAGTGATCCTCGGGTTCAGACACTGATCGCCCTGGCTGCGGAAAATCGCGTGGCCGTCGGCCAGGCTGAGCGCCGTGAGCTGGATGCCTGGGTTGAGGGCGTGCACCAAGGCGTCGTGGCGGATGTGAGCCCGAGCCAGGTCTGGGGCGAGGCGATGCTCGACGAATTGCTCGATCGCACCGAAGGCGCACCACTGTTGCTGGTGCTCGACGGCGTGACCGATCCGCACAACCTTGGCGCTTGCCTGCGTTCGGCCGATGCGGCCGGTGCGCTGGCGGTGATCGTACCGAAGGACAAGTCAGCCACCCTGACCCCGACGGTACGGAAGGTGGCTTGTGGTGCGGCGGAAGTGATTCCGTTGGTCGCCGTGACCAACCTGGCGCGCACTCTGGAAAAACTCAAGCAGCGTGGCTTGTGGGTTGTCGGTACGGCGGGCGAGGCTGAGCAGAGTCTGTATCAGCAAGACATGACCGGCCCGACCATCCTGATCATGGGTGCGGAAGGCAGTGGCATGCGTCGCCTGACTCGCGATCTTTGCGACTACCTGGTACATCTGCCGATGACTGGCAGCGTCAGCAGCCTCAACGTGTCCGTGGCGACCGGCGTTTGCCTGTTTGAAGCCCAGCGCCAGCGCAGCGTAAAGGCCGCCACCAAAAAAGCCTGACACTCCCCTATAGGAGCCGGCTTGCTGGCGATCCAGGCGCCGCGGTTCATCTGACACCGCGTCGCCTGGATCGCCAGCAAGCCGGCTCTTACAGATATGGGGGCGCGGGTGGTTGTTCAAATAATCACCAATTGCCTTGCACCTCTCCTGTCCCTTCTCTACAATTGCGCCCCTTGCTGTGACGGCAGGCACTGATGTGTCTATCGCAAGCAAGTCCATAAGTGTCATTCACTCCTTGTCTGACCGTTTTTGAACGGCAGGCTACAACCCGTAAGGAGCATTCATGCGTCATTACGAAATCATCTTTTTGGTCCACCCGGATCAAAGCGAGCAAGTCGGCGGCATGGTAGAGCGTTACACCAAGCTGATCGAAGAAGACGGCGGCAAAATCCACCGTCTGGAAGATTGGGGCCGTCGTCAACTGGCCTACGCAATCAACAATGTTCACAAGGCTCACTACGTGATGCTGAACGTTGAGTGCACTGGCAAGGCCCTGGCCGAGCTGGAAGACAACTTCCGCTACAACGATGCAGTGATCCGTAACCTGGTCATCCGTCGCGAAGAAGCCGTTACCGGCCAATCCGAGATGCTCAAGGCTGAAGAAAACCGCAGTGAGCGCCGTGAGCGTCGCGACCGTCCTGAGCACGAAGGCGCTGATAGCGCTGATAGTGATGACAGCGACAACAGCGATAACGCTGACGAGTAATCCACGGACCTTTTAAGGAGCCTATCAAATGGCACGTTTCTTCCGTCGTCGTAAATTCTGCCGCTTCACCGCTGAAGACGTGAAAGAGATCGATTACAAAGATCTCAACACTCTGAAAGCCTACGTATCCGAGACCGGCAAAATCGTTCCAAGCCGCATCACCGGTACCAAAGCTCGTTATCAGCGTCAGCTGGCCACCGCTATCAAGCGCGCCCGCTTCCTGGCCCTGCTGGCCTACACCGACAGCCACGGCCGCTGAGACCGGGCAGTCGACACGTAGCAAAGGATTGAATGCATGCGCGCCTTAGCTGAGTTCATCATGCGCGGCCGTATGCAGGCCACTCTGGTAGTGGCTGGATGCGCAATATTGCCGTTGTTGTATTGGTTGGGTGCTGCCGCTGGATGCCTCGTGCTCCTGCGGCGCGGATTGAAGGACGCCATTGGCGTACTTGCTCTGGGACTGCTGCCGGCGTTGATCTGGTGGCTTTACTCCGATGACCCACGGGCACTTCTGGTGCTGCTGGGGTCTTCGAGCCTTGCGTTGGTTTTGCGCGCAAGCGAGTCCTGGAACCGCGTGCTGCTGGTCAGCATAGCGATGGGAGTGGTGTTTGCAGTGGTGCTGGGGACAGTTTTTGCTCCCCAAATCGAGATGCTGGCGCAGGCTTTGATAAAAGTCATGCCGTCGCTACTCGGTGATGTCTACCAGAAGTTGTCGGTAGACGAGCAAGCGCATTTTGCGTCCCTGATTGCACCGGTCCTGACCGGCCTGATTGCGGCCTTGTTGCAAATCGTCAGTGTGCTGAGCCTGATTGTCGGGCGCTACTGGCAGGCGTTGTTGTACAACCCGGGTGGTTTTGGTCGCGAGTTTCGCGCCATCCGATTCCCGCTTTTACCAGCGATGTTGCTGCTGGCGTTCATGCTTCTGGGGCCGAATATCGGTCCACAGATGGCCATGTTGACGCCGTTGTGCAGCGTACCGCTGGTGTTCGCCGGGCTGGCCCTGATTCACGGGCTGGTGGCGCAAAAGCGACTGGCCAGGTTCTGGCTGGTGGGGTTGTACGTCACGCTGTTGCTGTTCATGCAGCTGATCTATCCGTTGCTGGTGGTCTTGGCCATCGTCGACAGCCTGATTGATTTTCGCGGTCGTTCGGCACCGAAAGATGCCGATAGCGCGAACGGTGAAGGTTAAAAGTTAAGAGGATTTTCACATGCAACTGATCCTTCTGGAAAAAGTCACCAACCTGGGCAACCTGGGTGACAAAGTAAACGTTAAGGCTGGTTACGGTCGTAACTACCTGCTGCCTTACGGCAAAGCTACCGCTGCGACCGCTGCCAACCTGGCTGCGTTCGAAGAGCGTCGCGCTGAGCTGGAAAAAGCCGCAGCAGACCGTAAAACTTCGGCTGAAAGCCGTGCCGCCCAACTGGCTGAGCTGGAAGTGACTATCACTGCCACCGCTGGTGACGAAGGCAAGCTGTTCGGTTCGATCGGTACTCACGACATCGCTGATGCACTGACCGCCTCTGGCGTTGAAGTGGCAAAAAGCGAAGTTCGTCTGCCGAACGGCACCATCCGCAACGTAGGTGAATTCGACGTAGCCGTGCACCTGCACGCCGAAGTTGAAGCCACTGTACGCGTTGTCGTGGTAGCAGCTTAAGCAGCACTTGATCGGCTGGCGGCTTGCCCGTCAGACGGTTAACATCGGGCACGATCCTGTTTACAGGTCGTGCCTTTTGTTTTTCTGAAATTCCTAATTCCAAGTGGCCATGAACGATATCTCCGCTCCTGAGCAATACGATCTGCAAACCGCTGCCCTGAAGGTGCCGCCGCATTCCATCGAGGCCGAACAGGCCGTGCTCGGTGGTTTGATGCTGGACAACAACGCCTGGGAACGCGTGTTGGATCAAGTGTCGGACGGCGATTTCTATCGGCATGACCACCGTCTGATCTTCCGTGCGATCGCCAAGCTCGCCGACCAGAACTCCCCCATCGACGTCGTGACCCTTGCCGAGCAATTGGACAAGGAAGGTCAGACCTCGCAGGTCGGTGGCCTCGGTTACCTGGGTGAACTGGCGAAAAACACGCCGTCCGTCGCCAACATCAAAGCCTATGCGCAGATCGTCCGTGCGCGGGCGACCTTGCGACAGCTGATCGGCATTGCTTCCGAAATCGCCGACAGTGCCTTCAACCCGGAAGGGCGCACGGCGGAAGAGATTCTCGACGAAGCCGAACGGCAGATCTTCCAGATCGCCGAGGCCCGGCCAAAAACCGGCGGCCCGGTGAGCGTGAATGACCTGCTAACCAAGGCCATCGACCGCATCGACACCTTGTTCAACACCGACAACGCCATCACCGGCCTGTCCACCGGCTACACCGACCTCGACGGGATGACCAGCGGCCTGCAACCGTCTGACCTGATCATCGTCGCCGGCCGTCCGTCCATGGGTAAAACCACCTTTGCGATGAACCTGGTGGAAAACGCCGTGTTGCGCAGTGACAAGTGCGTTTTGGTTTACTCGCTCGAGATGCCAGGCGAATCGCTGATCATGCGTATGTTGTCGTCCCTGGGCCGTATCGACCAGACCAAGGTCCGTGCCGGTCGCCTGGACGACGACGATTGGCCGCGCCTGACGTCGGCGGTCAATCTGCTGAATGATCGCAAGCTGTTCATCGACGATACGGCCGGTATCAGCCCGTCAGAAATGCGTGCGCGGACCCGGCGTCTGGTGCGTGAGCACGGCGATGTTGCCTTGATCATGATCGACTACCTGCAATTGATGCAGATCCCGGGGTCGGGCGGCGACAATCGGACCAACGAGATTTCCGAAATCTCCCGTTCCTTGAAAGCACTGGCCAAGGAATTCAACTGCCCGGTGGTGGCGTTGTCCCAGCTCAACCGCTCCCTGGAGCAGCGCCCGAACAAGCGCCCGATCAACTCCGACCTCCGGGAATCCGGAGCGATCGAGCAGGATGCTGACGTGATCATGTTCGTGTACCGGGATGAGGTGTACCACCCGGAGACGGAGCATAAAGGCATCGCCGAGATCATCATCGGCAAGCAGCGAAACGGCCCGATCGGCACGTCGCGGCTGGCGTTCATCGGCAAGTACACCCGCTTCGAAAACCTCGCGCCGGGCAGCTATAACTTCGACGACGAATAACCCTGTGGGAGCGGGCTTGCTCGCGAAGGCGCCGTGTCAGACAACATCACTGTCAACTGACACATCGCTTTCGCGAGCAAGCCCGCTCCCACAAGGGTTAGTCGCAATTTCCGACCATAGCCGTCGGAATTGGTTATTTTTTGTGCTATATTCCGCGCCCGCGATTTTTCATCTCAACACCGGTCATCGTCATGCAAACAGCCAAGCCGTTATTTGACTATCCCAAGTACTGGGCCGAATGTTTCGGTCCAGCGCCATTCCTGCCGATGAGCAGGGAGGAGATGGATCAGCTTGGCTGGGATTCATGCGACATCATCATCGTCACCGGTGATGCCTACGTTGACCATCCGTCGTTCGGCATGGCAATCATCGGCCGGCTGCTGGAGTCGCAAGGCTTTCGCGTCGGGATCATTGCCCAGCCAAACTGGCAGTCCAAAGACGACTTCATGAAGCTCGGCGAGCCGAACCTGTTTTTCGGCGTCGCGGCCGGCAACATGGATTCGATGATCAACCGCTACACTGCCGACAAGAAAATCCGTTCCGACGACGCCTACACCCCCGGTGGCCTGGCGGGCAAACGTCCGGACCGCGCGAGCCTGGTTTACAGCCAGCGCTGCAAGGAAGCCTACAATCACGTGCCAATCGTGCTTGGTGGCATCGAAGCTTCCCTGCGCCGCATCGCCCACTACGATTACTGGCAGGACCGGGTGCGCAACTCGATCCTGATCGACGCCTGCGCCGACATCCTGCTCTACGGCAACGCCGAGCGTGCGATCGTCGAAGTCGCCCAGCGTCTGTCGTACGGTCACAAGATCGAAGACATCACCGACGTGCGCGGCACCGCGTTCATTCGTCGTGACACGCCGAAAGACTGGTACGAAGTCGACTCCACGCGCATCGACCGTCCGGGCAAGGTCGACAAGATCATCAACCCGTACGTGAACACCCAGGACACCCAGGCTTGCGCCATCGAGCAGGAAAAAGGCCCGGTTGAAGATCCGGAAGAAGCAAAGGTCGTGCAGATCCTGGCCAGCCCGAAAATGACCCGCGACAAAACCGTGATTCGTCTGCCCTCGGTTGAGAAAGTCCGTGGCGACGCGGTTCTGTACGCTCACGCCAACCGCGTGCTTCACCTGGAAACCAATCCGGGCAACGCCCGCGCGCTGGTGCAGAAGCATGGCGAAGTCGACGTCTGGTTCAACCCGCCGCCGATTCCGATGACCACTGAAGAAATGGACTACGTGTTCGGCATGCCCTATGCGCGCATTCCGCACCCGGCGTATGGCAAGGAAAAAATCCCGGCCTACGACATGATCCGCTTCTCGGTGAACATCATGCGTGGCTGCTTCGGTGGCTGCACGTTCTGCTCGATCACCGAGCACGAAGGCCGGATCATCCAGAACCGTTCCGAAGAGTCGATCATTCGCGAAATCGAAGAGATCCGCGACAAGGTCCCAGGTTTCACCGGCGTCATTTCCGACCTCGGCGGCCCGACCGCGAACATGTACCGCATTGCCTGCAAGAGCCCGGAAATCGAATCCGCGTGCCGCAAGCCGTCGTGCGTGTTCCCGGGCATCTGCCCGAACCTGAACACCGATCACTCGTCGCTGATCCAGCTCTATCGCAGTGCCCGTGCCTTGCCGGGTGTGAAGAAGATCCTGATCGCGTCCGGCCTGCGCTATGACCTCGCGGTCGAGTCGCCGGAATACGTCAAAGAGCTGGTGACTCACCACGTCGGTGGTTACCTGAAGATTGCCCCGGAACACACCGAGGAAGGTCCGCTCAACCAGATGATGAAACCGGGCATCGGCAGCTATGACAAGTTCAAGCGCATGTTCGAGAAGTACTCCAAGGAAGCCGGGAAAGAGCAGTACCTGATTCCATACTTCATCGCCGCTCACCCGGGCACCACCGATGAAGACATGATGAACCTGGCCCTGTGGCTCAAGGGCAACGGCTTCCGCGCCGACCAGGTGCAGGCGTTCTACCCGTCGCCGATGGCCACCGCCACCGCGATGTACCATTCGGGCAAGAACCCGCTGCGCAAAGTCACTTACAAGAGTGACGCCGTGACCATCGTCAAGAGCGAAGAGCAGCGTCGCCTGCACAAGGCGTTCTTGCGTTATCACGACCCGAAAGGCTGGCCGATGCTGCGTGAAGCGCTGACCCGCATGGGCCGCGCCGACCTGATCGGGCCGGGCAAGAACCAGTTGATCCCGCTGCATCAACCGGCGACCGACAGCTACCAGAGCGCCCGTCGCAAGAACTCGACACCGGCCGGCAGCCACAAGGTTGCAGGGGAAAAGACCACCAAGATCCTGACCCAGCACACCGGCCTGCCACCGCGTGCCAGCGATGGCGGCAATCCGTGGGACAAGCGTGAACAGGCCAAGGCGGCGGCATTCGCCCGCAACCAGCAGGCGGCCAAGGATCGCAAGGACGCGGCCAAAGGCAAAGGGCCCAAGCCTGCGCGTAAGCCGGTTGTACCGCGCTAAACGCTGACCGCTGATAACAGAACGCCAACCTTCGGGTTGGCGTTTTGCGTTGTGCGCCACGGAAAACCGGAGCGACGGGCCGGAAGCTGTGTTGGGGCAACTGGCCTCTTCGCGGGCAAGCCCGCTCCCACAGTGTTCGAGGTTGCTCCCAATTCTGTGTTCACAGCAGATCCCTGTGGGAGTGGGCTTGCCCGCGAAGAGGCCGGTACAGCCGCAGCAAATTCAGCTGACAGCCCACTGGCCGCAACATTTCCGTGCAACTCCTTCCAACCAATTTCCCGCATCGCCCGATTTTGGTGCTGTACTGCCTCAAGCAACCGAAGAAAGCGCCAGCGCCGCTGGATGGCATAAGTCTTGCGCGCTTTCCCAATACGCTTAAGGCTCGCAGGAGGCACGCCGTGTCGATTCATGTCGCATTGCACCACGTCACGCATTACCGCTACGACCGCGCCGTCGAGCTCGGTCCGCAAATCGTTCGCCTGCGCCCGGCCGCCCACAGTCGCACGCGGATTCTGTCCTATGCGCTGAAAGTCACCCCCGAGCAGCATTTCATCAACTGGCAGCAGGACCCCCAGGGCAATTACCTGGCGCGGTTGGTGTTCCCGGAGAAAACCGATGAGCTGCGCATCGAGGTCGATCTGCTGGCGGAAATGGCGGTGTTCAATCCGTTCGACTTCTTCCTCGAGCCCTATGCGGAAAAGATCCCGTTCACCTACGCCGCGGACGAGCGCAAGGAACTGGCGCCGTACCTGGAAACCCTGCCGCTGACGCCGAAGTTCAAGGCCTATCTGGACGGCATCGACCGCACGCCGCTGCCGAGCGTGGATTTCCTGGTGGCGCTCAATCAGCGCCTGAGCGAAGACATCGGCTACCTGATCCGCATGGAGCCGGGGGTGCAGACACCCGAGCACACCCTTGAACATGCTTCCGGTTCCTGCCGTGACTCGGCGTGGCTGCTGGTGCAATTGCTGCGCAACCTCGGGCTGGCGGCGCGTTTCGTCTCCGGCTACCTGATTCAGCTGACCGCCGACGTCAAAAGCCTCGATGGCCCCTCGGGCACGGAAGTGGATTTCACCGACCTGCACGCCTGGTGCGAGGTCTATTTGCCCGGTGCCGGCTGGATCGGCCTGGACGCGACGTCAGGGCTGTTTGCCGGTGAAGGACACATTCCGTTGGCGTGCAGCCCCGATCCGGGCTCTGCGGCACCGATCAGTGGCCTGGTGGAACCGTGCGAGTGCGAATTCACTCATGAAATGTCCGTGGAGCGGATCTGGGAAGCGCCCCGGGTCACCAAGCCCTACACCGAAGACCAGTGGCTGGCGATTCAGGCGCTGGGGCGGCAGATCGATGCCGACCTGCTGGAGGGCGACGTGCGCCTGACCATGGGCGGCGAGCCGACGTTTGTTTCCATTGACGATCCGGACGGTGCCGAGTGGAACACCGCCGCGCTCGGGCCGGACAAGCGTCGACTGTCTGCCGAATTGTTCCAGCGCATGCGTAAACACTACGCGCCCAAAGGCCTGGTGCATTTCGGTCAGGGCAAGTGGTACCCCGGCGAGCAACTGCCGCGCTGGTCGCTGAACTGCTATTGGCGGCGCGATGGCGTGCCGATCTGGCACAACAGCGCGCTGATTGCCGATGAGCAGCAAGACTACGGCGCCGATGGCGAGTTGGCCGGGCGTTTTCTATCGAGTGTCGCCGAACGCCTGAACATTCCGACACGTTTTGTTTTCCCCGCCTACGAAGACAATTTCTATTACCTCTGGCGCGAAGGCACGTTGCCGCTGAACGTCAGCGCTGAAGATTCACGTCTCGAAGAACCGTTGGAGCGGGCGCGCCTGCGTAAAGTCTTCAGCCAGGGCCTGGACAAGGTGATCGGCCAGGTCCTGCCACTGGCGCGCACCGCCAAGGGCGATCAATGGCAAACCGGTCGCTGGTACCTGCGTGACGAGCATTGTCGGCTAGTGCCGGGGGATTCGCCGCTGGGTTATCGCTTGCCGCTGGCTTCACAGCCTTGGGTGAAAGCGGCCGAATATCCGTTCATTTACCCGAACGACCCCAACCAGGAATTCCCCGCGCTTCCGGACACTCAGCAGTTGAACAGCCCGGGCACGCCGGCCGAAGCGCTCGAGCGCGATCTGGAGGTCGATGAATCCGCCGATTGGCTGACCCGCACCGCGTTCTGCGCCGAGGCTCGGGAAGGGCGGTTGTACCTGTTCATGCCGCCGCTGGAACGGGTCGAGGACTATCTGGAACTGGTCACCGCAATCGAGGCCACGGCCCAGGAAATGCATTGCCCGGTGTTACTCGAAGGCTACGAGCCACCGAGCGATCCACGCCTGAGCAACTTCCGCATTACTCCCGATCCGGGCGTGATCGAGGTCAACGTGCAGCCATCCGCTACGTGGGATGAGCTGGTCGAGCGCACCGAGTTTCTCTACGAAGAAGCGCGCCAGACCCGACTGACCACCGAGAAATTCATGATCGATGGCCGGCACACCGGCACGGGCGGCGGCAACCATTTCGTCCTCGGTGGCGCGACACCGGCTGACTCACCGTTTCTGCGCCGTCCCGATCTGCTGCGCAGCCTGATCAGTTACTGGCATAACCACCCGTCCTTGTCCTACCTGTTTTCCGGATTGTTCATCGGCCCGACGTCCCAGGCGCCGCGTGTCGATGAAGCGCGCAACGATGCCTTGTACGAACTGGAAATCGCCTTCGCCCAGATGCCCGAACCGGGCGAGGAGTGCGCGCCGTGGCTGGTCGACCGGTTGCTGCGCAACTTGCTGATCGACGTGACGGGCAACACGCACCGCGCCGAGTTCTGCATCGACAAGCTCTATTCGCCGGATGGCGCGACGGGGCGGCTTGGATTGCTCGAATTGCGCGCCTTTGAAATGCCACCGCATGCGCGCATGAGCCTGGCGCAACAGTTGCTGCTGCGGGCGCTGGTGGCGCGGTTCTGGCGCGAGCCGTATGCGCCGCCGAAACTGGCCCGTTGGGGCACTGAGCTTCACGACCGGTTCCTGTTGCCACACTTTATCGAGCAGGATTTCGCCGATGTGATCGTCGATCTCAATGCCGCCGGTTATCCCGTGCGGGCGGAGTGGTTTGCCGCGCATCTGGAATTTCGTTTTCCCAAGGTCGGCGATTACGCGGTCAGCGGCATCGAGTTGGAAGTGCGTCAGGCGCTGGAACCTTGGCATGTGCTGGGTGAGGAGGGCGCGGTCGGCGGCACGGTGCGCTACGTGGATTCGTCCCTGGAACGCTTGCAGGTGAAGCTCACCGGTCTGGCACCGCAGCGCTATTTGCTGACCTGCAACGGCGTTCCCGTGCCCTTGCAGCCGACCGGACGCGTCGGCGAGTTCGTCGCTGGCGTGCGCTTCCGTGCCTGGCAACCGGCCAACTGCCTGCAACCGACCATTCCGGTCCACGCGCCGTTGGTGTTCGACTTGCTCGACACCTGGATGCAGCGCTCGCTGGGGGGCTGTCAGTACCACGTCGCCCATCCGGGCGGGCGCAATTACGACAGCTTGCCGGTGAATGCCAATGAGGCCGAGAGCCGACGGATGGCGCGTTTCTTCCGCATCGGACACAGCCCGGGGAAACTTCCGATACCGATTCTGGAAATTAATGACGAGCTGCCGATGACGCTCGATTTACGACGTTTCTAAACCGTACACGACGCTCGGATTTTTCGTCTATCCGGGCGTCATGAGCCTGCGTTAGTCTGACCGTTCTTTGCTGTCTGCCGAGCTTTCCATGCCTGACCTGCTAGACCGCTACCCGCTGACGGCGGGCACTTATCACGAACTGCTCGACGACAGCGGCGCCGTGCGCCCGCACTGGCGCCGGTTGTTCGACCAATTGCAACGCAGCACGCCAGCGCAATTGGTGCAGCGTCAGGCCCTGTTGACCCGGCAGATCCAGGAAAACGGCGTGACTTACAACGTCTACGCCGACCCCAAGGGCGCGGATCGGCCGTGGGAGCTCGACCTGCTGCCGCATGTGATTGCCGCTGATGAATGGCAGCAGTTATCGGCCGGGATCGCCCAGCGAGCTCGGCTGTTGAACGCCGTGCTAGCTGATCTCTACGGCCCGCAGCGGTTGATTGCCGAAGGGCTGCTGCCGGCTGAACTGGTATTCGGCCACAACAATTTTCTCTGGCCCTGTCAGGGCATCACGCCGCCGGACGGGGCCTTTCTGCATTTGTACGCCGTGGATCTGGCGCGCACGCCGGACGGTCGTTGGTGGGTGACGGCGGACCGGACTCAGGCACCCTCCGGCGCCGGTTATGCGCTGGAAAACCGCACCATCGTGTCCCGGGCCTTTCCCGAGTTGTACCGCGACCTGAAAGTGCAGCATCTGGCCGGGTTCTTCCGCACGCTTCAGGAAACCCTCGCCCGTCAGGCGCCAAGCGATGATGACGTGCCGCTGATCGTGTTGCTGACACCGGGGCGTTTCAACGAAAGCTATTTCGAACATTTGTACCTGGCACGCCAGCTCGGTTATCCGCTGGTAGAAGGTGGCGACCTGACGGTGCGCGATGCCACGGTTTACCTGAAGACCCTCAGTGGCCTGCGCCGGGTTCACGCGATCATGCGTCGGCTCGACGACGACTTCTGCGATCCGCTTGAGTTGCGTACCGATTCGGCACTCGGTGTGCCGGGTTTGCTCGAAGCCGTGCGGCAGGGGCGCGTATTGGTGGCGAATGCCCTCGGCAGCGGCGTACTGGAATCGCCGGGGTTGCTGGGCTTTCTGCCGAAGATCAATCAATTCCTGTTCGGCGAAGAACTGATCCTGCCGTCCATCGCGACCTGGTGGTGTGGCGAAGCGCCGGTACTGGCCCAGGCGTTGGAGAAGCTGCCGGAATTGCTGATCAAACCCGCGTTTCCATCACAGAGCTTCGCACCTGTATTTGGCCGCGATCTGAGTGAAAAACAGCGCCAGGCTCTGGCTGAGCGCATGCAGGCACGGCCTTACGCCTATGTTGCGCAAGAATTGGCGCAATTGTCCCAGGCGCCGATCTGGCAGGCCGAGGACGGTCAACTGCAACCGCGAGCCATCGGAATGCGTGTGTATGCAGTGGCCAGTCGCGACGGCTATCGAGTTTTGCCCGGCGGTTTGACCCGGGTGGCCGCCGAAGCAGACGCCGAGGTGGTATCGATGCAGCGCGGCGGTGCGAGCAAGGACACTTGGGTGTTGGGGGATCGTCCTCCCAGCGGCGAGCAATGGAAAACCCAGCGCACAATCGGTGTGCATGACCTGGTTCGACGCGATCCGTACCTGCCGTCGCGGGTGGTCGAGAACCTGTTCTGGTTCGGCCGCTATTGCGAACGGTGTGATGACAGCGCGCGATTGTTGCGGATCATGCTGGCGCGCTACGTCGATGGCGATGACCCGCAGGCTCTGGAAGCGGCGGTCGACCTCGGCGAGCGACTGAATCTGTTGCCAGACGAAGGTGAGTTGCCCGAGCGGCTGTTGGCGGCGCTACTCGGCGATGATTGGCCCTTCAGCCTGCGCTCCAACCTGCAGCGCTTGCAGTGGGCTGCCTCGCAAGTGCGCGGCAAGCTCTCGCGGGAAAACTGGCAGGCGCTGGTGGAGTTGCAGCGTGAAGCCATGGAGCTGGAAACCGAAGAGCCGGATTTCGGCGAGTTGCTGGATTTCCTGAACCGCTTGGTGATGTCCCTGGCGGCGCTGTCCGGTTTTGCCTTGGATGACATGACACGGGATGAAGGCTGGCGTTTTCTGATGATCGGTCGGCGGATCGAGCGCCTGCAATTTCTCAGTGCCAGCCTGGCGGCGTTTCTGCGCGGTGCCGGTGCCTTCGATCAGGCCGGGCTGGAGTGGCTGCTGGAACTGGGCAACAGCAGCATCACCTACCGCTCGCGGTACCTGGCGGTGGCGCAGTTGATTCCGGTGCTCGACCTTTTGCTGCTCGACGAGCAAAACCCTCATGCGGTGCTGTTCCAGTTGAAACTGGTGACCCGCACACTGAAACGCTTGAACGACGATTTCGGCGCGCCTCGCGAAGCGGGTCTGCCACAACTGGTGGAGCGCCTGGCGCGTTTCGATCTGGGTTGCCTGGAAAACTCGCTGTTCGGCGAAGCCAGCGTTCGCGCCGCCATCAACGGTCTGGCCGATTTGCTGCAGGGGATCGCCGATGCCAGCGGGCAAGTGTCGGATCGTCTGGCCTTGCGCCATTTCGCCCATGTCGATGATGTCAGCCAGCGCACGGTGTCCGTCTGATGAGCGCCCGTTACCAGATACTCCACGACACCCATTATCACTACGACAGCCCGGTGTCCCTGGCCCAGCAACTCGCACACCTGTGGCCACGGGCCTGTGCCTGGCAGCGATGCACCGAGCAGCACTTGCAGATCAGTCCCGACCCGACCGCGCGCCGGGATGAGCTGGATGTGTTTGGCAATCCGCTGACCCGGTTGGCGTTTGAGCGGCCGCACGATGAATTGCTGGTCAACGCCCGGCTTACGGTCGAGGTGCTGGCCCGGCCAACGCTGGATTTCAATCAATCCCCCGCGTGGGAAGAAACCCGCAATGCGCTGACCTACAGCAGCCGGCCGCTTTCTACAGCGTTACTGGAAGCGTGCCGTTACCGGTTCGAATCGCCCTATGTGCATTTGAAACGCAACTTTGTCGAGTTCTCGGAAAGCTGTTTTCCACCGGGGCGACCTTTGTTGCTGGGCGTCCAGGCGTTGATGGAGACGATCTTCAGCGAGTTCACCTTCGATGCCGAGGCGACGCAAGTGGCCACGCCATTGGTGGAAGTGCTGGAGCGTCGGCGCGGTGTCTGTCAGGACTTCGCGCACCTGATGCTCGCTTGCGTGCGTTCCCGTGGACTGGCGGCGCGTTACATCAGCGGGTACCTGCTGACCCAGCCACCGCCCGGCCAGCCACGACTGATCGGCGCCGATGCCTCGCATGCCTGGGTTTCAGTGTTTTGCCCGGTACTGGGCTGGGTGGATTTTGATCCGACCAACAATGTTCAACCGGCGCTGGAGCACATCACCCTGGCCTGGGGACGGGATTTTTCCGATGTGTCGCCGTTGCGTGGGGTGATTCTGGGGGGCGGCAGTCATGATCCCGAGGTGCGGGTGACGGTTATGCCACTGGAGTAACAGAAATCAAATGTGGGAGCGGGCTTGCTCGCGAAAGCGATCACACAGTCACATAGATGTTGGATGTGCCGCCGCTTTCGCGAGCAAGCCCGCTCCCACAAGGAAATGTGCAATTCTTGAGAAGGGGTGTTTCAAATTGGCCTGTGAGGGTCAGCAAGGAACTGCTGACCCTGGACACAGATCCGGTGGGCCTGATCAGATCATCGGGCCCTGAGGGTCTCAGGCGTCGGGCGCCTGATCTTTCGGTGCTTCAGTTTCGTCTGTAGCCACTTCGCCTTCGGCATCCGGGTTCAGTGCTGCTGCTTCTTCTTCAGCTGTAGCTTTCTTGCGCTGAAGCTTTTCCTCTTTCTTCTGCTCCTTGGCCAAGTCTCTCTGACGTTTGGCGAAGGAATAATTAGGTTTAGCCATGGGCGATCCTCTGGGGTCGAAGGTGAGGTTGAGCGGCGCATATTCTGCCCTGTATCGGGACCGAGCCGTTAGCTGGGTTTTTGCTCTGTCCATTTGGGCACCACTGTCGGCTGCCAAGCGTCCAGCGCATCGATCAGGGTTTGCGGCGATTCGCTCACTTGCAGCATGTCACGGTGCGCTTCGCGAACGAAGCCTTCGCCGACGATATGATCAAGAAAACCGGTCAATTTGCTGTAGAAACCGTTCACTTCCAGCAACCCGAGCGGTTTGCCGTGGTAGCCGAGCTGGCCCCAGGTCCAGACTTCGAACAGTTCTTCCAGGGTGCCGAGTCCACCGGGCAGCGCAATGAAGGCGTCGCTGAGCTCTGCCATCCGCGCCTTTCGCGCATGCATGCCGTCGACCACTTCCAGACGCGTCAGGCCGCTGTGGCCGATTTCCTTGTCTTTGAGGCTTTGCGGAATGATCCCGATCACTTCGCCACCGACTGCCAGTGCCGCATCGGCGACGATGCCCATCAGCCCGACGGCGCCGCCGCCACAGACCAGGGTCAGCTTGCGCTCGGCCAATGCTCGCCCGAGGGCGACAGCCGCTTCACGATAAGCCGGATTGGTGCCGGTGCTGGCACCGCAAAATACACAAATGGACGCTAAAGACATGCCTTACTCCACGGTCAGGATGGCCACAGAGTAAAGCCACGCGAGCGGCGCTCCAAGGTCTAAACTTCGCGTTCAGGTGTTTCGTAGGTGCCGCTGGCGCCGCAGGCATAGGCGGCGAGCAAACTGCGCAACAGGCTGTTAAAGGACATGACAGGCGCTCCAGATGAGGGATGACGGCCTGATGATAGGGCCGGGCCAGGCGTCTGGCTGGTAGATTGTTTCGATAGGTGTCATAGCCCGAAAGTTGTATACAATTTTTGATTCAGGTCATAGGAACTTGCGAAGTTTTCAGGCAGTCTTCTGTCCATTCGCACTTTTGTTAACCCTGCCTTGGAGATTCACCATGTTTGCCAAACTTGTTGCGGTATCCCTGCTGACACTGGCCAGCAGCCAACTGATGGCTGCCGAATGCAAGGTCACTGTCGACTCCACTGACCAGATGTCTTTCGATACCAAGGACATCGCCATCGACAAGAGCTGCAAGACTTTCACCGTGGAATTGAAGCACTCCGGCAGCCTGCCGAAAAATGTCATGGGGCATAACTGGGTGCTGAGCAAAACTGCTGATATGCAGCCGATCGCAACCGACGGCCTGGCTGCCGGTATTGACAAGAACTACTTGAAAGAAGGTGATACACGCATCATTGCCCACACCAAAATCATTGGTGCTGGCGAAACCGATTCGGTGACCTTTGACGTATCGAAACTGGCAGCTGGCGAAAGCTACGGCTTTTTCTGCTCGTTCCCGGGCCACATCTCGATGATGAAAGGTACGGTTACCCTGAAGTAATCGATTCGAGTACATAAAAAAAGCGTCCCGATTGGGACGCTTTTTTTGGCCTGACGAAAGACCGAGTCATCGTTCTTCGCGGGCAAGCCTCGCTCCCACAAGGACAGCGCTGATCCTGTGGGAGCGAGCTTGCTCGCGATGGCGTCATTACAGACGCCAATAGTTTCAAGGTGCGAAAGGCATCACCCGCTTGTGATGCGTCTTCTTATACGTATCGCAAATAATCTTGAACGCTTCCTCTCGCACCGGCTTACCGTGCAGGAATGCGTCGATCTCTGCATAGGTCACGCCGTGGGACGCTTCGTCCGGTTTGCCCGGCGACAGGTCTTCCAGGTCGGCAGTCGGGATTTTTTCAACCAGCGATTCCGGCGCGCCGAAACTACGGGCAATGTCTCGAACCTGGTTTTTCACCAGACCACTCAACGGGGCAAGGTCGCAGGCGCCATCACCGAACTTGGTGAAGAAACCCATCACCGCTTCCGCCGCGTGGTCGGTACCGATGACCAGCCCGTGCGCCGCGCCGGCGATGGTGTACTGGGCGACCATGCGCATCCGCGCCTTGGTGTTGCCAAGCACGAAATCCACCGAGACCGCGTGCTTGCCTTCGAAGGCCGCCACTTCATTGGCCAGGGATTTCACTGCCGGGCCGATGTTCACAGTGTGACGTTCGTCCGGGGCGATGAAATCCACCGAGGCTTGGGCATCGTGTTCATCGAACTGGGTTTCGTAAGGCAGGCGCACGGCGATGAACTTGTAGCTTTTGTCGCTGGTTTGCTCGCGCAACTCACGCATGGCGCGTTGGGCCAGCAGGCCGGCGGTCAGCGAATCGACGCCGCCGCTGATGCCGAGCACCAGGGTCTTGAGCCCGGAATTGACCAGGCAATCCTGAATGAAGCTGACCCGCCGGGCGACTTCGGCCTCGAGGGCGGCGTGGTCGGCGAATGGCGGCTGAACCTTGAGCTGCTCAGCAATCTCACGCTGTACGGCTTGCATGAATTCACTCCTTGCTAGTGGTGCCAGATGTGCTGGAAAGGGCGGCAGGTACTTTGAAAACGTGTCGCAAATAGGCGACGAAATTCGGGTCTTTGCAGTGAGTCTTGCCAGGCTCATCGGAAATCTTTGCCACGGGCTGGCCGTTGCAGGCCGCCATTTTAAGCACGATGCTCATCGGTTCGACACCCGGAATATCGCAGGTCAGGTTGGTGCCGATACCGAAGCTGACATTAATCCGACCGCGCAACGCCCGGAATATTTCCAGGGATTTGGGCAGTGTCAGGCTGTCGGAGAACGTCAGGGTCTTGCTCATCGGGTCGATGCCCAGCTTTTGATAGTGGGCGATCGCCTTTTCTGCCCAGATCACCGGATCGCCGGAGTCATGGCGCAGGCCGTCGAAGAGCTTGGCAAAGAACAGGTCGAAGTCGTTGAGGAAGGCATCCATGGTGATGCAGTCGGTGAGCGCAATCCCCAGCAGGCCCCGGTACTCGCGGACCCAGCAATCGAGGGCGGCAATCTGGCTGTCGATCAACCGTGGACCGAGCTGCTGATGCGCCATGATCCATTCGTGGGCCATGGTGCCCAAAGGCTTCATGTCCAGTTCCCGTGACAGATGCACGTTGCTGGTGCCGACGAAACGCCCGGGGAAATCGTGCTTGAGCACATTCACCACTTCTTCCTGCACCCGGTACGAGAAACGACGGCGTGTGCCGAAATCGGCTACCTGCAATTCGGACAACTCATCGCTGCTGGCGTTGGCGGTCAGCCAGTCGAATTTGCGGTAGAGCTGCTCGCGAGCCTGTTCCAGAACGATTTCGCGGTAGCGATAGCGGTTGCGCACTTCGCTGACGATGGACAGCAGCGGCACTTCAAACAGGATCACATGCAGCCACGGCCCGCGCAGACGGATGAACAGTTCGCCGTTTTCAATCCCGGTGTGGACGTAGCGCAGGTTGAAGCGGAACAGTCCGAGAAAACGCAGGAAGTCCGGCTTCATGAAGCTGATGCGTTCCATGAAGCTCAACTGATCGGCGCTCAGGCTCAACTCGGCCAGGCGTTCGATCTGGAAACGTATCTCTGCCAGATACGGGCGCAGATCCTCACTGTTACGGCAACGAAACTCCCATTCGACTTCCACGTTCGGGTAGTTGTGCAGCACCGCCTGCATCATCGTCAGTTTGTAGAAGTCGGTGTCGAGCAGGTTCTGCACGATGCGATCGCCAAACACGCTCTCGCTCATAACGGGGTTCTCCACATTGAATAGCGATAGTGGCGCATATCGGTGATGGGTATTGCCAGCAATTTCTGCGTTGACCGTGACCTACACAGCTCCAACAGGGGCTATTCGGCGGGCGTAGGATTGTCGATCTGCTCCAGCATCCACTTCACAAAATCCCGCACTTTGGGCACTTCCGCCGAATGCTCGGGGTACGCCAGGTAATAGGCATCGGTGCTGGGCATCGCGTGCTGCCAGGGTATGACCAGTTTGCCGTCGGCCAATTCCTCTTCCACCAGAAAACGCGGCAGCAGTGCCACGCCGCAGCCGACCTGGGCGGCGCGGATGCACATATAAAAAGTTTCGAAGCGCGGGCCGTGGTAGCTGTGTTCGGTGTGGTAGCCCTGACTGTCGAACCAGTCATGCCAGGCCTGGGGCCGCGAGGCGTTTTGCAGAAGGACGAGGTCGGCGAGCTGCGTAGGGTCGGTGAACGGCGTGTCCGGCAGACTGCCCGGCGCACAGACGGGCACCAGCTCCTCGCCAAACAGCTTCAGGCATTCGGTGCCGGGCCGCGAGCCCTGGCCGAAGTAGAACGCCAGGTCGCTGCGACCTTGCAGCAAATCGTCGGCTTCCTGCTCGCTGCACAGGTCCAGATGGATTGACGGGTGGCGCAGGCGCCAACCTTTCAGGCGTGGCACCAGCCAGCGCGCGCCGAAGGTCGGCGGCGTCGAAACCCGCAAGACTTCGGTCTCGCCGCCGTAGGAGCGCAGGTAATGGGTCGACATCTCGACCTGGGTGAGGATTTTTCTTACCTCCACCAGATACAAATCACCGGCCGGGGTCATTTGCAGGCGTCGGCGCACCCGGCGGAACAACAAGTGCTGCAACAACTCTTCGAGTTGCGCGACCTGTTTGCTGACGGCGCTCTGGGTCAGGTTCAGCTCTTCGGCGGCCCGGGTGAAGCTCAAATGCCGGGTCACGGCCTCGAAACACTGCAGCGCGGTGATCGACGGCAAATAGCGTTTATTCAGCATGGACGGTCCTTTTTCTTGTTTCTTTTACTGCCAGCAATTCAAAGCATGAATAAACGGAATGATATCTCTCTTAAAGGTCGTTTGTTGGGTAACCTCCGGGGAGCTAAAACTACAGGTCTGATCAGCCGTGAATATCCGGCTGCACGTTTTCTGTTTTTTGCTCGAGGAGTGACCCATGGTTGCCGCATTGCTTGATCGTCTTGGTGTGAACCCGGCCCTGTACCAGAACGGCAAAGTGCCGGTGCATTCGCCGATCGATGGCAGCCGGATCGCTGCCGTGAACTGGGAAGGCGCCGCTGAAGTCGAGCAGCACATCAGTCGTGCAGATCATGCGTTCGAATTGTGGCGCAAGGTCCCGGCCCCGCGCCGTGGCGAGCTGGTGCGCCAACTGGGCGACATCCTGCGCGAATACAAGGCTGACCTTGGCGAGCTGGTGTCCTGGGAAGCAGGCAAGATCACTCAGGAAGGCCTGGGTGAAGTTCAGGAAATGATCGATATCTGCGATTTCGCGGTCGGCCTGTCCCGTCAGCTGTACGGCTTGACCATCGCTTCCGAGCGTCCTGGCCACCACATGCGCGAAACCTGGCACCCGCTGGGCGTCGTCGGCGTCATCAGCGCCTTCAACTTCCCGGTCGCGGTCTGGGCCTGGAACACCACGCTGGCGCTGGTATGCGGCAACCCGGTGATCTGGAAACCGTCCGAGAAAACCCCGCTGACCGCACTGGCCTGCCAGGCGCTGTTCGACCGCGTACTGAAGAACTTCAGCGACGCACCTCCACACCTGAGCCAAGTGATCATCGGCGGCCGCGATGCCGGCGAAGCGCTGGTCGATGACCCGCGTGTCGCGCTGATCAGCGCCACCGGCAGCACCCGCATGGGCCGCGAAGTGGCACCGAAAATCGCCGCACGTTTCGCCCGCAGCATTCTGGAACTGGGCGGCAACAACGCCATGATCCTCGCGCCAAGCGCCGACCTGGACATGGCCGTTCGCGCCATCCTGTTCAGCGCCGTCGGCACCGCCGGTCAGCGTTGCACCACGTTGCGTCGCCTGATTGCCCATGAGTCGGTGAAGGAAGAAATCGTCACCCGCCTCAAGGCTGCCTACTCCAAGGTCCGCATCGGCAATCCGCTCGAGGGCAACCTGATCGGTCCGCTGATCGACAAAAACAGTTTCGAAAACATGCAGGACGCGCTGGAACAGGCCTTGAGCGAAGGCGGCCGGGTGTTTGGCGGCAAACGCCAGCTGGAAGACAAATACCCGAACGCTTATTACGTCTCGCCGGCCATCGTTGAAATGCCCGAGCAGAGCGATGTCGTCCGTGACGAAACCTTCGCGCCGATTCTGTATGTGGTCGGTTACAAGGACTTCGACGAAGCGCTGCGCCTGAACAACTCGGTGCCACAAGGCCTGTCCTCGTGCATTTTCACCACCGACATGCGTGAAGCCGAGCAGTTCATGTCGGCGGTGGGCAGCGACTGCGGCATCGCCAACGTCAACATCGGCCCGAGCGGCGCGGAAATCGGCGGCGCGTTTGGTGGTGAGAAAGAAACCGGTGGTGGTCGTGAGTCGGGCTCCGATGCATGGCGCGGGTACATGCGTCGCCAGACCAACACCGTGAACTATTCGCTGGAGTTGCCGTTGGCTCAGGGCATCACGTTCGACTAAACACAGTTCTTGAACCCATGAAGAACCCTGTGGGAGCGAGCTTGCTCGCGATGAGGGCCTGTCAGCCGACATCAATGTCGACTGACAGGTAGCAATCGCGAGCAAGCTCGCTCCCACAATGAATGGTGTGTGGATTGGTTAGGTTTCTGTTGGAGTCTGGCAATGCCGTTACGCGAAGAGTGTCTGTGGGAAAAACTGACGCCGCAAAGGCCTGACAACGCGGCGCTCAAGGGTGAAGTGAAGGTTGATGTCTGCGTCATCGGCGCCGGTTTCACCGGTTTGTCGGCGGCAGTGCATCTGCTGGAAAAAGGTAAAACGGTCTGCGTGCTCGAAGCCCATCGCGCCGGTCACGGCGGTTCGGGGCGCAACGTCGGGCTGGTCAACGCAGGGATGTGGATTCCACCGGACGAGATCGAAGCCGGGTTCGGCGAAGCGGTGGGCAGTCAGCTCAATCGCATGTTGGGTGCAGCGCCGTCCCTGGTGTTCAGCCTGGTCGACAAATACAACATCGATTGCCAGTTACGCCGTGAAGGCACGCTGCACATGGCGCACAACGCTCGTGGCGAAGCTGATCTGCGCAGTCGTGAAGAACAATGGAAACGTCGCGGCGCGCCGGTCGAGCTGCTGACCGGACAAGCCTGCGAGCAAGCGACGGGCACCAAAAAGATCGCCGCCGCGTTGCTCGACAAGCGTGCCGGCACGATCAACCCGATGGCTTACACCACGGGCCTGGCCAAAGCGGCCATCAGCCTCGGCGGTCAGCTGTTCGATCATTCCCCGGTGACCCGACTCGAACGTCAGGGCCAACGCTGGTCAGTGCAAACTGCTCAGGGTTCAGTGCTCGCCGAGCAAGTCGTCATCGCCTCCAACGCTTACACCGAAGGCGACTGGACGGAGTTGCGGCGCAATTTCTTCCCCGGTTATTACTATCAAGTGGCGTCGGTCCCGCTGACCGAAGACGCCGCGCAGCAAATTCTGCCCGGCGGCCAGGGTTCCTGGGACACGCGCCAGGTATTGAGCAGTATTCGTCGCGACAAAGACGGTCGTCTGTTGCTGGGCAGTCTCGGCAACGGCAATCAGAAACCGGCCTGGTTCCTCAAGGCCTGGGCTGATCGGGTGCAGCAGCACTATTTCCCCTACCTCAAACCCGTGGAATGGGAATGCACCTGGACCGGTTGCATCGCGTTTACCCCCGACCATTTGATGCGTTTATTCGAGCCAGCGCCCGGTTTAGTGGCAGTCACCGGTTACAACGGCCGGGGCGTGACGACGGGGACGGTGGTCGGCAAAGCCTTTGCCGATTATCTGTGTAACGGAAATCCTCAGGCGCTACCGATTCCCTTCGCCCCCATGCAGCCATTGGCCGGGGTGGGTTTGCGCAGTTGTCTGTACGAGGCCGGTTTCTCGCTGTATCACGCAGGCCAGTGCTTGCGGATCGTTATTTGATTGTTGAAATTTGTTGCTGGGAGCGGCGCTTTTTCGCGCAGCGACTAGCCTGTAAAAGGTGCGGGTTGTAGCAGTTCCGCACCAGCAGTGTGCACTTCGGTGACGCACGTTGTTACAGGCTGGTTGCACGTCGTTTGGCGCCGCGGTTGCAATGATGGCGCGCGTGGGTTGCGCCTTTAAAAATAATTGGTTTCACCTTCCGCGGTTTAGACGGTTGCACGCCCAATGAAAATGGGATCGAAACAGTCGAAATAACAATAAAGCAGCGACTTTTTTCAGAATAAAAAACCGATGGCACGGCCCTTGCTCTGAGCATTCAGAGAAGTCGCAGTGCCAACTAAAAAAAAACTTGGAGCACCACCTCATGTCCCAGACGTTTTACAAGAAAGGCTTTCTGGCCCTCGCAGTGGCAACTGCGTTGGGTGTTTCTGCGTTTGCACAGGCTGATGTGAAAATCGGTGTGGCGGGTCCGATGACAGGTGCCAACGCGGCATTTGGCGAGCAGTACATGAAGGGTGCACAGGCTGCAGCCGACGCGGTCAACGCGGCGGGCGGCGTTAACGGGGAAAAAATCGTACTGGTGAAGGGCGATGACGCCTGCGAACCGAAACAGGCTGTGACGGTCGCCAAGGACCTGACCAACCAGAAAGTCGCCGGCGTGGTCGGTCACTTCTGCTCCTCGTCGACCATCCCGGCCTCCGAGATCTACGACGAAGCGGGCATCATTGCAATCACCCCAGGTTCCACCAACCCGGCAGTGACCGAACGCGGCCTGAGCGCCATGTTCCGTATGTGCGGGCGTGACGATCAGCAAGGCATCGTGGCCGGTGACTACATCGTCGACGTGCTCAAGGGCAAAAAAGTCGTTGTCCTGCACGACAAGGACACCTACGGTCAAGGCCTGGCGGACGCTACCAAGGCCCAACTGGAAAAACGCGGCGTGAAGCCTGTGCTGTATGAAGGCCTGACCCGTGGCGAGAAAGACTTCAGCACCATCGTCACCAAGATCCGCGGCGCTGGCGCCGACGTTGTTTACTTCGGCGGTCTGCACCCGGAAGCCGGTCCTCTGGTCCGTCAACTGCGTGAGCAAGGCCTCAAAGACGTCAAGTTCATGTCCGATGACGGCATCGTGACCGACGAACTGGTGACCACTGCTGGCGGCCCGCAATTCGTTGACGGCGTGCTGATGACCTTCGGCGCCGACCCGCGTCTGCTGCCAGACAGCAAAACCGTGGTAGATGCGTTCCGCAAGGCCGGTACCGAGCCTGAAGGCTACACCCTCTACGCCTACGCTTCGGTCCAGACTCTGGCCGCAGCTTTCAATGGCGCCAAGTCCAACAGTGGCGAAAAAGCCGCCGAGTGGCTGAAGAAAAACCCGGTCAAAACCGTGATGGGCGAGAAGACCTGGGACGCCAAGGGCGACCTGAAAGTCTCCGACTACGTGGTTTACGAGTGGGACAAGGACGGCAAATACCACCAGCTGGAAAAACAGAAGTGATATGACCTGCTGATCTGCCCGGTGCCTTGTGCGCCGGGCAGTCAATGAACATGTCCGTGCAGTACCTGTCTTTTCTCGTAGAGCTGCACACAACCGTGTTGCCCCGGCGGCTGAACCCCGGTCCGTTGCACCCGGCTTCTGTGCAGTCTCTCAAATGCGTGAGATTGCGTTATGGATGGTATTTTCCTGCAGCAACTGGTCAATGGCCTGACCCTCGGGTCGGTCTATGGCCTGATCGCCATCGGCTACACAATGGTCTATGGCATCATCGGCATGATCAACTTCGCCCACGGCGAGGTTTACATGATTTCCGCTTACCTCGCGGCAATCAGTCTGGCTCTGCTGGCATACTTCGGTATTGAATCCTTCCCGCTGTTGATGCTCGGCACCCTGATCTTCACCATCGTAGTTACGGCGGTGTATGGCTGGGTCATCGAGCGCGTCGCCTACAAGCCCCTGCGCAACTCCACCCGACTGGCACCGCTGATCAGCGCCATCGGGATTTCGCTGATCCTGCAAAACTATGCCCAGATCGCCCAAGGCGCCAAGCAACAGGGCGTTCCGACCTTGTTGACGGGAGCCTGGCGCGTCGAAGTCGGCACCGGCTTCGTGCAGTTGACCTACACCAAGGTGTTTATCCTGATTGCCGCATTCGCCGGCATGGCGCTGCTGACCTACATCATCAAGTACACCAAGCTCGGCCGCATGTGCCGCGCCACTCAGCAAGACCGCAAGATGGCCTCGATCCTGGGGATCAACACCGACCGCGTGATTTCCTACGTGTTCATCATCGGTGCAGCGATGGCGGCCCTGGCCGGCGTACTGATCACCATGAACTACGGCACGTTCGACTTCTATGCCGGCTTCATCATCGGCATCAAGGCGTTCACCGCTGCGGTACTTGGCGGCATCGGCTCGCTGCCTGGTGCGATGCTTGGCGGGATCATCCTCGGGATCTCCGAGTCGCTGTTCTCAGGTTTGGTCAACTCGGACTACAAAGACGTTTTCAGCTTCTCGCTGCTCGTTCTCGTTCTGGTCTTTCGGCCCCAAGGCCTGCTCGGCCGTCCTCTTGTGTCGAAGGTGTAAGCGATGTCTTCAACCACTAAAAAAACCATTGATCTCAAAAGAAGCCTGGTTGACGCGATTCTTGCCGGCCTTGTCGCCCTGATTGTGTTCGGCCCGATTGTCGGCGTGGTCCTCGACGGCTACGGCTTCAATCTGGAAACGACCCGGGTGGCGTGGATTGTCGCCATCGTCATGGCTGGCCGGTTTGCCCTGAGCCTGTTCCTGCAAACGCCCAAGGGCCTGAAAATCCTTGAAGGCTTTGAAAGCACCGGCTCCGGGGTTCATGTACTGCCACCTGATTACAAATCCCGCTTGCGCTGGATTATCCCGCTGTTGATCCTCGTTGCCGTGGTGTTTCCGTTTTTTTCCAACTCCTACCTGCTGGGCGTGGTCATTCTCGGGCTGATCTACGTATTGCTGGGCCTGGGCCTGAATATCGTGGTCGGCCTGGCCGGTCTGCTCGACCTCGGTTACGTAGCGTTCTACGCCATCGGTGCCTACGGCCTGGCACTGGGTTATCAATACCTCGGACTGGGTTTCTGGACGGTGCTGCCGCTGGCGGCCATCACCGCGGGCCTTGCCGGTTGCATCCTCGGGTTCCCGGTGCTGCGATTGCACGGTGACTACCTGGCGATCGTGACCCTGGGGTTCGGTGAAATCATTCGCCTGATCCTCAACAACTGGCTGTCCCTGACCGGCGGCCCGAATGGCATGGCGGCTCCGTTGCCAACCTTCTTCGGCCTCGAGTTCGGCAAGCGCGCGAAGGAGGGGGGCGTCCCGTTCCATGAATTCTTCGGCATCGCCTATAACCCGGACGTGAAGTATTACTTCATCTATGCGGTGTTGTTCCTGGTGGTGCTGGCCGTGCTGTACATCAAGCATCGTCTGGTCAAGATGCCGGTCGGCCGCGCCTGGGAAGCCTTGCGTGAAGACGAAATCGCCTGCCGCTCCATGGGCCTGAACCACGTACTGGTCAAGCTCTCGGCGTTTACCATCGGCGCCTCGACGGCCGGCCTGGCCGGGGTGTTCTTTGCCACCTATCAAGGCTTCGTCAACCCGACCTCGTTTACCTTTTTCGAATCGGCACTGATCCTCGCCATTGTGGTCCTCGGCGGCATGGGCTCGACCATCGGCGTGGTGATTGCAGCCTTCGTGCTGACCGTTGCCCCGGAACTGCTGCGCGGCTTTGCGGAATATCGCGTGCTGCTGTTCGGTGTGCTGATGGTGTTGATGATGATCTGGCGACCGCGCGGCCTGATTCGGATCAGCCGTACCGGTGTGACCCCGCGTAAAGGAGTAGCGCCATGAGCGAAGTCGTACTCTCGGTCGAGAAGCTGATGATGCACTTCGGCGGCATCAAGGCGTTGAGCGATGTCAGCCTCAAGGTTCATCGCAACTCGATCTTTGCCCTGATCGGCCCCAACGGCGCCGGCAAGACCACCGTGTTCAACTGCCTGACCGGTTTCTACAAGGCCTCCGGCGGCAAGATCGAACTCAATACCCGCGGCGAGCGCACCGATGTCATCCAGCTGCTGGGCGAATCGTTCAAAGCCACGGATTTCGTTTCGCCGAAAAGCTTCATCACCCGGATGCGCTACAAGATGTTCGGCGGCACCCACCTGGTGAACCGTGCCGGGCTGGCGCGCACCTTCCAGAACATTCGCCTGTTCAAGGAAATGTCGGTACTGGAAAACCTGCTGGTCGCCCAGCACATGTGGGTCAACCGCAACATGCTGGCCGGCATCCTCAACACCAAGGGCTACCGCAAGGCCGAAAGCGATGCGCTGGACCACGCCTTCTACTGGCTGGAAGTCGTGGACCTGGTGGACTGCGCCAACCGTCTGGCCGGTGAACTGTCCTACGGCCAACAGCGCCGTCTGGAAATCGCCCGGGCCATGTGCACCCGGCCGCAGATCATCTGCCTCGACGAACCGGCTGCCGGCCTCAACCCTCAGGAAACTGAAGCGCTGAGCGCGATGATCCGTCTGCTGCGCGACGAGCACGATCTGACTGTGGTGCTGATCGAACACGACATGGGCATGGTAATGAGCATTTCCGACCACATCGTGGTGCTGGACCACGGTATCGTCATCGCCGAGGGCGGGCCTGAAGCGATTCGCAACGACCCGAAAGTGATTGCGGCCTATCTGGGCGCTGATGAAGAGGAAGTGGTGCTATGAGTCAACCCATCCTCGAACTCAAGGATCTGGATGTGTTTTACGGGCCGATCCAGGCTCTGAAAAAGGTCTCGCTGCATATCGAAGAAAGTGAAACCGTCAGCCTGATCGGCTCCAACGGCGCCGGTAAGTCGACCTTGCTGATGTCGATCTTCGGCCAGCCGCGAGCGGCTAACGGGCAGATCATTTATCAGGGCGTGGACATCACCCACAAGTCGTCGCACTACATCGCGTCCAACGGCATCGCTCAGTCGCCTGAAGGCCGGCGGGTGTTCCCCGACATGACCGTCGAGGAAAACCTGCTGATGGGCACCATCCCTATCGGTGACAAGTACGCTTCCGAGGACATGCAGCGCATGTTCGAGCTGTTTCCGCGGCTCAAGGAGCGCCGTAACCAGCGCGCCATGACCATGTCCGGCGGTGAACAGCAGATGCTCGCCATCGCCCGTGCGTTGATGAGTCGGCCCAAGCTGTTGTTGCTCGATGAGCCGAGCCTGGGGCTGGCGCCGATCGTGGTGAAACAGATCTTCGCGACCCTGCGGGAACTGGCGAGTACCGGCATGACCATCTTCCTGGTCGAGCAGAACGCCAACCACGCGTTGAAGCTGTCGGACCGGGCATACGTGATGGTCAACGGCGAGATCCGCATCACGGGCACCGGCAAGGAGCTGCTGGTCAACGAGGAGGTGCGTAACGCCTATCTCGGCGGGCATTGATGCTCCGCTGAAATATCCACAGCCTCGACGAGCAATCGCCGGGGCTTTTTTACATCCCCAATACTCCCCTGATCCCTGTGGGAGCGAGCTTGCTCGCGATAGCGTCATCACCGTCACAATTGTGGTGACTGACCCACCGCCATCGCGAGCAAGCTCGCTCCCACAGGTGTCCGCCGTGTGCTTCCCGGAAATTGTGGAAAACAATATTCACAAGCTCTCAAAGCGCGACATAAAGCCGCTGCAAATAGTTGTTTTGTCACGCTTTTGACTTGTCCCCGTTTGCTGTGGAGCTGGCTGTGAATAACGTGGGAGTAGCTGTCTGAGAGCCTTTGAATCCGTGGCTTGCAGCGATGTGGTTGTTTTTTGATCAGCTGTTTTTGCTTGACCCGGAACAGGCTTTGTCAACCTTTTTGTTGGCGACCACATCGGCTGAAAATGTGATGGACCAGCCTGTGGATAAGTCTGTGGTTAAACTCTGGAAAGACTCGGCTGAAGGCCGTAGTTACTGGCTTGGCGCCATCGTCGGTTTGACCAGTCCATCGTGCAAAATGCCATGGGCTACACCGCTGGCATTCGAGGGTCAAGCGAAAAACTTTGTAATCTGCCCGCAAAGCCTTGTGGATAGCGGCTCCCGGCTTTTCCACTTGCCCCCGGAAATTGTGGACCTGCCTGTGGATAACGTGCGCGTACATAGCTGCAGGCCACGCCCGGCAAGGCGTTGCCATGATTGATTACTTTTTATACAAAAACACGATGGTTGCCCGTGGGAGCGGGGCCGGGCATGCTGCCAGCTGATTTTCTATTCCAATGGCTGTCCATTAGCCGAAGCAAGGAGAACACGATGTCCAACACCCTGTTTATTACCGGCGCGACCTCCGGTTTTGGTGAAGCCTGTGCCCGTCGTTTTGCCGAGGCCGGCTGGAAACTGGTGCTGACAGGCCGTCGTGAAGAACGCCTCAATGCCCTGTGCGCCGAGTTGTCGAAGCAGACCGAGGTGCATGGCCTGGTGCTCGACGTGCGTGATCGCAAGGCCATGGAGGAGGCGATCGCCAATCTGCCGCCGTCCTTTGCCAAGTTGCGCGGGCTGATCAACAACGCTGGCCTGGCACTGGGCGCTGACCCGGCGCCGAAGTGCGATCTCGATGATTGGGACACCATGGTCGACACCAACATTAAAGGCCTGATGTACGCCACTCGCCTGCTGTTGCCACGCCTGATTGCCCACGGTCGCGGTGCCGGTATCGTCAACCTCGGCTCCGTTGCCGGCAACTATCCGTACCCCGGCAGCCATGTTTATGGTGGGACCAAGGCATTCGTTGGACAGTTCTCGCTCAACCTGCGCTGCGATCTGCAAGGCACTGGTGTGCGCGTCAGCAACATTGAACCGGGCCTGTGCGAGAGCGAGTTCTCGCTGGTGCGTTTTGCCGGAGACCAGGAGCGTTACAACGCGACCTACGCCGGTGCCGAGCCGATCCAGCCTCAGGACATCGCCGATACCATTTTCTGGGTGCTCAATGCGCCGGCGCACATCAACATCAACAGCCTGGAATTGATGCCGGTGAGCCAGACGTGGGCCGGGTTTGCGATTGAGCGTAATGCCAAGGCTTAAGGCCGTGTAACGGCCAATCGCGAGCAGGCTCGCTCCCACAGTAGATTTTCTTTGGCCACATTATTTGTGAACAACAGAGATCAAATGTAGGAGCGAGCCTGCTCGCGAAGGCGGTCGATCAGTCAGCGAAGATAATCGACCAGCCCGCTGTAGCAAGTAGCCAGGTGATAAGGCGTGGTCGATGGCATGTCCTTGCGGCTGACTTCGCCCTGCTCATCGCGACATTCATACCACCCTCCTGCATGCAAAAAGCGTTGCTGCAATGCCTGCAATTGGCGTTGCACCGTGCCTTCGCTGTTTGGACGCAGGGTCAGGGCGCGCAGGTATTCAGCCTGGGCCCAGATGCGCTGGGTGGCATCCTTCGCCGAGCCATCGAGACCAAGCATTGCCGCTACGGCACCCGTCTTCGGATCAACGCCCAGTTGTTCGGTGAGTACAAATGCACGGTCCAGCGAAACATGCAGTTTTGAACCGTGCAGCAGTGGCGAAGACTCCAGCAGGAAATACCACTCGAACTGATGCCCCGGTTCAAACCAGTTATCCACAGCGCCCAGCGGCTTCTCCATCAACACGCTGTGTTGCGGGTCGATAAAACGCTTCTGCATGGCTGTGCATAACTCGACCAGCGCGCGCTGTACGGCGATGTCTTCGCGCACCGACAGGGTCGCGAGGAAAGCTTCGGCCAAGTGCATCAGGGGGTTTTGCAGGGGGCCAGAGTCGAGCGAGGACCAGTCACGCTCGAGGCTGGCTTCATACAGGCCGTCGCCCGTGGCGAAGCGCTGGGCCAGCACTTCCAGTGTCGCGTTGAGGACCGACTCCACCAGCGGCTCGCGCACCTTGCCCCAGTAATGGGCGCAGGCGAAGAGGATGAAAGCGTGGGTGTAGAGGTCTTTGCGCTGATCCAGTGGCGCACCTTGCGGGTCGATGCTGTAGAACCAGCCGCCGTGCTCGGCGTCGTGAAAATGCTGTTGCAAGGAACGGAACAGCGCAGCGGCGCGTTCCTCGGCGGCCGGCACCTGGCCGATCAGGCTGGAAAACAGATACAGCTGTCGCGCGCAGGCCATCGCCCGATAGCGCTGGGGGGGCAGCGGTTGATGCCCGGCGTCCAGCGCTTCATAAGGCAACGCCATGTCGGCATTCCAGCCGGGGCCTTGCCAGAGCGACACGATCACGTCCTGGAAATGCTGTTGCACCGAGGCGAACAGAGCGGTCAATTCAGGCTGGGAGGCGGAGCGGGAAACAGGCGGCATTGGCTGGCGTCGTCACGGCAGGGTTGATTGCGCGACATGTTAGCAGAGAGCCAGGCTTGAGAGAGGCGGTGTCTGTTCGGACGCTATCGCGGGCAAGCCCGCTCCCACAGGGAACATCGGTATTCACACAATCTGTGCTGGCGGCGAATGACCTATGGGAGCGGGCTTGCCCGCGATGAGGCCGGTTCAAGCGTTAGAGAATCAGCCCGCCAGTAACCAAACTCCGGTCGCCGCCGAAGCCGCACCGGCCAATCGAACCAACGGTGCCGCCGCTTGCGGCAACACGCGCACCACGCCATAACCCGCGGCATGCAACGCAGCCGTCGCCGCGACAAACCCCGCCGCATACGCCCAAGGGCTCGACATGTCCGGCAACTCCAACCCATGGGCCACACCATGGAACAGCGCAAACAAAGCCGTCGCACCGACTGCCACGCTCAACGGCGGACGCACGGCCAGGGCCACTGCCAGGCCGAGCGCCAGCACCGACGCCGCAATGCCGCCTTCCAGCGCCGGCAGGTTCAGTCCTTCAAAACCCAACAGTCCGCCAATCAACATGGTGCCGACGAACGTGCACGGCAGCGCCCAGCGCGCGGCGCCTTTCTGCTGCGCTGCCCACAAGCCGACCGCCAACATCGCCAGCAGGTGATCAAGGCCGCCAATCGGGTGGCTGATGCCGGCGATCAAACCGTTGTCGCCGTGGCCCGGGTGAGCGAAGGCGATGGCCGGGGTCAGCAGCAGGGCCAGGGCGCCCAGGATGCGTTTCAGTGTCATGGATAAGCTTCCTTGTTGATAAGTCGAGATCAGGCTGCGGTCAGCAGGCCTTGGCGTTCGATGAAGGCGATGATTGCTTCCAGGCCCAAACCGGTTTTCTGATTGCTGAAGACAAACGGCTTGCCGTTGCGCATGCGCGTGGTGTCGCTGTCCATCATTTCCAGCGACGCGCCCACCAGCGGCGCGAGGTCGACCTTGTTGATCACCAGCAAGTCGGACTTGCAGATCCCCGGCCCGCCCTTGCGCGGCAGCTTGTCGCCCGCCGAGACGTCAATCACGTAAATGGTCAGGTCGGACAGTTCCGGGCTGAAGGTCGCCGACAGGTTGTCGCCGCCGGACTCCACCAGAATCAGATCCAGCCCCGGAAAGCGACGGTTCAGTTGATCCACCGCTTCGAGGTTGATCGAGGCGTCTTCGCGGATCGCCGTGTGCGGGCAGCCGCCGGTTTCCACGCCGATGATGCGCTCAGGCGCCAGGGCTTCGTTGCGTACCAGGAAATCGGCGTCTTCGCGGGTGTAGATGTCGTTGGTGACGACGGCCAGGTTGTAGCGGTCGCGCAGGGCCAGGCAGAGCGCCAAAGTCAAAGCGGTTTTACCGGAGCCGACCGGGCCGCCGATGCCGACGCGCAGGGGTTGTGTGTTCATGTGATTCTCCAAGTAAAAAGGCCCTAGGAACGGAACAGACGGCTGTACTGGCGCTCATGGGCCATGCACGCCAGGGACAGGCCGAACGCGGCGCTGCCGTAGTGTTCGGGATTGATTCGTGTGGCGTCCTGCTGCGCTTGTTGCAGCAGCGGCAGCAGTTCGCTGGTCAGGCGTTGCGCGGCTTGCTGGCCCAGCGGCAGGGTTTTCATCAGCACCGCCAATTGATTTTCCAGCCAGCTCCATAGCCACGCCGCCAGCGCATCTTGCGGGCTGATCTGCCAGGCGCGAGCGGCAAGCGCCCAGCCGAGGGCCAAATGTGGCTCAGGACGCTGCTGGAGAAAGGCGCGGGCCGGCGCATCGAGTTCCGGCAAGCCGTTGAGCAGTTGTTGCAACGAATAGCCCATCTGCCGGCTTTCCTGGTGCAACTCGCGGGTTTCCCGGCTGGCGCGATGTTCTTCGCAGCGTTGCAGCAACTCAGTCCAGTTTTCTTCGGTGGCGGCGGTGCAATGGGCGAGTAGCAGCGGCGCTTCGAAGCGTGCCAGGTTCAGCAGCAACTGATCGCTGATCCAGCGTCGCGCGCTGTCTGCATCGTTCACCCGGCCGTTATCCACTGCCATCTCCAGGCCTTGCGAATAGCTGTAGCCGCCAATCGGCAGTTGTGGGCTGGCCAGGCGCAGCAGCGCCCAGGCCGGGTTCATAACCGGACGCCGAACTGGTGCAGTTTCGGCGGGTAGTTGAAGTCCTCGTCGCCGTGGCGGGAATGGTGATGGCCGCCGCCATAGGCGCCGTGTTCCGGCTGGAACGGTGCCTCGATGTTGTCGACCTTGGCCTCCAACTGTTCGAGCATGGCCTTGAGCACGTAATCATCGAGCAGGCGCAACCAGCCATCACCGACTTGCAGGGCGACGTGGCGATTGCCCAGGTGATAAGCCGCGCGAGTCAGTTCGAACGCGTTGGCGCAAGTGACATGCATCAGTTGCTCGGGGCGGGCGCAGACACGGACGATGCGCCCGTCTTCGGCTTGCAGGCACTCGCCGTCATACAGTGGCGGCTGACCGCGCTCCAAAAACAAACCGACGTCCTCACCTTCGGCACTGAAACAGCGCAAACGGCTTTTGCTCCGGGCCTCGAAGGTCAGGTGCAACTCGGCGGCCCAGACGGGTTGAGGGTCGATTCTGCGATGAATCACCAGCATCGGGAGGCTTCCAGCAATGGACAATGTTCAGGCTAGAGCAAGGGGCTTGCCAATCGGGCGATACGTAGGAAATACCTGTCGGAGCGGAGTGGGTGCTTCAGGAGGCTGCAGGATTCTGACCTGCAATGGTGCGAGGATTTTTCGGCGGCACCAAATTGATGCCTTGACTGGTTTTTGTGGGAGCGGCGGTGCGACGATTCGACGTGCTCACGAAAGCGTCGGCACAATCAACATTGATGTGGCCGACATTCCGCTATCGCGAGCAGGATTTATTCGGTGCTGCCCAGGCCTTGCCAGTGTTTGAGGCCGATGAAGATGAAGCGCAGTTGTTGAGTGATTTTTGCCTGTGGTGTCAGGTGCTCGGGTAGCGCCTCGGGCGGCGGATCGATAATGTCCGGCAAGGTCGCGAACACGCTTTTGACGATCAGGTCCGCCATGACGCTCAGGCCGGCGATGTCCAGATGCTGCAATTTCGGCATCAAGGACAGGTCGGCCGCGAGGTCCGAGCTGATGTCTTCACGCAGGCGGCCAATGGCCTGGCGCACGGGCAGCGATCCACCGTACTGCTCCCGGGCCAGAAACAGGAACTGCGAGCGATTGGCCGAGACCACGTCGAGAAAGATCCGAACCGAAGCGTCAATGATGCCGCCCATGACGAACTCGTTATGGCGCACCAGGCGAATGGTTTCGCGAAAGGTCTGGCCGACTTCGCTCACCAGCACCAGGCCCAGTTCATCCATATCGGCGAAATGCCGGTAGAAACCGGTGGGCACGATCCCGGCGGTTTTCGCGACTTCGCGCAGGCTCAGGCTGCCGAATCCTCGACCACATTCCATCAGGTGACGGGCAGCGTCCATCAGGGCGTTGCGGGTTTGTTGTTTCTGTTCGGCGCGGGGCAGCATCGCAAGGGTGTTTTTCTGGACAGGGACAGCGGCGCACTCTAGCAAATCGGCTTCGCTGGCGTCGAACGACTAATCGGGGGATCAAGCGGGGATATGCAACTTCCAACAAGGCCAAACCCTATAAAGTCAAAAGCCCAATCCGGGGATTGGGCTTTTTTTCAGGGCCGCCATGGGCTCAGCTCAAAGCGCTGTTGCGTTTGATTACACGGTCACCACCACCTTCGGCCAGGGTTTGACCTTGTGGAGTGCGGTCGGAACCATCAGCAGCCAGGGTCTGGCCTTGTGGAGTGCGGTCGGAACCGTCAGCAGCCAGGGTTTGGCCTTGTGGAGTGCGGTCCGAGCCATCCTGAGTGATCAGGCCTTTTTCTTTCAGGCGATCATTGCCACCTTCGGCAAGGGTCTGGCCCTGTGGAGTGCGGTCGGAACCATCGGCAGCGACGGTTTGGCTGAACACCGAGCGGCTGTCTTTGACTTGTGGAGTGGCTTGGTCAGCAGCAGGCAGAGCGAAAGCGGTGCTGGCCAGCATTGAGAGGGTAAGGCTAAGCAGTAATTGGCGTTTCATGATGGGTTGCTCCTTGGGAGGGCGATAAAGTGGGTACGAGGGCAATGCTACTCTCGATAAGTCGATATAAAAGTTCATAAACGCAATGGTAATAATCAACGGAATTGATTGTTCCGTCGAAGCGCTCTAGAACGGGCGTCTCCGGCGATCATTTTTGCCCTGCGATGGGTATTTTCGACCCACTCGTGCCGCACAAAAGTGCGGGGGCGGTAACGCCGGATTCGGGGGCAGTCTCTCCCCGGTCGATTATTTGAGGATTAATCGGTGTTTGGTTTAAACCTGTGGGCCGTTTTCCAGTCGTAGTTTCCATGGCAGGCCGGTTCTGGCCTGACGTTTCACACGTGCGTCGCAGTCAGGACGCTCAGTCGTATCAGGAGCCCTGTGCAATGACGCGCACTCGTAAAATTGTTACCTGGACCTTCGCCAGCCTGATTGTCTTGCTGGCGGTATTGGTTCTGATCATCGTGTTCTTCGATTGGAACCGGATCAAACCGCCCCTTAACGCCAAAGTTTCTGAAGAGCTGCATCGTCCGTTCGCCATTAATGGCAACCTCGCGGTGGTCTGGCAGCGCGAGCCCGACGAGGGCGGTTGGCGGGCCTGGGTGCCGTGGCCGCACGTGGTGGCCGAAGACCTGAGCCTGGGCAACCCGGACTGGTCGAAGAAACCGCAGATGGTCACCCTCAAACGCGTCGAACTGCGTATTTCACCCCTGGCTTTGCTGGCGCAGCGGGTGGTGATCCCGCGTATTGATCTGACCGAGCCGAATGCCGACCTGCAGCGCCTGGCCGATGGCCGCGCCAACTGGACGTTCAAGTTCGATCCCAAGGACCCGAACGCCGAGCCTTCAAGCTGGGTGGTGGACATCGGTGCCATCGGCTTCGACAAGGGCCACGTCACCCTCGACGACCAGAACCTCAAGACTCAGCTCGATGTGCTGATTGATCCGCTGGGCAAACCGATTCCGTTCAGCGATATCGTCGGCGACAAAGCCGCAAAAACGGCGCAGGAGAAAGGCGCGGCTCCCCAGGATTACGCGTTCGCGCTGAAGGTCAAAGGCCAATACCACGACCAGAAACTCGCGGGCGAAGGCAAGATCGGCGGGTTGCTGGCGTTGCAGGACGCGGCCCGGCCGTTCCCGCTCCAGGCACAAGTGAAAATCGCCGATACCCGCGTCGAACTGGCCGGTACGCTGACCGATCCGCTGAACCTCGGCGCCCTGGACCTGCGCCTGAAGCTGGCCGGCACCAGCCTGGGTAATCTCTATCCGCTGACCGGTGTGACCCTGCCGGATACGCCGCCCTACGAGACCGACGGGCATCTGATCGCCAAACTGCATGAGCCCGGTGGCGCGGTGTTCCGCTATGAAGAATTCAACGGCAAGATCGGCGAGAGTGACATCCACGGCAGCCTGGCCTATGTCGCCAGCCAGCCGAGGCCGAAACTCAGCGGCTCGCTTGTTTCCAATCAACTGCTATTCGCCGACCTCGCCCCGTTGATCGGCGCCGATTCCAACGCCAAGCAAAAGGCCCGTGGTGGCGAAAGCAAGCAGCCGACGGACAAGGTGTTGCCGGTCGAGGAGTTCAAGACCGAGCGTTGGCGCGAAATGGACGCCGACGTCGAATTCACCGGCAAGCGCATCGTCCACAGCGAAAAACTGCCGTTCAAGGACCTCTACACGCATCTGGTACTGACAGACGGCGTCCTGAGTCTTGAACCCCTGCGTTTCGGCGTGGCGGGCGGCACTCTGGATGCGCAAATTCGCCTCAATGGCCGCACCGAACCGTTGGAAGGCCGCGCCAGGCTCACCGCGCGCAAGTTCAAGCTCAAGCAGCTGTTCCCGACGTTTGAACCGATGAAAACCAGTTTCGGCGAGCTCAACGGCGATGCCGACATCACCGGCCGTGGCAACTCGGTGGCCAAGCTGTTGGGCAGCGCCAATGGCAACTTGAAAATGCTGATTAACGACGGCGCCATCAGCCGCGAGCTGATGGAACTGGCCGGGCTCAACGTCGGCAACTATGTGGTGGGCAAGATCTTTGGCGACAAGGAAGTAAAGATCAATTGCGCGGCGGCAGACTTCGATATCAAGACCGGTTTGGCCACCACCCGACTGTTCGTCTTCGATACCGAGAACGCGATCATCTATATCGACGGCACGGCGAACATGGCGACCGAGCAACTGGACCTGACGATTACCCCGGAATCCAAAGGCTGGCGGTTGATTTCGTTGCGGTCGCCGCTGTATGTGCGGGGCAAGTTCATCAAGCCGGATGCGGGCGTGAAGGCGGTGCCGCTGATTTTGCGTGGCGCGGGGATGGTTGCGCTGGGCGTGATTGCAGCGCCGGCGGCGGGGCTGCTGGCGTTGGTGGCACCGAGCGGGGGTGAGCCAAATCAGTGTGCGCCGTTGTTGGAGCAGATGAAGGCGGGGAAGGCGCCGGTGACCGTCAAGCCCACAAAATAGTGTGGGCGCCTTCGCGGGCAAGCCTCGCTCCTGCAGGGGAATACTGAACCTGTAGAAGCGAGGCTTGCCCGCGAAGGCGATCTGAAAGGCGCTAAAGGTCTTTCAGAATGTCAGCCATCAAGCCAGCGCATGCCCGGACAGCAACGCCTCCTCGCGCAACCACGCAAAGAACGCCCGCACCGGCGGATGTCGTTCGCGCCCAGGTACGCAAAGCGCGCTGTAGCCGGCGCCATCCACCTGAACGTCGCCCCGGTAGGCGACCAGCAAACAGCTGGCCACGCTTTCCGACACCAGGATATTGCTCGCCAGCACCAGGCCTTGCCCGGCGATCGCCGCTTGCAGGGCGTAATGCTCCTCGTCGTATTCACGGACCGCCGGTTGCCCGGTCAGCCAGGTCTCGCCGGACTGCGCGCACCAGGCCGCCCAGCCGTGGGCGTACAGTTTGGAGTTGTGCCAGCGCACGCTGATCAGCGTGGGCGCCCGGTCGGCCGCCAGCGCCACTTGCTCGGGCGAGCCATAGACACCGAACGATTCGTCGAACAGGCACAGTCCATACAGGTTTGGGTAATCACCCAGGCTGTAGCGCACCACCAGGTCGACGCTGGCGTCCTGATGCAGATCGATGACCTCGCAATGGGTGTCCAGGCGCAGGCTGATATTCGGATGGCGGGCGTAGAACCGACCCAACCGCGGTACCAGCCACAGCGCTGCGAAGGCGGCCGTGGTGGAAATCGTCAGGCTCGCGCTGCTGCGTTGCGGGCGCAAGGTGTCGACGCTTTGCGCCACTTCCAGCAACGCGCCGTGCAGGCTGCGATACAACCGTTCGCCGCCGTCGGTGAGGCGTACTTGCCGTGGCAGCCGCTCGAACAGCTGCACACCGAGCCAACTCTCCAGCGAGCGGATCTGGTGGGACACCGCTGTCGGTGTCACTGAGAGTTCTTCGGCGGCCGCCTTGAAACTCAGCAGGCGCGAGGCAGATTCGAAGGCGCGCAGGGCGGTCAGCGGCAGCGAGGCGAACATTTAAATACTCCATGGATGAAATAAACTCATCCAGACTGATTTCTGCTCAGTTGAAGAAGGGCGGCTGCGAGCATCAATCTGCAGGCCACAGGCAGTTTAGCCCTTAAGGAGATTCAGATGAGCAAGATTCTTGCGATCCATGCCAGCCCTCGTGGCGAGCGTTCCCACTCCCGGCGTCTGGCGGAAGTGTTTCTTTCTGCCTGGCAGGCGCGACATCCGCAGTCGCAGCTGACTCGCCGGGAAATCGGTCGGGCATTGATACCGCCGGTCAACGAAGCCTTTGTGGCTGCGGCGTTTTACCCCGAGCCCCACGCACGTCCCTTGTCGATGCAGGCCGACCTGGCGTTCAGCGATGAACTGGTCGGCGAGTTGCTCGGTCACGATTTGCTGGTAATTTCCACGCCGATGTACAACTTCAGCGTACCCAGTGGCCTCAAGGCGTGGATCGATCAGATTGTGCGGCTCGGGCTGACGTTCAATCACACTCTGGACAATGGCGTGGCGCAGTACGAGCCGCTGGTGCACGGCAAAAAAGCGCTGATCGTCACCAGTCGCGGCGGCTTCGGTTTCGGGCCCGGCGGCGAACTGGAGGCAATGAACCATGCCGATCCGTTGCTGCGCACCGCGCTGGGGTTCATAGGCATCACCGACATCACCGTGGTGGCCGCCGAAGGCGAAGAGTCGGCCGAGCGCACATTCGCGATTTCGCTGGCCGAGGCCGAGCAGCGTTTGCTGGCGCTGGCCCGGGCGTTCTGATGGCCTGGCTGTTTCTGCTGATCGCCGCCGGGTTCGAAGTCACCTTCGCCATGGGCATGAAGTACGCCGAAGGCTTTACCCGGCTCTGGCCATCGCTGATCACGGTGGTGGCCGCCGTCGGCGGGATTTACTTCCTGACCCTGGCCATGCGCGAGTTGCCGGTGAGCATCGCCTACCCGATCTGGACCGCCATCGGTTCACTGGGCACGGTGTTTCTCGGCTTTGCGCTGTTGGGCGAAAGCCTCACGGCGATCAAACTGGTGTCGGTGGGGCTGATCGTGGTGGGCGTGGTGGGGCTGAAGTAGGGTGGATGTCATAGACTGGTCGTCGAGTTGTCATCTTGGGTGACGATGCTTGGCTAATGTCTTGCATCGCGCCTTGCTTCATCTCACCGATCACAAGGATGTCCGCCCATGTCGCAAGGTTCTGCCACGCGTTATCCGTTGGTGCTGGTCCCGGGAATGCTCGGGTTTATCCGTCTGGTGCTGTATCCGTACTGGTACGGGATCATTTCGGCGTTGCGCCGGGGCGGGGCGACGGTGTTTGCGGTGCAGGTTTCGCCGCTCCATTCCAGCGAGGTGCGCGGCGAGCAGTTGCTGGCGCGGATTGAAGAGATTCTGCGGGAAACGGGGGCCGAGAAGGTCAACCTGATCGGTCATAGCCAAGGTTCGCTCACGGCCCGTTATGCGGCCGCCAAACGCCCGGATCGCGTGGCGTCCGTCACGTCGGTCGCAGGGCCGAATCATGGCTCGGAGCTGGCGGATTATCTGGAAAAACATTACCCGGCGGACACCGCCAAAGGTCGGCTGCTGGCGGTATTGCTGCGGTTTATCGGCGCGTTGATGAGTCTGTTGGAAACTGGTTATCGCGGGCCGAAATTACCGGTGGATATCCACGCCTCCCACGAGTCCCTGACGAGTGCAGGCGTGGCGGCGTTCAATCAACGTTATCCACAGGGCTTGCCTGAAACGTGGGGCGGTCATGGCCCGGAAGAGGTCAACGGTGTGCGCTATTACTCGTGGTCCGGGACGTTGCAGCCGGGCAAGACGGATCGCGGCGGTAACCTGTTCGACGGCACCAACCGCAGTTGCCGGCTGTTTGCCAGAACCTTTGTGCGCGAAACCGGGCATTGCGACGGGATGGTCGGGCGTTACAGCTCGCACCTGGGGACGGTGATTGGCGATGAATATCCGATGGATCACTTCGACATCGTCAATCAGTCGCTGGGGCTGGTGGGGAAAGGGGCGGATCCGGTGCGGTTGTTTGTCGAGCATGCGGCCCGGTTGAAAGCGGCTGGCGTGTAAACGTCAGTTGGACCGCGTTATCGTTCTTCGCGGGCAAGTCGGATCGCCGCGAAGGCGTCGGGTCAGGCGACGCTAACCTTGCGGGCCAACACGGTGGTCCAACGCTCCGAAAGCACCACCCCACCCAGCGTCAACACCCCACCCACCAGGTGATACAGCGCCAGCTGTTCATGCAGCACTACCGCTGCAATCAACGCCGTAATCAACGGCAGCAAATTGAAGAACAGCGTGGTCCGGCTCGGTCCCAGACGCACCACGGCTTGCATCCACGCCAACGGCGCCAGCATCGAAGCCAGCAAGCAGGCATAAAGCACCAGCGGAATATTCTGCAAGGTCGGTCCGACCTTCGGTGAAGCAACAAACAGCGGAAACAGCACCACCACCGCCACCAGCACCTGCAAATACAACAACACCAGCGGCGGCAAGCGCAGCTGCCATTTTTTCAGCAGCGTGCTGTAGATCGCATAGGCCAGCGTGGCGATCAGCATCATCGCGTCACCCAGGTTCACGCCATGCTCCAACAGCGCGCCCAGGCTGCCGGACGACACCACCACCAACACCCCGGCGAACGACAACACCGCGCCGGCCAATGCGCCCGCCGTCAGGCGCTGACCGAGGCTGACGATGGCCATGGCCAGCGACATCAAGGGCATCAGCGACAGGATGATCCCCATGTTGGTGGCGGTAGTCAGCGTTGCGGCGAAGTACGCCAGGCTCTGATAGACGGCCATGCCGAGCACGCCAAGGATGAAAACCTTGCCCAGGTTCGGGCGAATCTGCGGCCAATGCGCGATCACCGGTTTGAGCATGAACGGCGTGAACAGAATCCCGGCCAGCAGCCAGCGATAGAAGCCGATTTCCGCGGGGTAGATCACCCCGGCTGACATCTTGGTGATCACGGTATTGCCGGCCCAAATAAAAATGGCCAGCAGGGGATAAGCGTATTGCATCAGAAAAACCATCAACGTTAGTGAGGAGCGATTATCCGCTTGTCTGGATGCAAGCCTATACTTCGATCCAGACAACCTGCCCCGAATGACGGACAGCATGACCAGTAAACACATCGACCTGCTCGACTTCGCAGAATTGCCGTCCCCGGTCTATTTCCGTTATGCCGATTTCGACACCCACGAATATGCCTCGGCCCACCGTCACCCGTGGGGCACCCTCGAGTATTCGGCCAACGGTGTGTTGCACATGGAAATCGGCAGCCGCCGTTTCATGTCGCCGCCGCAATACGCCGTGTGGGTGCCGCCTGAGACCGAGCACAGTTTCTATAGCAATCAACCGATCAACTATCGTGCGGTCTGCCTGGCGCCGGCGTTGTGCCGCGCGTTGCCGCAGCAAGCATGCACGCTGGCGATCAGCGACATTCTCAAGGCGATCCTCAAGGACTTCGCCGCCCGTGACGTGAAAATTCCCGAACACGACGCGGACAAACGTCTGGCGCAGGTGTTGGTGGACCAGTTGCAACAGGTGCCCATCCAAGAGTGTTATTTGCCTTACGCCAGCAGTTCGGGACTGCTCGTAATACTTGAAGCCCTGCAAGCCGAACCCGGGGACAATCGGCCATTGGCACACTGGGCCGCGCAGGTCCACGTCAGCGAACGCACCTTGGCGCGGCAGTTTGTCCGTGAGCTGGGCATGAGTTTCGGCGAGTGGCGGCAACGCTTGCGCTTTCTCGCGGCGATCGAAGCGCTGGACAGTCAACGCAGTGTTCAGAACATTGCCTTTGACATGGGTTACAGCACGGGGTCGGCATTTATTGCGATGTTTCAACGTCAGGCCGGGTGTACGCCTGAGCAATATCGGCGGCAACGGGTTGTCTGAGGTAAGGAAGTAAGTTTGTGTTAGAAGGTTTAAGTGGTGAAGTTTCTTACAGGCTAATCGGAATTGCACTTCATTTGATCAAGTGTTTAACGTTGTACGCTAGTTGCATAAGCCGTTCTTCTTCAGCTTACTTATGCAGAGTATCAATGTGACCACTTCAACCCGAATCGATGAAACATCAGTAACCGCTACACAACAAAAAAGCATTCACCACGAACTTATAAAAAAAGCTATCCCCGAATGGATACGCCAGACTTCACCCCATAGGATCAGCGCGTTAAAAAGCGCGATAGCCCCTCTTCCAGAATGGATCATCTCCGCTTCACCGATGCAGCGCGCCGCCCTGCAGCGTGCGTCGGAGGAAAGCTGGCGCGCGCAGAACGATGTCGACCGGATGTTGAGCGAGGCGCAAGACGTCTACGCCTTTGCTGAACCGCTGCTTCGTCAGGCGTTGAAAGACCAATACGGTGTGGACGTCGATGTGAAGGAAACGTTTTTGCAGTTGTTTTCTCCGCCTCACTTATCGCCATGGGCCAATAATTTCAATAACGGCGTGGAATCGCGCATTGTTTCGCTGCTGGATGCGGCATTGCATAATTTTTCGGATAAAGAAGTATTAACCTCTGATTCGCAGTTTATTACCCGGCCCGACAAGTCGAATCGATTCGACATCACCGGTATTCGCAACAACATGAGTATCGATCAATTCAAGACGCTGTGCCGACGTCTGGATATCGGTGCTAAATATAAAGTGCATCTCGAAGACTATGTGCGCCCGGTCGATGGACTGGCGCGTGCTGTGGTGCAGCAAAAAATCAGTAAAAGCCAAAAGGCTGCGTTAAAAGCAGCCCTGTATCTGGCCAGCCTCAAAAATGACATCTCGGGAAGTGGCTATCTGGCCGTACAAAGTCTGCTCAAAGATGTTAAAGCGTGGAAGATGGACGGTCTTCCCGTTCATTACTATCAGCTGAAAATGCTCGATGTACAGTTGAGAGGCATCGTGCTGATCGCGCCTGATCTGCATCTCCACGACAGCGCCGCCCGGCGAGTCATTGCCTATGTGCCGCACGATCCGGAACATCCACTGAAAGAGTACGCCTCGAAGGCCGAGTTCGCCCGTGAGCTCACTCGTCAATTGCGTGACTCCCCAAAGGATTCGACAAACAGCTATCAGCAGTTCTTCAGCCGTTTTGTCGACCATCAACAACGGGGGCGCTTCTTCGCAGCACTCAACGCCGCGCTGGTGGAAATCACCCAGCACGACAAAGTCCCGGGCGTCGATCAGCCGGTGTGGCGCGAAACGCCCATCGAGAATCCGCGCCTGCATTTTGACCACGTTCGGTTCGAGAACGACACCCATACATTGTTTAGTGGCGACCCTTGGCGCTATCTCTACCAGCAACAGCAAAACAAAATCCTGAACGATGCCCGGGAAATGGTGATCTCGACGCAAGATGCCGATCGAATGGAGCGCTGGGCGTGGTTCGACAACCTGGAAAAAATGCTTTCCGACATCTTCAATGCTGCGTTGATGGTGGTGGGGCCTTTCATACCCTTTGTGGGCGAGGTAATGATGGGTTACATGGTTTATCAGTTGGTCAGCGAGGTCGTCGAAGGCCTTGTGGATCTGGCTGAAGGTCTCTATCTGGAGGGGGCCGAGCACATCATTGGGTTTGTCGAAAGCGTGATCCAGTTAGCGGCCTTCGCCGGCGGCATGAAAATCGGCAGGGAGGTTGTACTGCCCAGGTTGTCATCGTTCATCGAGTCGACAACACCGGTCACGCTTGCCAACGGCGCCAAACGCCTATGGAGCCGCGACCTGGAACCCTATCAGAAAAAAAACCTGACCCTGGCTGCGGATTCAAAGCCTGATGAAACCTGGCTGCACCGGCATGAGGGCAAGCCGATTCTCAAGCTGGACACCCGGCACTTCGAACTGACGAAAGATCCACAGAGCAGCAAACACCGGGTTAAACATCCGACCCGCTCCGATGCCTATCAACCCGTGGTGGACAGCAACGGCGAAGGTGCCTTCGTGATTGAAGGCGAGCAGCCCCACACCTGGGATGACTCGACTTTGATGGCGCGACTCGGGCCAGACATGGGTGAGTTGGCCGAATCCTACGGCGACATCCGCATGGTCAGCCAGACCGACGCCAGCGCGATCCGCCGAATGTATGCCGACAATCAGCGGCCGTCGCCCTTGCTCAGCGATACCGTGACCCGGTTCCGTATCGATCGCGACATTCAGGCCTTCATCGAGCAGATGGGCAGCGAACGTGCGCAAGATTACTTGAGCGCCGATCCCGAGATGCAATTTCAGTTGCTCGATGGTCTGTGGCCGGGCAATGCGATTGAACTGGTAGACGCCCGTGGCGAAGTGCTTCGGGTCATTGGTCGCGTGGATGGGCCGCGTGTCCGGATAAACAGCAATCGTCTGTCTGACGTTGATCTGGTCAAGCGGCTGTTATCGCACCTGGATGACGCACAGCTGAACACCTTGTTGAACGTCGAGTTTCGTATTGCGCCCAGCACGCAGGAAATGAACGCCAAAAATCTGCGGGCCGAGTTGGCGAAACGGGCCAAGAGCAAGCGCACGTCGCTATTCGACGCGCGTTATCGGCGTATCGAAGCCGCCACGAGTGACAGCGCCAAAACCATCCAGGCCAAAGTGCCGGGCCTTCCCGGCACTGTTGTCCGCGAGTTGCTGTCCATCGCCAGGTCCTCCGAAGTCCAGGCGATTGAGCGCGGACAGTTGCCCGCAAGGCTGGAAAACCTCGCGCGTTGGGCGCTTCGAGACGTGCGCATGAGCCGTGCTTATGAAGGTTTTTACCTGGCCTCGGTCGAGAGTGCTGACCTGGACAGACTGGCGCTGCACTCCCTTGAGCATCTTCGCGGCTGGAATCCCGATGTGCGCATTGAAGTCCGGCGGTTCGAGTACAACGGTCACCTGCTCGACAGTATTGGCCAGGACGACGCGGGGATTCGCCGCACGCTCGTCGAGCTTCACGACTCGACATTCGTCGCTTATGACGAAGACGGTAACGCCCTGCATTCGGGCATGGATTTGTTTTCCGCTATTTTGCAGGCGTTGCCGGATGCCGAGCGTAACGCGCTGAACATCCATATCGGCCAGGGACCCAAACTGAAGCTGGCCCTGCGCGACAACGCGTTGAAGCCCTATCAGTTGCTGAAGGTGCTGGACGGTCTGCCGGTTCTTGACCCGCTCACTTACGATCCTCAATGGATGCGCCTGCGTGGCGGCGCGCCGGCTGCTGGCGGCGAACGTGCAGCTCTGGAAGACATCGGTGTGCAATACAGCGACCTGGTCACGGTAGCGTTCCATCCTTCTGTTGCAGCGTTCAAGCAATTCGATTATCTGCGTGGCCTGAAACTGATTCACGACAGCTTTCCACAGGATTACCTCTTTGATCTGTTCGAGGCCCTGAACGCCGCCAATGCGACTGGCGAGGCCGGGCCAGGCCTGGACATCGTTCAAAGCATCGAGGCGTTGCCCGATCTGCAGAAGCTGATGCTGCCAGAGCAGTTCAACGCGTTGACCGGGCGCCTGTTTACCGTAGAGGGGTTGGTACCGCTCTCGGAACTGGAACGAAACCTGGGTTTGAATGCGCGCAATCTGGAACAGACCGGGCGGGCCAAAGCCTACCAGGCGTTATTAGGTTCAGTCCGGGAGAACGGTTTAACGCCAAGTCCGGAGCTAAGGGATTTAAGTGAATATGGAGAGCTGCTGTCCGCAGACGTAGCCACGCCCGGGGAACCGATTCAGGTGTCGGCTCAAACCATGGCCAACTTGAAAATGGCGCAGGAAGCGATCTATCGAGCCAAGGAGCTTCTGCCGTTGTCCGGTAATCAGTTGCCGAGCATGTGGGAAAACGGCGGTTCGGCGATTGCCAAAATCAAAGGCCTGCGAGGGATGGACCTTGAGGAGGGCGGATTCTCCGCCAAACTGACCACCGCCGAAGCCGCTCGCAAAGCCATCGAGATCAAAGGGGGCAATTGTTCGGAGAATTCGAAGGTCACGTTTTCGATTCTGGCGAGCCAGCCCCGGACGTCCAGTGTTCACATTGTCAGGGCCACCCTTTTTGACCATCAATATGTAGTGATAGGGGATGATCTGAGCAATCTCGATGCATTGGTCGTCGCTGACTCCTGGCCGGAATTTCCCGCAGCGCACGTGGCCAGCAATGCACACTTCGATTTTGAAATGCCGCCAGTGACCACACTAGCCCCCGGACCGGCCGTGGCTGAATACAACTTTATCAATGAAGCACCGACAGGGCCTGCGGCATTACCTGCGATTTCCGAGGCGAACACGTTCCGGCAGATAAAAATCAACAAGCTCTATGAGGAGGGCGCGGCATACGCTCAATGGACGTCGTTACGTGAGCTTGGACAGACTTATGCTGTCGAAGGGGGCACGCCGATCTTGTTCGAGCGGATGCCCGCATCGGTCATTGATAAGCGGGTTGATGCCTATCAGCGATACCGGGAAGCCTTCAAGGATCTTCTGGATCCGGTGGTTGATTGAGGGCCATCTGTTGCATCGGCGGATGAAGGTGTAACAGGGCTTGTCTACACTCCAGATTGAGGCCGCACCCCTCGGTGCGGCAACAAGGAGAAAACTCCATGAAGATGTTGCGTGTCCCATTGTTGATGATCGGTTTGCTGCTTAGTGCCCAGGGTTTCGCCGCCACTGCGCAACAGAACAAGATGACCACCTGCAACGCTGACGCTACCGCGAAAAGCCTCAAGGGCGACGAGCGCAAAGCCTTCATGAGCACCTGCCTCAAGGCGGCGCCGGCCGCCAATGACGCCAAGACCCTGACCCCTCAGCAAGAGAAAATGAAAACCTGCAACGCCACCGCTGCCACCCAGGCTTTGAAAGGTGATGCACGTAAAGCTTTCATGAGCGATTGCCTGAAGAAAAAATAAAACTTTGATTGGGGCGGCTACTTGCGGTGAGCGTGCTGGCCTCATCGCAGGCAAGCCCGCTCCCACAGGGATATCTATCGTCTGCACACGTTTTGTTCAACATCAAACCTGTGGGAGCGGGCTTGCCCGCGATGAGGCCAGAAAGGACACGGAAAGCCCCACTAAAGTCGCCCTACACAATCCCTAGTGCTGGCCTGCGAACGCTGGCAGACTGCCAATCCTTTTACGTCGTTCGTTTTGAGGCTGTATGCCAACGTTTTCTCAACGCCACGTTTTGCTGCTGATCAGTTGGGTCATCATCTTTGGTGGTTTGCTGCTGGTGATCCCGCTGCGACTGCTGCCCAGCCTGCTGGCCGGGTTGCTGGTGTTCGAACTGGTCAACATGCTCACCCCGCAATTGCAGCGGCTGATCGAAGGTCGACGCGCGCGCTGGCTGGCGGTGGCGTTGTTGGGGACGTTAGTGGTCAGCGTGTTGACCCTGATTTTTGCCGGCGCCATCAGCTTTTTGCTGCACGAGGCGGAAAACCCCGGCGCGTCCCTCGACAAGTTCATGCACGTGGTTGACCGCGCGCGCGGGCAACTGCCGCCGTTCATCGACGCCTATCTGCCCGCCAGTGCCGCGGAATTTCGCGTGGCCATCGGCGAGTGGATGAGCAAGCACCTGAGCGACTTGCAACTGGTCGGCAAGGACGCGGCGCACATGTTTGTGACGCTGCTGATCGGCATGGTGCTCGGGGCGATCATCGCCTTGCAGCGCATCCCGGATGTGACCAAGCGCAAGCCGCTGGCTGCTGCGTTGTTCGACCGCCTACACCTGCTGGTCCAGGCGTTTCGCAACATCGTTTTCGCGCAGATCAAGATTTCCCTGCTCAACACCTTCTTTACCGGGATCTTCCTGGCGGTGATCCTGCCGATGTTCGGCATCAAACTGCCGCTGACCAAAACCCTGATCGTGCTGACCTTCCTGCTCGGCTTGCTGCCGGTGATCGGCAACCTGATGTCGAACACGCTGATCACCATCGTCGGCTTGTCGCTGTCGATCTGGGTCGCCATGGCGGCGCTCGGCTATCTGATTTTTATCCACAAGCTCGAATACTTCCTCAACGCGCGCATTGTCGGCGGGCAGATCAGTGCCAAGTCGTGGGAGTTGCTGCTGGCGATGCTGGTGTTCGAGGCCGCGTTCGGCCTGCCGGGGGTGGTGGCGGGGCCGATTTATTACGCGTACCTGAAGAGCGAGTTGAAGCAGGTGGGGATGGTTTGATCAGGTCGATATGCATCGCCTGATCTGACGCCATCGCGGGCAAGCCCGCTCCCACAGTTCCAGTGTCGTATCCAATGCCTGCGAACGACACAAAACCTGTGGGAGCGGGCTTGCCCGCGATGGGGGCGCCTCGGTCTTGGATCAATCCATCGTGCCGTAACGCTTCATCGCCTCGATCGCCAACCCGCTGCCGATGCTGCCGAAGATGTTCCCTTCCACATGCCGCGCATTCGGCAACATCGCCGACACGCTGTTGCGCAGCGCCGGAATCCCGCTCGAACCGCCCGTGAAGAACACCGTGTCGACCTGATCGACCCGCACGTTGGCGTCGTTCAGCAGTTGGGTCACGCTGTTGCGCACGCGCTCCAGCAGGTTGTCGATGGCCGACTCAAACAGCGCGCGGCTCAGCTCTACGCTCAAGCCCGGCTCGATACGGTCCAGCGGCACATGGCGGCTGTCGGCGTGGGTCAGCTGGATCTTGGTTTCTTCCACTTCCATGGCCAGCCAGTGGCCGGCGCGCTGCTCGATCAGCTTGAACAGGCGATCGATGCCGCCGGTGTCTTCGATGTCGTAACGCATGCTGCCCAGCGCCAGGGTCGACTTCTGCGAGTACACCGAGTTGATGGTGTGCCAGGTCGCCAGGTTCATGTGGTGGCTGGTGGGCATGTAGGCGCCGCTCTTCATGCGGCTGCCGTAGCCGAACAGCGGCATCAGGCCTTGCAGGCTCAACTGCTTGTCGAAATCGGTCCCGCCGATGTGCACGCCGCCGGTGGCGAGGATGTCATCGTGACGGTTGTCGTGGGTGCGGCGCTCCGGTGACAGGCGCACCAGCGAGAAGTCGGAGGTACCGCCGCCGATGTCGACGATCAGCACCAGCTCTTCCTTTTCGATGGTCGACTCGTAGTCGAATGCCGCCGCAATCGGTTCGTACTGGAACGACACATCCTTGAAGCCAATGGCGCGGGCCACGTCCACCAGGGTGTTCTCGGCTTCCTGGTCGGCCATTTCATCGTCGTCGACGAAAAACACCGGGCGACCCAGTACCACTTCCTCGAATTCCCGACCGGCGGCGGTCTCGGCGCGCTTCTTCAATTGGCCGATAAACAGCCCGAGCAGGTCCTTGAACGGCATCGCCGTACCGAGGACGCTGGTGTCGTGCTTGATCAGCTTGGAGCCCAGCAGGCTCTTGAGCGAGCGCATCAGCCGGCCTTCGTAGCCTTCCAGGTACTCGTGCAGCGCCAGCCGGCCGTACACCGGGCGGCGTTCTTCCATGTTGAAGAACACCACCGAGGGCAGGGTGATCTTGTCGTCCTCCAGCGCGATCAGCGTTTCCATGCCGGGGCGCAGCCAGCCGACGGTGGAGTTGGACGTGCCGAAGTCGATACCACAGGCACGGGCTGGAGATGCGTTTTTCATGACTTTCAGGTTCCGGTTAAAAAACGGCCGCGCAGTGTATGTCAGTGCGGCGCAGATTCGAAGGCCGACTATCCGCTAAATACACCAATGACGCCTTGATAAGATGGCCGGATGCCCCAAACTTGTCTGCATTGAGCCTGGCAGCCATCGGACGGTCGCAAGAACCGCCCACCGCTGCCGATAAACTTCTGACGCGCTACCCGGTCACAAACTTGAGATCGGTCAACCCGGCGACTGGAAATACGCGCAGACTGCCGGTGACGGCGCGATTTCGATAACGGATGGTGATTCCCTCGATGGACTTCAAAGACTATTACAAGATTCTCGGTGTGGAACCGACCGCGGACGATAAGACCATCAAGGCGGCTTATCGGAAACTGGCGCGCAAATACCACCCCGATGTCAGCAAGGAAAAGGACGCCGAGGCCAAGTTCAAGGACGCCTCGGAAGCCTATGAGGCGCTGAAAAGTGCCGACAAGCGCGCCGAATACGACGACTTGCGCAAGTACGGCCAGCACGGCCAACCGTTCCAGGGGCCGCCGGGCTGGCAGGGTCGTGGCGGCGGTGGTTTTGGTGGTGGTCAGGACACGGGCGATTTTTCGGACTTCTTCAGTTCGATCTTCGGCAACCGTGGTCCTGGTTTTGGCGGTGGAGAGTCGCGTCGCAGTGCCGGACGTCGGGGGCAAGACGTGGAAATGGAACTTGGGATTTTCCTGGAAGAAACCCTTTCGAACGAGTCGAAGAAGGTCACCTTCCAGGTGCCGCAATACAACGCTGCCGGCCAGCATGTCAGCAACACCAGCAAAAGCCTGAACGTGAAAATCCCGGCCGGCGTGACCGACGGCGAGCGCATCCGCCTCAAGGGCCAGGGCGCTCCAGGCATCGGTGGCGGCGCCAATGGCGACTTGTTCCTGATCATTCGCTTTGCGCCGCACCCGAAATTCGACGTCGAAGGCGAGAACCTGATCATTACCTTGCCGCTGGCTCCCTGGGAGTTGGCGTTGGGTGCCGAAGTGGCAGTGCCTACACTCACCGGCAAGATCAACCTCAAGGTGCCGGCCGGCAGCCAGAATGGCCAGCGCATGCGCGCCAAGGGGCACGGTCTGCTGAACAAGGCGGGCGAGCGTGGCTACCTGTTCGTGCAATTGAAGGCGGTCATGCCCAAGACCTCGAGCGATGAGGTCAAGGCGCTGTGGCAGGAACTGGCGAAAAAAGCCGCTTTCGACCCGAGAGAAAATTTCTGATCCAAGAGACGGAGTAGCCCATCATGAGCAACCCCCTGATCGTTCAACTGGACATGGCAGAATTCTGTGAGGCGACCGACCTGTCGGACGTCTACGTGATCGAAATCGTCGAGCACGGCATCCTCGAACCTCAGGGCAAGCAGCCCAAGGATTGGGTTTTCAACGATTATGAGCTGGCACTGGCCAAGCGCGCCGCCAAGCTGCGGCGCGATCTGGAACTGGAGTGGGAAGGCGTCGCCCTGGCGCTGGACCTGCTTGAAGAGGTCCAGCAGCTGCGGGCCGAGAATCGCATGCTCAAGCAGCGGTTGGGGCGGTTGGTGGTCGAGTAGCTGACCTGATGTTTTTGTGTTGCCTGATATGGCCTCTTCGCGAGCAAGCTCGCTCCCACAGGGATCTCTGTCGTTCACGCGTTCTGCATTCACAGAAAAACTGTGGGAGCGGGCTTGCCCGCGATGAACGATGACGCGGTCTCACGCCGTCAGAACTTGCGCGGCAACACCACCGTAAACATCGTGCCATCCGCCTCACTGGAACTGACTTCTATCGTCCCGCCGTGTGCATCGACCACTTCCTTGACAATAAACAACCCCAGGCCAAGGCTGGTAGAGGGTTGGCCAAGTTCCTCGTCAGCGCTGCGCACCAGCGGATCGAAAATCGTGCCGATCGCTTCCTCGGGGATCGGAGCGCCGTAGTTATGCACCGTGAGGCGGACCGTGTCCGGCTCGCCTGTCAGGGTCAGCGTCACGTCACGCTTGTTCAACCCATGCTGCAAGGCGTTGCCGATCAGGTTCTGCAACAGCTGACTCACTCGTCCGGCATCCCAGGCACCTCGGGTATCACCCTTTACGTGGACCGTCGGATCGCACTCCGGGTTACCGGCGCAGGCTTGGGCAATCGCCGCATGGGCGGCATCGGCCAGGTCCATGGGCGCCGGTTCGATCGGCAGGCTTTTACCCAGGCGACTGCGCACCAGCTCCAGCAAATCGCTGACCATCGCCGCCATGTGCCGCGCGCCGTGCTTGATGTTGACCGCGCAGGCCAGGGCATCGCCTTCAAGTGTGGTTTTGCGCATCAGCAATTCGGTGGACATGCTCACCGCTTGCAAGGGTGCCCGCAGGTCATGCCCCAGGATCGCCAGAAAGATATCCCGCGAATGATTGACCTGCTCGGCGTAGGCCGCGGTGGATTCGGCGAGTGCCTCGTCAATGGCTTCGTTGAAACGGATCATGTCCTGGAAATAGGCCAGGTCCGGTGACGCCAGGCTGTCGACCCACATACGGATGACGCACGCACGCAAATGGCGGAACTCCGACGTCATTTGCACCAGATCAAACCCCACGGTATGCCGCAGTTCGCCATGGCTGGCGCCGGCTTCGTCGAGGCTCGGGGTTTTTTCCGGGCCTTCGCCCTTGGCCTTGGCCATCTGTTCGCGGGTGGTTTGCGCGGTGGTCATGTCACGCGCGGCGGCCAGCAAAATGGCCTTGGCGTGATCGCGCAGGGCGACCCTGTCCATGTGCTCGGCCGCCGGGGTAATGGTGCTGGCGAACTGCTCCCATTCATCGACGATACGGTCCACGTGTAGCCTGATGAAGTCGGGTAGACGCATGTCCGGTTTCCTGATGGGAAGTCTGGCGCATCTTAGCCCCTTTGACGCTCGCTAAAAACTACCATTACGCGGGGACGCTCCTTTGCGCGGGGAGCGGGTGGTAATTAATTGTTTTTTAGATTCTTAAATCAGATGCGACGTTGATGCATTCGTGATTTCGGCGCTGTTTTTTGATCTTTTGTTTTCGTCGCCTCTCAATAATCTGGTGGTTCAATTCATCGCATAAGGATTTGCGAAATGAGCGAACGTTCGGATACGCCAGATCGACCCGTCATTGCCGGGCAGGCAAGAGACGTGGAGCGCAATGTTTATCGTGATTATCTGCTGGGCAAACTGCCCCCGCCGGTAAAAGACGCCCCCGCTTCGCGCCTGGTTGCCTTTGCCCATTCGAAACCGGAATTTGCGGAATGGTATTTGAATTCAAGGGCCATGGATCGCCAGTACCTCAAGGAGTTGATCGACGAGCGCTGGCGCCTGCAGGGGCCATTGGACGAGACGCTGAAGAATGTGCAGCAGGACATTCTTGCCTTCGCCGAGCCCTTGCTGGTCCAGGCATTGAAAGAGCATTTGAACCTGGAACTGGACGTCAACGCGACGCTGATTCGGCTGTACGTCCCCGCCAATCTGGCCATTGGCATCGATACCCATGCCAGTCGGCTCAGGCAATCATCATTGCTGGAAGCGGCCCTGCACAATTTTGAGGCCCCCGAAACGCAGGCGGGCGCGTTTCGCGATGGCTCGGGCATCTTCACCCGGGACGACGAAAACGAACTTCAGCGACATACGCTCACGGTCGAGAGATTTGCCGCCCTGTGCCGGACGCTCGATATCGGTACGCAATATCAACGTCACATCAACGCATTACTGATGCCCGAGGCGGTCACGGCGAGGGCGACCGTCGTGCGGGAATGCATGGCCAGTGAAAAAGCCGCGTTTCACGAATCGGCGCTGATCGCGTATCTGAAGAAAGACATCACGTTCTATGGCTACGGGAAACTTCGGCAGATCCGTGACAACGAACAAGGCATTCTGATCGGGCGTCGGCCCCTGCAAAGCCATCGGCTTTCAATCATGGGCTTCAGGCTGTCCGGCATTGTGTTGTTCAGTGCGGTGGCGGACCCTTCAAAAATCAAACGGGTTTACGACGCGCTGATTCCAGAACATCAACAAACGATGCTGGAATGGTCGCAACGTCTGGCACTGCTCCCGGGGCAGGAGTTTGAACAGTTCAAGCTGCTCCAGGCGTTTTTCGCCAATGGCCCCACTGGTCTCGTTGAGGCCATGTTGCAACGGGATGATGCTTATCAACAAAGTCGTCTGGAGGGGACGCTGCTTGCGTATGTTCCCGATGATCCCGACCACCCCCTCAAGGAATATCAGTCCTTCACTGATTTCATGAAGGAACTGACGAGCCAGTTGCGCTCGCCAGGCTACCAGCAGTTTTTCAGCCGTTTCGTGGCGCAAAAAGACCAGGGCAAGTTTTTTGCCCGGGTTCGCGAGCGTCTCTCGATATACACCTGGAAACAGCGCGAGCCGCTGGACATGGGGCCGTGGTGGCGGGAAACCGCAGTTGAAAACGCCAACGCAGAGCCTGTCACCCATCTCATTTCAGGCGATCTCTGGACGCAAACAAGTCTGTGGCGCAGGGAGAAGGCGATTGCAGATGCGCGGCAAATCGCCGTGCCGACTGGCGATGAAGATGCCACCACCCGCTGGAACCGGTTGAACAGCTATCTGAACATCGGCTGGAACGTGTTCAACTTCGGCGCCATGTTGGTTCCCGGTCTGGGCGAAGCGATGCTGGCCGTCATGGCCGGGCAGATGGTTTTGGAAACCCTGGAAGGCTTCGAGGACTGGAGCAAAGGGGACAAGGAAGAAGCAGCGTCCCATCTCACCAGCGTCATGATCAATTTCGCACAGTTGGCGATTATGGGCGCCGGGCATGTCTTGCCGTCCGGCGCGGCGGCGGCCGTCAAACCCTCGGCATTTATCGACCGGTTGAAAAAGATTGAGCTGGCGGACGGCAAGACGCGCCTCTGGAACCCGGACCTTTCGCCCTACGCCCATGACAGGGTGTTGCCCGCAGAGGCAAAGCCAAGCGAGCAGGGCCTGTACCGGCAAAGCGAAAAGGACATCCTCAAGCATGAAAACCAACACTTCGAAGTCATAACCGATCCACGCACCGGCCAGCCACGCCTGCAACATCCGACTCGGCCAAAGGCTTATCAGCCAACACTGGAGCACAACGGTTGCGGCGCGTGGAAGACCGAACTCGACCGCCCCATCGAGTGGGACAAAACCACCCTCATGCGGCGCCTGGGCCCGACGGTCGAGGGCTTCTCTGATAACACCCTGGAACAGATTCGTCTCGTCAGCGGCATGGGGGAGGACGAATTGCGTCGGTTGCATGTCGTCAGCGACCCGCCGCCCGCGTTGCTGAACGACACGATCGAACGCTTCCAGGCCTGGGCCGAGGTGCAAAAGCTACCCGGGCAGATAAGGCTCAACGAGGTTCCGCCAGCGTTCGTCGAGCAAGTGCCGCAGTTGCTGGTTGAATTGCCGAGATGGCCGGAGCAAAAAAGCATCGAGTTGTTTGACGGCCCTGGGCACGGCGGGCGCTCGATCAAATTTGGCAACGCCGATGCACTGCCGGCTGACACGCTGAAGATCAACCGTGCCGAGGTCAGCGTAGGAAAACTGCCGGAGCGTGCCGTGAAGTTTGCCAACGAGAGCGACATTCACGCGATGCTCGGGCAGGGCATTTCAACGGACGAGCGAGTCCGCATCAACGCCTTGAAAAACCTGCTGGCCGGGCGAGCAGGCAGTCGTCGCGGACCTCTGTTTGACGCGCTGAATCGTCGTTTGCAGCTGACCGACAACCCGCAGGTTCGGGTGCTTCAGGACGCGTTCAATGGGCTCCCCACTGCGGTAGCCCGGGAGTTGCTCGCTGACATTGAGCCGCAAGACCTGCTCAACATCACCGAGCCGTCGCGCATCCCCTTGCAACTCAAGGAACGGGTGAGCGTCACCTTGAAGGCGATACGAACCGCGCGCGCTTATGAAGGGCTCTTCCTCGATGCGCCCTACGGTGTGGACACCGAGCGGCTGGCCTTGCATTCGTTGCAGGCGCTACCCGACTGGCCCGCGAACCTCAGGATTGAAATCCGTGCGTTTTCTTTCGACGGACCGTTGCGCGACAGCGTCGGCCCGACGGATGCCACCCACCGCAGAATCCTGGTCAGCGAGGACGGCCAGTACCAGGCACGTGATGCCGATGATCTGCAGTTGCACGGGGCCGATGATCTTTATGCTTCGGTGTTGCACGCCCTGCCTGACGCCGAACGAAACGCGCTGGGGTATCACGTCAATCAAGGCGCCACGCTCAAGCTCGCCGTTCAAAACGCGCCGCTGCCACGGGACACGTTCAGCGCGCTGCTGGCGGATAACCCTGTGCGCAAACCGGCGTATGACCCAGCCACAATGCGTCTGCGGGGCGGCATGCGTGGGATTGCTCATGGGCTGCACAGAGTCAACGAGCCCATCACGCCGCAAGAGCGGGTGCGTGTCGTGCGTCCCGGATGGACCGAGGACGAAGCTTTGGCCTATCTGCAGGTGAGTGGCAGCGAACTCAGCCCGGCGCAGAGGGCGAGCGCACTCGAAGCGGAATTCGATCGGCTCAACGCCAATTTTCAACGCTGGTTGAAATCGCCGACCGAAGCGTACAGCTTCACGCCTGCCGGCGTCGCCGAATGGCAATCCAGAAACGCCTTGTACAAAGCGGTCAGAGAATGCTGGCAACACACCGGGTTGCGCCATGTGGATTCATTCGGTCATCTTCAGGGCGTTGTGCTCGACCTGGAAAACATTCCACTGGGGCGTCATCTACGCACCATGCCCGCCCTGGAAGGCCATTTCGATCACGTCACAAACCTCAATCTGACCCTGACCGAATTGACCGACTCACACAGCTCCTTCCTCGATCATTTTCCCCGTTTGCGTTCGCTCAACGTCAACGGCAATGCGCTCACCGGTGTTCCACGTGCCATCCGCCGCATGCGCGGGCTGACGGAACTCAACATGCGAGGTAACCGTATTGTCCTGGATACCCAAGGCGTCGCGGATTTGCGCAACCTGACACGACTTGAGGCCCTGGACCTGTTTGGCAATCCGTTGGGGCAAGCCCCGGATATCGGCAGCATGAGAATGTTGCATACGCTGATTCTGACTGACACCGGCATTCATACCTGGCCACAGGGGTTGTTCGCACAACCGCGCTTCCGGCACTTTTTCCTGGATATGCAGCGCAACGAAATCACGCAGATTCCGTCGGTGCCCTCGGGCTCCGTGCAGGCGGAATTGCTGGCACGCACGGTGCTGAGCCGTGATCCGCAGTGGTTGGCGGAGGCCAATCTGCAGACGCTCAGGGACTACATCGAGTCCGTCGGCCTGGACCCGGATCGACCGTATCCGCCCCGCGGTGTGCGCGACAGTCTCGACTGGGAGGCGGGCATGACCCGGCCGGAATGGGTGGCGAAGCAAGCGGTCTGGAACAGCGTCGAGGATGAGCACGGATCGGTCGGTTTTTTCAACGAGATCCGTAAACTCACCGAGTCGGGGCATTTCAAGAACGACCCCGGGTTTCGGGTCGATATGACCGCCAAGGTCTGGCGCATGCTCGAGGCGATGTCCAAAAACACCGAGCTTCGGCAAAAACTCTTCACCATGACCACGGTGCCCACGGCGTGCGTCGATGCCGGTGCGCAACTGTTCAATGCCATGGGCCTGGAAGTGCTGATTCACGAGGCCTATGAACTGGCCAATCCCGCGCTGGTGGAAGGGGAGCTGGTGTCGCTGGCGCGAGGCAAGTCACGTCTGGATGAACTGAGCAGGATTGCCCGCAAGACGATCTCCGAGCGCGAGGCGATGGGCGAGGCGTTCAGGCGTATCAACGCTACGGGGGAGGTGACGGGTACGATTGATGAGGTGGAAGTTCACCTGGCGTTCATGACCGATCTTGCCGAAAGGCTGGACCTGCCCTGGCAGTCTCGCAACATGCAGTTTAGAGGGGTCGCGGGTGTTACATCGCAGATGATCGATGATGCTTATCTGCGTGTGCTGGACCTTGAGGAAGGGGAGTTGCTCGGTGATTTGCTGGTCGAGCAGCCGTTCTGGTCATCCTATGTCGAGGGTGTCAACCGACGGGCTTTCAAAGTGTTCAGGCGCCGGATCGATGCCACGACAGACTTCTATATGGCACTGGACCAGCGTGCGAATGACACAACGCTTTCCCTTGAGCAAAAGGCTCGGTTGAAGGAGGAACTCACGGTGCTCGGTGCTGAACTGAAGAAACCGCAAAGCGACTTTTCGCCGGGCCGTGTCATGACCGAAGCGGACTATGCCGCTGAGTTAGATGCGATCGATGAAGACAAAAAGACGTTGCTCAAAACCTTCACCCAACAGGCGATCGACCGGGCAAAACTGCAAAGGGTAGAACTGCCCTTTGTCGTGCAGCCGGACAGCTGATTGCACCTGTTTTTCCCGGGGGCCTGGTACGCCAGGCCCCCGGGGTTGTCAGGCCTACCGAACGATCAAAACAGGAAATATCGCTGGGCCATCGGCAGCACATCCGCGGGCTCACACCACAGCAGCACGCCGTCTGCCTTGACTTGATAGGTCTGTGGATCGACATCGATGGTCGGCAGATAGTCGTTGTGGATCAAGTCGGTTTTCTGCACCTCACGGCACCCTTTGACCACTGCAATTTTCTTCTTCAACCCCAAGGCTTCGGGCAGGCCCGCCTCCTGCGCGGCCTGGCTGATGAAGGTCAGGCTGGTGGCGTGCAACGAGCCGCCGTAGCTGGCAAACATCGGTCGGTAATGCACCGGTTGCGGAGTCGGAATGGAAGCATTGGCATCGCCCATCAGGCTGGCTGCGATGGCGCCGCCCTTGAGGATCAAGGTCGGCTTGACCCCAAAAAATGCCGGACGCCAGAGCACCAGATCCGCCCATTTACCCACTTCGACCGAGCCCACTTCATGGCTGATGCCATGGGTGATTGCCGGGTTGATCGTGTACTTGGCGATGTAGCGTTTGGCGCGGAAGTTGTCGTTACCCTCGCCATCACCGGGCAGCGGGCCGCGCTGCTTTTTCATCTTGTCGGCGGTCTGCCAGGTGCGCGTGATCACTTCGCCGACACGGCCCATGGCCTGGCTGTCGGAGCTGATCATCGAGAATGCACCGAGGTCGTGCAGGATGTCTTCGGCGGCGATGGTTTCGCGGCGGATGCGGCTTTCGGCGAAGGCCACGTCTTCGGCGATGCTCGGGTCCAGGTGGTGGCAGACCATGAGCATGTCGAGGTGTTCGTCGATGGTGTTGCGGGTGAACGGCCGCGTCGGGTTGGTCGAACTCGGCAGCACGTTGGCAAAACCACAAGCCTTGATGATGTCCGGGGCATGACCGCCACCCGCGCCTTCAGTGTGATAGGTGTGGATAGTGCGGCCCTTGAAGGCGGCGAGGGTGGTTTCGACGAAGCCCGACTCGTTGAGGGTGTCGGTATGGATCGCCACTTGTACGTCGTACTGGTCGGCGACGTTCAGGCAGTTGTCGATACTCGCCGGGGTGGTGCCCCAGTCTTCGTGCAGCTTCAAGCCGATGGCGCCGGCCTTGACCTGCTCGATCAACGGTTCCGGCAGACTTGCGTTGCCCTTGCCGGTGAAGCCAATGTTCATCGGGAATGCATCGGCAGCCTGGAGCATGCGCGCCAGATGCCACGGCCCGGACGTGCAGGTGGTGGCGTTGGTGCCGGTGGCTGGCCCGGTGCCGCCGCCGATCATGGTGGTGACGCCGCTCATCAGCGCTTCTTCGATCTGCTGCGGGCAGATGAAATGGATGTGCGTGTCGATGCCTCCAGCGGTGAGGATCATGCCTTCACCGGCAATCACTTCGGTGCTGGCGCCGATGGCGATGGTGACGTTGGGCTGGACGTCCGGGTTACCGGCCTTGCCGATGCCGGCGACGCGCCCATCCTTGAGGCCGACGTCAGCCTTGACGATGCCCCAGTGGTCGATGATCAGCGCATTGGTGATCACCGTGTCGACGACCTCGGCGGCTAACAGTTGGCTCTGACCCTGGCCGTCGCGGATGACTTTGCCGCCGCCGAATTTCACTTCTTCGCCATAGGTGGTGAAGTCTTTTTCCACCTCGATCCACAGCTCGGTGTCGGCCAGACGGACCTTGTCTCCGACGGTGGGGCCGAACATGTCGGCGTAGGCTTGTCTTGAGATTTTCATGCGCATGCCTTGAGATTCAATTGTTTTTGAGACCGCTCGCGCTGCTCGCTAATCGCCAGCAAGCCGGCTCCTACAGGGGATCGCATTCCACCGGTATTTCCGCGTTGGAGTGCGATCCTGTAGGCGCCGGCTTGCTGGCGATGGGGCCGGTACTGGCGCCGAATGACTTAAAGGTCACCCATGATCCTGCCGGCAAACCCGAACACCCGGCGATGCCCGGCCAGGTCCACCAGCTCAACCTCACGACTCTGCCCCGGCTCGAAGCGCACGGCGGTGCCGGCGGGGATGTTCAGGCGCATGCCGCGACTGGCCGCGCGGTCGAAGGTCAGGGCGTCGTTGGTTTCGAAGAAGTGGTAATGCGAGCCGACCTGGATCGGCCGGTCGCCGCTGTTGGCCACTTTCAGGCTGACAGTGCGGCGGCCGACGTTGAGTTCGATGTCGCCGGGCTGGATCTGGTATTCACCGGGAATCATCAATGGGCTCCCTGAAGAATCTTGTAGTAGAGGGCGGTCGGTTTGTACTGGCCGCTCGGGTCGCAGGCGTAATCAGGGATTTCACCTGCTTTGGTGTAGCCCAGGGCTTTGTAGAAGTCCTCGGCGGGGGAGCCGGCTTCGGTGTCGAGGTAGAGCATGCCGCGCTTGTGCTGGAGCGCGGCCTGTTCCAGCGCGCTCATCAATTGTTGGCCCAGGCCACGGCGGCGCGCATGTTCACGCACCAGCAGTTTCTGCACCTCGGCACGGTTCAGGCCATTGGCTTTCTGGCACAAGGTCAGCTGCACGCTGGCCTGCACCTGCTCGTCCTTGACCACCACCCACAGCAGCACGTTGCCCTTGTTCAGGTTGTCCTGAACGTCATCGAAATAGGCACGGGCCTGAGTGGCATCCAGATTGGCCATGAACCCGACACTGGCGCCATAGCCGACGGCGTCGAGCAGCAAATCAATCAAACCCTGACGATAGTGCGCAAAGCTTTCAACATTGACGCGGCGCAGTTGGGCAGCGTTCATCGGCAATTACTCCTTGTTGGCGGGTGGCGGCTCCGCGCCAGGATTGAGGGTCAGTTGCATGAAGGTCAGGTCCAGCCAGCGGCCGAACTTGGTGCCTACTTGCGGCATTTCACCGGTGATCACGAAACCGGCCCGTTCATGCAATCGGATAGAAGCGGCATTGCCGCTTTCGATGGCAGCGACCATCACATGTTTGTCGCAGCCTTTGGCGCGCTCGATCAGCACCGTCATCAATTGCGGGCCGAGACCGTTGCCACGCTGGTCGCTGCGCACGTAGACCGAGTGCTCGACGGTGTGGCGGAAACCGTCGAATGGCCGCCAGTCACCAAATGAAGCGTAGCCCAGCACGCTGTTATCGCCGTCGACGATCACCAGGATCGGATAACCCTGGGCTTGCCGGGCGCTGAACCACGCCTGACGGTTGCCCAGGTCCACGGCCTGTTCGTTCCAGATCGCCGTGGTGTTGAGCACGGCGTCGTTGTAGATGTCGCGGATCGCCGGCAGGTCGGCGTGCAGCGCATCGCGAATTTGATAGGTCATGACGCGTCCTCAGGCGATAGGTTGGTGAACGGTGACCAGTTTGGTGCCGTCGGGGAACGTCGCTTCGACCTGGATCTCCGGGATCATTTCCGGGATGCCTTCCATCACTTGTTCGCGGCTGAGCAGGGTGGTGCCGAAGTGCATCAGCTCAGCCACGGTCTGGCCGTCACGCGCGCCTTCGAGCAGCGCAGCGGAGATGTAGGCCATGGCTTCCGGGTAATTGAGTTTCACGCCGCGCGCCAAACGCCGCTCGGCCACGAGGCCGGCGGTGAAGATCAGCAGCTTGTCTTTTTCGCGTGGGGTCAGGTCCATCGTTTGGAATCCATCTGGGCAGATAAAAAGTAATCGGATCTGTAAACACACAACTTGTAGGAGCCGGCTTGCTGGCGATGGCGTACTGACTGGCGCCATCGCCATCGCCATCGCCAGCAAGCCGGCTCCTACAAGGATATCGGTGTTCAGGTGCTCCATATTCTTGGGGGCAGGGCTTCGCGGCCGAGTAACGCCGGCCGGAGCAAGCGCCACAATTCAATCAACCAGCCCCGCGCCAACAGCGCTTCACTGGCCAGGCAACGAGCCACCAGAAGCCCGGGCAATTGCGTCAGATCCCCGCGTACTTCAGTGGGCAGCGAGCGACAGGTTTCCAGCAGTTCGCTATCAATCTCCCCGGTCACCAGCAACGTCGCAAACACCGGTTGTCCATCCAGGCCAATCGGCGAATCAAGCAAACCGTCATCCCCGACAATGCGCTGGCGTTCGTGCCAGAGCAACTGGCCGTCGCGGCGAATGTCCAGTTGCGCCTGAAAATGCCCGAGGTCGAAGCGCTCGCCACTGGCCGGTCGGCCCAGCGCAACGACGTCCCAGTAAAACAGCCGGGCGTCGCCCTCCAGATCAATCGAGGTGCTGAGTTCGGCTTGAGCGTCGCTGAAGATGATCGTCTCTTGTGGCAGCCATTCCAGTGTCGCACCGCACGCCACCTTCAATGTCAGCTGCTGATAGGCAGGCCCCGCCGCGCGATACCATTTGGCAGCGCCCGGGCTGGTGATTTGCGCCCAGGCATCCGGGCCGACGCTGGCCGAGATGTCCAGTCGATCACCGCCTGCGATGCCGCCCGGCGGATGAACGATGATGTGCTGGCACACTTGCGGCCCTTCGGCATACAGGTGCTTCTGCACCCGCAGCGGGCCTTTGTGCCGGCGCTGGACCGGGCGCGTGCTGTCGCCGAACCGGGCGTAGCCCAATTCCAGCTCGGCATGCCAGCTCGGGGTAAACAGGGCAGTGGGGAGAGGTAAGTTCATGTCTTCTAGTTATCGTCAGGACGCTTCAGATTAGATCGTAACCAGACCGCGTACACCCTCGGCTTCCATATTTTCGCCGCGACCTTGCTGCACGATCTCGCCGCGGGACATCACCAGGTACTGGTCGGCCAGTTCGGCGGCGAAATCGTAGAACTGCTCGACCAACAGAATCGCCATGTCGCCACGGGCCGCGAGCTTCTTGATCACCGCGCCGATCTCTTTGATCACCGACGGCTGGATACCTTCGGTGGGCTCATCGAGAATCAACAGCCGTGGACGGCTGGCCAGTGCGCGACCAATCGCCAATTGCTGCTGTTGGCCGCCGGACAAGTCACCGCCGCACCGTTGCTTCATTTGCAGCAAAACCGGGAACAGCTCGTAGATGAAGGTCGGGACTTCCTTGGCCTCAGAACCAGGAAACCGCGAAAGACCCATCAACAGGTTTTCTTCCACGGTAAGGCGGCCGAAAATTTCACGGCCCTGAGGCACGTAAGCGATCCCGGCATGCACCCGCTGATGCGGCTTGAACGCGGTGATCGGTTTGCCTTCCCAGTTCACCGCGCCTTCCTTGGCCGGCAGCAAACCCATCAGGCATTTGAGCAGGGTGGTCTTGCCCACGCCGTTGCGCCCCAGCAGGCACGTCACTTCACCGACCTTCACGTCAAACGTCAGGCCCCGCAGGATGTGGCTACCGCCGTAGTACTGGTGCAGCTTGTCGACTTGCAGCATTCTGGAATTCTCCTCACCCCCTGTAGGAGCCGGCTTGCTGGCGATGGCGGCGTATCGGCCAATATCAATGTCGCCTGATCCACCGCTATCGCCAGCAAGCCGGCTCCTACAGGGGGGTTGTATTCGCAATCCTAGCGACCGAGGTAAACCTCGATCACCCGCTCGTTATCCTGCACCTGTTCCAGCGACCCTTCGGCCAGCACGCTGCCCTGGTGCAACACGGTGACGTGGTCGGCAATCGACCCGACAAACCCCATGTCATGTTCCACCACCATCAGCGAATGCTTGCCGGCAAGGCTTTTGAACAGTTCGGCGGTGAACTCGGTCTCGGCATCGGTCATGCCCGCCACCGGCTCGTCGAGCAGCAGCAGTTGCGGGTCTTGCATGAGTAGCATGCCGATCTCCAGAAACTGCTTCTGGCCGTGGGACAACAGACCCGCCGGGCGATTGACCGAGGCTGTCAGGCGAATGGTTTCCAGCACCTCGCAGATGCGATCTCTCTGTTCGCCACTGAGGCGAGCCCGCAGGCTGGCCCACACCGACTTGTCGGTTTTCTGCGCCAGCTCCAGGTTCTCGAACACGCTCAAGGCCTCGAACACCGTCGGCTTCTGGAACTTGCGACCGATGCCGGCCTGGGCAATCTGCACTTCGCTCATCGACGTCAGGTCCAGGGTTTCGCCGAACCAGGCTTTGCCGTGGCTGGGGCGAGTCTTGCCGGTGATGACGTCCATCAACGTGGTCTTGCCCGCGCCGTTGGGGCCGATGATGCAGCGCAATTCGCCGACGCCGATGTACAGGTTCAAAGCGTTGAGTGCCTTGAAGCCATCGAAGCTGACGCTGATGTCTTCCAGGGTCAGGATCGTGCCGTGGCGCGTGTCCAGGCCGGGGCCGACACGTTGCCCGAGGCCGATGGCGTCGCGGCTGCTGCCGGCGTCCTTGTTGGGCTCCACAGGAAAAAATGCCGGTTCGAGCATGAATTCAGCCGTCGCAGTGACTCTCATTGCTCACCTCTCTTTTTCAGCAGGCCGATCACGCCTTTGGGCAGGTACAAGGTCACAACGATGAATAGCGCACCGAGGAAGAACAGCCAGTATTCGGGGAACGCCACGGTGAACCAGCTCTTCATGCCGTTGACCACTCCGGCACCGAGCAGCGGACCGATCAAGGTGCCGCGCCCGCCCAGTGCGACCCAAACCGCCGCTTCGATGGAGTTGGTCGGCGACATTTCACTCGGGTTGATGATCCCGACCTGCGGCACGTACAGCGCACCGGCCAGACCACACAGCACCGCGCTCAAGACCCAGACAAACAGCTTGAAACCCCGCGGGTCGTAGCCGCAGAACATCAGACGGTTTTCCGCATCGCGCAAGGCGGTCAGCACCCGGCCGAACTTGCTCTGCGCCAGACGCCAGCCGATGAACAGACTCGCCACCAGCAACACCACCGTGGCAAAAAACAGCACCGCGCGCGTGCCCGGCTCGGTGATGCCAAAGCCGAGAATCGTGCGGAAGTTGGTGAAGCCGTTGTTGCCGCCAAACCCGGTTTCGTTGCGGAAGAACAGCAACATCCCGGCGAAGGTCAGGGCCTGGGTCATGATCGAGAAATACACGCCCTTGATCCGCGAACGGAAGGCGAAAAACCCGAAGACCAGCGCCAGCAAACCCGGCGCGAGCACCACCAGACACATCGACCAGAGGAAGCTGCTGGTGCCGGTCCAGTACCACGGCAACTCGGTCCACGACAGGAACGTCATGAACGCCGGCAAGCCATCGCCCGACGCCTGGCGCATCAAGTACATGCCCATCGCATAGCCGCCGAGGGCGAAGAACAGGCCGTGACCGAGGGACAACAGCCCCGCGTACCCCCAAACCAGATCCAGCGCCAGGGCGACGATGGCGTAGCACAGAATCTTGCCCACCAGCGTCAGGGTGTAGGCCGAGACGTGAAAAACGCTGACCGGAGATAACAGCGAGAGCAGCGGCAACGCCAGCAACAGAACGAGGATCACCGCGCCAACGGCAATCGTGACCTTGGGACCGGCTTTTTATGTCGCGGTAACGAGCAGGGGCTGGTTCATCAGTCGATCACCCGTCCTTTCAGTGCGAAGAGGCCTTGCGGACGCTTCTGGATGAACAGAATGATCAGCGCGAGGATCAGGATCTTGCCGAGCACGGCGCCGATCTGCGGTTCGAGAATCTTGTTGGCGATGCCCAGGCCGAAGGCAGCCAGGACACTACCGGCCAACTGACCGACACCGCCGAGCACCACCACCAGGAATGAGTCGATGATGTAGCTCTGGCCGAGGTCGGGGCCGACGTTGCCGATCTGGCTGAGCGCCACGCCACCGAGCCCGGCGATGCCGGAGCCGAGGCCGAAGGCGAGCATGTCCACGCGCCCGGTCGGCACACCGCAGCAGGCCGCCATGTTGCGGTTCTGGGTGACGGCGCGCACGTTCAAACCCAGGCGCGTCCTGTTCAGCAGCAGCCAGGTCAGCACCACTACAAACAAGGCGAAGGCGATGATCACGATGCGGTTGTACGGCAGCACGAGGTTGGGCAGCACTTGAATCCCGCCCGAGAGCCAGGCCGGGTTGGCCACTTCAACGTTCTGCGCGCCGAACAGCAATCGCACCAGCTGAATCAGCATGAGGCTGATGCCCCAGGTCGCGAGCAGGGTTTCCAGCGGGCGGCCGTAGAGGTGACGAATCACCGTGCGCTCCAGCGCCATGCCGATCGCGGCGGTGACAAAAAACGCCACCGGCAACGCGATCAACGGGTAGAACTCGATGGCTTGCGGGGCAAAGCGCTGGAACATCAGCTGCACCACGTAGGTCGAGTACGCGCCGAGCATCAGCATCTCGCCGTGGGCCATGTTGATCACGCCGAGCAGGCCGAAGGTGATCGCCAGTCCCAGGGCGGCGAGCAGCAGGATCGAGCCCAGGGACATGCCGCTGAACGCCTGGCCGAGGATCTCGCCGATCAGCAATTTGCGTTTGACCTGGGCCAGGCTGGTTTCGGCGGCGGTGCGCACGTTGGCGTCTGCTTCGATGCCCGGCTCCAGCAGGCTTTCGAGGCGGGTGCGCGCGAGCGGATCGCCAGTTTCGCCAAGCAGACGCACCGCCGCGAGGCGCACGGCCGGGTCGGTGTCGACCAGTTGCAGGTTGGCCAGCGCCAGGCTCAGGGCCGCGTGGACGCTTTCATCTTTTTCGCCCGCCAGTTGTTGGTCGAGGAATTTCAGCTGGGCCGGTTTGGCACTTTTCTGCAATTGCTGCGCGGCGGCCAGACGGATTTTGGCGTCGGCGGCGAGCAATTGGTGGCTGGCCAGCGCGGTGTCGATCAGACCCCGCAGGCGATTGTTCAGGCGCAGGGTTTTGGCTTGGCCGTCGACGGTCAACTCGCCTTGTTGCAGGGCGTTGATCAATTCGATACGAGCCGGATCGGGCTGCGCAGCCCAGGATTCGAGAAGCTTGGCTTGCTGCACGGGATTGGCGGCGACGAAGTCTTCGGCGTCGCCGGCCTGCGCGGCCATCGGCAGTAAAAGCGCGATGGCGAGAATAAGACGGTAAAGGGCGGAGGGCATAGTTAGTCGCCTTGCACGGACTATGTGGGAGCTGGCTTGCCTGCGATGCAGACGACTCGGTGTATCTGATGCACCGAGGTGATGCCATCGCAGGCAAGCCAGCTCCCACAGGGATTTGTGTCTGGCCTTAACTGTGTGTTCAGGCCCGACACCCAGTGGCTTAGTTGCTCTTCACCGCATAGTCCGGCTTCTTGTCGTTACCCGAAATGAACGGGCTCCACGGCTGGGCACGGATTGGCCCTTCGGTCTGCCACACGACGTTGAACTGACCGTCGGCCTGGATCTCGCCGATCATCACGGGCTTGTGCAGGTGGTGGTTGGTCTTGTCCATGGTCAGTGTGTAACCCGACGGCGCGGCAAAGGTCTGGCCGGCGAGGGCTTCGCGGACTTTGTCGACGTCGGTGGATTTGGCTTTCTCAGCCGCTTGCGCCCACATGTGGATGCCCACGTAAGTGGCTTCCATCGGGTCGTTGGTCACCGCTTTGTCGGCGCCCGGCAGGTTGTGTTTCTTCGCGTAGGCTTTCCAGTCGGCCACGAACTTCTTGTTCGCCGGGTTCTCGACTGACTCGAAGTAGTTCCATGCCGCGAGGTTGCCCACCAGCGGTTTGGTGTCGATACCGCGCAGTTCTTCTTCGCCGACCGAGAACGCTACGACCGGAACGTCAGTGGCTTTCAGGCCCTGGTTGGCCAGCTCTTTATAGAACGGCACATTGGAGTCGCCGTTGACGGTGGAGATGACCGCAGTCTTGCCACCGGCCGAGAATTTTTTGATGTTGGCCACGATGGTTTGGTAATCGCTATGACCGAACGGGGTGTAGACCTCTTCGATGTCCTTGTCCGCCACACCTTTGGAGTGCAGGAACGAGCGCAGGATTTTGTTGGTGGTGCGCGGGTAGACGTAGTCGGTGCCCAACAGGAAGTAACGCTTGGCACCGCCGCCTTCTTCGCTCATCAGGTATTCCACCGCCGGAATCGCTTGCTGGTTCGGCGCGGCGCCGGTGTAGAACACGTTCGGCGACATCTCTTCGCCTTCGTATTGCACCGGGTAGAACAGCAGACCGTTGAGCTCTTCGAACACCGGCAACACCGATTTACGCGACACCGACGTCCAGCAACCGAACACCACGGCCACCTTGTCCTGTGTCAGCAACTGACGACCCTTTTCCGCGAACAGCGGCCAGTTCGACGCGGGGTCCACGACCACCGCTTCCAGCATCTTGCCGTTCACGCCGCCCTTGGCGTTGATCTCGTCGATGGTCATCAACGCCATGTCTTTGAGCGAGGTTTCGGAGATCGCCATGGTCCCGGACAACGAATGCAGAATACCGACCTTGATGGTCTCGGCGGCCTGGACGGTCCAGGTCATGCCCATCGCGGCAATGCTTGCCGTGAGTGTGAAAGCCTTGATCAAGCTACGACGCTTCATTGTGCGATCTCCATGAACATTAGAATTTTTTCTGGGTTGGCAGATGCGGACTACTGAAGGGTGTTTTGCAAAGGCTGTGCCCGGTCGGCAAAAGGCAGGGAAATGTCGTTTTAGAGCGGTCGCGCGCGGTGGCGGCGCACCATGAAGGGACGAGGGCGGGGCGGTGGTGCGAGGGTATGCGTCATTGTGGTGCTGCCGCTTGGCGGCAGCGGTGATGCAGAGGGGCTCAGTTGGGACCGGGAAATGAGTCGACGTATTGAATGGTGAAATCGGGGAAGGAATCGACGATCTGGACTTTGTAATCCGGGAAGCTGTCGACGGTTTTCCACTTGCCTGGCGAATCCGGGAAAGAGTCGACCTGCTGCACCTTCAGATCGGGAAACGAGTTCACCACCTGCACCTTGTAGTCCGGGAAACTGTCGACGAACTGGATCTTGCCGTAAATCTTCGAGACATCGACGGTGGTATCGGCCCATGCGGCGCTGGAGCCGAACACCAGCAACGACAGGAAAACAGATTTCAACATGAGGCTCATCCTGAGGGGCGTGAGATATGCAGTGTAGGGAATGTTGAGCCCCTGTGGGAGCGGGCTCAGGTGTTTCTAGGTGGGGACAACGTTATCCACCGCGCGGCTCACGGCCAATTCCGCGAGCATGATGACCTGCTGAATCGCCATCGCCTTATGGCGTTGCGGGCCGATCAGCTCGGCGGCGAAGTCGCTGGCCAGGACACTGGCGCACGCCAGGGATTCACAGGCATGAACCAACAGGCTTTCGCTGTCGTTGTCCGGGGCAATCATGAACATGGTGCTGGGGCGGCGGGGTTTTTCGGCGTAGTGGGTCGCGGGATCGAGGTAGTAGTCGAGGGCGCGGTTGATGGCTTCGCGGTCTCGGAGCAGGTCGTCGTTGCGTGATGTTTCGGGATCGGGCGTGGTGGTGTCGATGGGTGGATCTGGAACTATCTTTTTGCACATTTGGGGTCATCTCAATTGGGGCCACCACCTATCGTTCTCACACGATAGAAGGGTGGCAGCTATGTGCGGAGTGAGAAACCGGTAACCCCGAACCCGGCCGGACCGAAGTCCGCCCGCACACAGCCGCCATTGAGCATTGCAGGCAGCGGATAAGCCGGCGGCAATTATGGTGGTACTGATGTTGGATTAACAGGGGCTGCCGGGTTCTCACACCCGATCACTGAGTCTTCAGTGACACCCCCAGACTAGACAGCCCACGTCCGACGAACAACCTGAAAAAGTCGTGGGAAACGTCCGGTATTTTTGCATTCGTATAAACACACCTAAACAACCCCAGAATCACGCTCCCACAGTAGGTTTGTGTCGGACACGGAGCCTGTGGGCGACGATAAACCCCTGTGGGCGCGAGCCTGCTCGCGATAGCGGCATTTCAGGCGAAGTGATGCTGGATGTGCCGCCGTCATCGCTAGCAGGACAGAAAGGGGACGGACAGATGATTCTCAGATTTATTTTCGGTGCATCGGCGTGCGCAGCATCGGTGCTGGCTGCGTCAAAAGTAAAAAACCGGAGGGCGATACATATGTACCACCCGCTGCGCTCCGGGATCTTGATCATCGTGGCTTCTCAATCGAGTGAGCAGCGTATGAACGGCACCTCTACCAGTCCCCCTTCAGCCCCCCGGAAGACAACAACATTTCCTGCTTTTGGACCGACCTTCATCAGTGCGGATGACGCGGCCTATTGGGTTCACCGGCACATCGGCGCGAGCCGTGACAAAGCCTACGGCGGCGTGATCGTGCAGCGTGGCGACGGAAAATTTTAGCCTACATTGCCGGTGGCGGGTCGGATGGGGCATTTCGATTTCGACTTTCTGCTGACTCCCGGTACCCCCAATGAGTTGTTTGCCCCACCGGGTTACAGTGGCGCGGCGTATTACCTGTCTCATTCGGCCAGTCACGCCGACGTCCTGCGGGTTCATCCGGGCTGGACGACTGAGCAGGTCACGTTGAGCCTCGGTTTTTTTTCCAGAGCACATCTCCTGAGTCACATGCAGGACCCGGGCGCCTATGGCCAGCGTCATTATTTGTCGGGGCCGGATGGCTCGTTGATCAAGTACGAGTCAACTCAGCCTGCAGAAGAGAAAAATCTCTTTGAGCTGGGCTTCGAGGCTTTCGGGCCGTTCTCCGACGTTGAGCAGCTGATTCAGAAAGTCGCCCGGACCGGCACGCTGAGCGTACTGGTGGCCAATGAATCGTGGGGCGGCGTCCGAGGAAACGTGCCGGCGAACTGGACGCTCGGTACGGCTGCGGTGCGAAGTTCGACGTCGGTACAGCCGTTTTTTTGTGCGGTGTTCGACCAGGTGGACAAGGCCATCGAAGCCGCCGCCGCGACGGTAACCGCGTCCACCGGCAGCGTGTATCTGGGGTTTGTCGTGACCTCTGCCGGCAGCGCGGAGTGCATGGCGACCTATCCGGTACTTTCCAGCGAGCCCGCAGCCGAACTGCTCAAGACATTCCCGTTGAATGCTGATCGCACGCTGGAGCGCCTGCTCGATTTCGACCTGAACGGCGTCTACTTCATGCCGCAGGGCGATGCGACTCACAGCGCTAGCGAACCTTGGCTTTATGAGCGTTTTTTTTCACCGCAGGAGTTGGCTACGGGCATCAGGTTTTCGCTAGGGGATGTCCATCGGCAGGCGTACCCGGACTACCTGAAGGTCTACGCCCGGACCCGGGACGGCGCCGTGTTGCAATACCGCCCTTCGGCGCACCTTCGTGAAGTACCGCTGAAGGACAGCGCGGATTTCAACGTCCGGCTGAAGGCAGGCACGCTCAAGCCTTCGGATTACATCCGGCAGGTGGCAACGGCTGGCGAGTTGGCGGTATTGAAAGATAGCGCGTTGTGGGATGTTGTCGGGATCGTTGGCCCTGATTGGCGACCCTATGCCAGGTCGCGACGTTTGAGTCCCGCTTTCCTCATGGCGGACGATGCTGCACGTTTCGCTCATGAACATATCGGCAGCCGGCGTGAGCAGGGTTTTGTCGGGATGATTTTGCGGGATCGCAACCAACGCTTCGTCGCCACCGAGCCGGTGTTTGCCGCCAAACGGTTTGCACTGGACAGACTCTGCCCCCTCGATGCCACTGGCGCACCGATCATGTTGGTCGAGGGTCACTCTTTTCATGGGCTGTACGCTTCGCGCTGGCATGCGGATGCCGGAGCCATTGTGCGTACTGACTTGCAAGAGCAACTGACCCACGCACAAATGTTCACCACCGAAGACATTCGCTCGGTGTTCGAGAAGAGTGCGCATGTTGTCGATTTCTACCTGTCCGGCTCAGCCGACTCCCTGTTGGTTTATAGCCCCGACGTATCGAAAGTGGCGGCTCGCAACCGTCTGCAAAAGCGGGTGTCCGTACTCGTCGATGGCAAAACGCTGATAGACCAGGAGCTGGCGGCCGGCGCACTTGAGCCCGGTGCAGTGGTCGACGAACTGGCCGGCACGGGCAGATTACGCGTGGTGGTCGGCAGCGATGTGTGGGGGCCGCGGGGAACGGTGCCGGGGGATGAGTCAAATAACGAGGTCGCCCGCACAGACATTACCGCTCCGGTGCTGGGGGCTATTTTTACCAGCGCCGAAGACGCGGTGCTGAACGCCCGCCATCGCGCCAGGCTCGACTACCGAGCAGCTGCGGCGGGTTGGGGATTTATCCTCAAGCACAAGGAACGCGAGGAGTACGTGGCGACCGAAATGGTTACGCCCAGGCGCCTGGGGGCATTGAACCAGGCGAGCGACTTTGGCGCTCCCGTATTGATCGACGAGTTCAGGTCCTTCGGGCTTTATCACGCGGCAAGCTGGATGCCCAAAGATTTATCGACCGCGGAGGCCTGGTTTGCCCGGCATTTTGCGTCCATCCGCGATCTGGCCGCAGCGATCTACGACGAAAAGGGCACGCAACGTCTGACGCATTTTCAGGACTTGAACATTTTCATCGCGACGCTGGACGGGGCATTGTTGCTTTACCAGTACTCGGCCTCCTCAACACAATTCGACAATCAGGGATTGCCGCAACTGATGTCGGTCCAGGGCGAGGACACACCGCCCTATGCCAACGTCATTCAAATGCTTGCCAAGGCCGGAGAACTAAAGGTGCTGCGCACCAGTGAGCTGTGGGATGAGCCGGGCAGTGTCGGCCCAGACTGGGCACCTTTCGTGCAGATCCAGCGGCGAGCCCTCAGTCCGGTCTTTGTGTCGCAGGACGATGCCGCGTGCCATGCGCTGGCGCAGTTAGGCTCACGGCGTGAGCGGGTCTACGGCGGTCTGGTGTTGCGTCGCGCCGATGGCTTGTTTGTCGCAACGCTGCCGGTGCCCGTCGAGGTCGAGAACTTCCCTGCCAACTGGATTCGTCTGGATGAATTGCCTGAACAGGGTTTGTTTCTGGCGGGGAGTACAGTCGTCGCCCGGTACCATTCCCGAATGCCGGTCGAACCGATTTTCGCGCTGTCGAACCGCGAGCGGGATGTATACCTCGCGATGTTTTCCACGGATTTTATGGCGGAGATCCTGAGCGGTTCCGGGCGTTCCCCGTCTCTGTCGCCTGGCAAGGAATACCTGATGGGGCTCGATGGCAGTCTGATCAGCTACACCCTCAGTGCAAGCGCCAGCGAAAAGCAACTCGCCCGGGCATTGGTGCCACCCAGCCAGTTGCAGCGCCGGCACACCCCGATAGAGCTGAAAATGCGCAACGGCACGCAAACGCCGAGTGAGTACGTCAATCAGGTGGCAAGCGCCGGCCGGTTGCAAGTGATTCAGGGGAGCCGACTGTGGGGCGAGGCCAGGCAACTGTCACACTGGAGTGCTTATCCGGGGATTATCTCGACGGACGTGCATCGATTTGCCATTGCCGAGCCGGCGCTCAGCCCGGTCTTCACGCAGATGGACGATGCCCTGCGCCATGTCCATCGCACGGTGGGCGCCCGTGCCAGCCTGATGTTCGGTTTTGTGCTCAAGGCGCTGAACGGTGATCGGTACGTGACGACGCTGCCGATCGACGGGCGGCAAGGGCATCTCACGGTCGAGCGGGTATTTCCCAAAGGGTTATTACCGTCGGGGTATCGAGTCGAGGGCATTTATTTGTGTCCGTCGACACGTCCGGGACGATTGCCTCGCGACATTGCGCACAGCTTCATATCGCCTCGGGATCTGTCTTACGGGCTGGACGCTGTCGGTGTGCGCACGGCTGAAGGATCCACGTACCTCAACGTCTACATCTCCTGCGCCGACGGCGCCTTGTTGCGCTACGCCCCCAGGGCCAAGGCGCCGGAATGGACGCTGTTTCATGCCACGGTGGCTTACGAGAAAGTAGTGCAATCAGGCCGGGAATCGCTGATCGACTACCTGCGCAAAGTGATCGCCAACGGTGAGTTGCAAGTCGTGGTGCGCAGCGCTTTCTGGTCGCCGCTCAGGGTTGATGCCCGGGGTGTCAAAACCGGCATCGAGTTGATCAAGTGGGCGCTGGACAACCGGTTTGCGCTCGGCCCCGTCTTCGCTCGTGCCGATGATGCGGCTCGCTCGGCGCAGCGATTGATGGGCGAGTACGTCGGCCAACCGTATCTGGGCGGCGTGCTGATACACCCGGCGTCTTCTTCGTTCGTGGCCGTCGAACCGCTTGAGGACGGCGCCAACAGTGGGGCTGCCAGTGCGCTGTTTTACTCCGGGCCGGGCGGGCCTATTGCACCGGTCACGGTGCCCGGTGCGCGGCCTTTGCCGTTGCCGGTTTTTCCTCAGGGCTACAAATGGGCGGCTGTTCATCAGTTCTACAAGCGCTTCAATCTGTTCGTGAAGGACCCCAATGCGTCTGATCGGTTACTGATGGACAACCTGGCCCTGGCCGACCTGTGGTTCTGCAGAGACGTCGTGAAAAAGAGCGGCGTCTCCGGGGGGCGTTGCTATTTCACCGGTCGTGGCGGGGCCCTGTTCAAATTCACCCCCAGCTTCTCGCCGCAGGAAACGGCCTTGTTCAACGAGGAGGCAAAGGACGGGGTCGCTGCCTACCTCGCCGCGCTCGCCAGCGTCGGCCGGCTTGAGGTGCTGGACACCGATGGCTACTGGCAACGTCGCGGGCGATTGAAGGCGACCTGGCAGCCACCTGTGCAAACGACGGTGAAGCCCGATCGTGACGAACTGTGAAGTGCAGCGTTCATTGATCTGATCGCCGGATGAGCCGTGCCTTCCGGGCTGGAACGGCTCAGCGGCGTCGCATGAGGCCGATGAAAAACAATCCGCCAATCGCCGCCGTGGCCACGCCAATCGGCAAGTCCTCGGGGGAGATCAGGGTGCGCGCGGCGACGTCGACCCACACCAGAAACACGCTGCCCAGCAATACACACACCGGTAACAATCGCCGGTGCTCGGCCCCGACCAATCGACGGGCAATGTGCGGCACCATCAGCCCGACAAAGCCGATCGAGCCACTGATCGACACCAACACGCCGGTCATCAGCGACGCAATCAGAAACACCCGCAGGCGCACGGTCCGCGCATTCAAACCGAGGGTGACGGCGGTCTGTTCGCCGGCCATCAGCGCATTCAACGGGCGGGCCATGCCGAGCAACAACACCAATCCCAGCAACACACTGGCGGCTGGCACCGCCAGCAGCTCCCAGCGCGCCAACCCGAGCCCGCCGAGCATCCAGAACATCACCGCCGAACTCGCCCGATGGTCGCCGAGGAACAGCAGCAAATTGGCAATCGCCATCATCACGAACGACACCGCCACGCCACATAGCAGAAGCCGGTCGCTGTCCAGCCGACCGTTGCGATTGGCGATCATCAGCACAATCAACATGCTCAACAGCGCGCCGATAAACGCCGCGATCGGCAAGGTCAGCAGGCCGACGATTTCACCGACGTGCAGCACCACAATCACTGCACCTAGGGTCGCGCCGGAAGTGACCCCGAGCAGGTGCGGGTCGGCCAATGGATTGCGCGTCACCGCTTGCAGCACCGCGCCGATCAGCGCCAGGCCAGCACCGACCAGTGCACCCAACAGCATGCGCGGCACACGGATCAACCATACGATGTGTTCCTGCCCGGCGGTCCAGTCCTGACCGCCGACCCCCAGCATCTTGTGCAGCAAGATCCGCCACACCACGTCCACCGGCACCCGCGCCGGGCCGAAGCCCAGCGACACCACGCACGACGCCAGCAACAGCGCGCCGAGCATCACCAGCAGCAAGGCATAGCGACGATCCATCATTTGCCGTGGAAACCTTTGGCCAGGGTTTCGACCGCCAGCACGTTGTCGATGCCGGGCGTGGCCTGCACGTAGGGAATCACGATGAAGCGCTGGTTCTTGATCGCGTCCACCGATTGCAACGCCTTGTTGTCGAGCAGGAATTGCTCCTTCTGTTCGGCGGTGACTTCGCCGTAGTCGACGATCACGATCACCTGCGGATTGCGCTCGACCACGTTTTCCCAATTCACGCGGGTCCAGCTCGCCTCGACGTCATCGAGAATGTTGCGCCCGCCCGCTGCATCGATCAGCGCCTGCGGCATGCCGAGGCGGCCGGAGGTCATGGCGCGGTCTTCGCCGCTGTCGTAGAGAAACACCCGGGGTTTGTCGGCAGGCAGATCCTTGCGCACTTCGGCGACTTGCGCCTGCATCTGGGCGATCAGGGCATTGGCGCGATCCTGCACGTCGAAGATTTTGCCGAGGTTGCGCAGGTCGTTGTAGGTGTCTTCCAGGCTGGCCGGCGGACGCTTCATCACAAACGCGCAGGACTCGGTCAGCTCGTAGACATTGATGCCCAGCGGTTGCAACGTTTGCGGCGTGAGGTCACCGCCCACGCGCATGCCGTAATCCCAGCCGGCGAAGAAGAAATCGACGTTGGCGTTGAGCAGGGTTTCCACCGACGGGTATTTGGCTGCCAGCTCCGGCAAGCCGTCGAGGATGGTCTGCATTTCGGGCGTGACCGACTTCCATCCCGTGACGCCGCTGTAACCGGCCATGCTCGGTTTGAGGCCGAGGGCGAGCATCATCTGGGTCATGTTGATGTCGTGGCTGACCGCGTGTTTCGGCGCCTGCGTGAAGGTCACTTCGCGGTTGCAGCTCTGGATCGTCAACGGGTATTTCGTGGCCTCGGCCAGCGCGTGGGCACTGCCCAGCAACAGCGTGAAGCAAAGCAGGGAACGCAATGTCATGGTTGGGTTATCCAGGTGATTCGTGGGTAGCCGTGCAAGGGGTGTTCATCGATCAGCGCTTCGACGCCGAACACGTCGCGCAGCAGCGGGGCGGTCAGGACTTCTTTTGGTGTGCCGCTGGCGACGATGCGACCGTGATTGATCACGTACAAACGATCGCAGAAAGCGGCCGCCAGATTGAGGTCGTGGATGCTGGCCAGGGTGCCGATTTTCAGGCGTTTGACCAGCTGCAACAGTTCCAGCTGATAGCGTGGGTCGAGGTGGTTGGTCGGCTCGTCGAGGATCAGCAATTGCGGTTGCTGGGCCAGGGCGCGGGCGAGGATCACACGTTGTTTTTCACCGCCGGAGAGGGTGGCGAAGGCGTGGTCTTCGAAGCCTCTGAGGCCGACGGACGCCAATGCTTGAGTCGCCAGATGTCGGTCTTCAATGGTGTCGCCGTCGAACAGGCCTTTGTGCGGCGTGCGGCCCATGGCGACCACCTCGTCGACGGTCAGGCCGAAGGCGTCGGGGAACTCCTGCAACACCACGGCGATGCGTTGCGCGCACCAGCGCGAGGATTGCTTCCAGACGTTGTGGTGGTCGAGTCGGACCTCGCCGTTTTCGGGTTTGCTGAAGCGATAAGCGCAACGCAGCAGGCTGGTCTTGCCGCTGCCGTTGGGGCCGATCAACCCGACGAACTCACCGGCGGCCACCTGCAGGGACGCATCACGCAGCTGGAACTGGTGATGGCAGTGGCCGTGGCCCAAGGGCGTCCAGGCGAGGTTTGTGAGGTTCAGCGAGGTCATGCATCTACTCTGAAATGTTCGGTATTGCTGATGATGTCATCGCGAGAAAGCTCGCTCCCACAGGGACTGTGCAAAACCTGTGGGAGCGAGCTTGCTCGCGATGGGAGCGACACGGTTTAAAACTGATAATCAGCAGTGACAAAAAACGACCGTGGCTCGCCAAGGATCCACTGCTGCCCCTCATTGTATTGGCTTTGCGCGTACTGCCGGTCAAACAGATTGTTCACCTGCAACCCCAGCGTCGTATCACGCAGCGCCTTCCACGACAGCGTGGCATCCACCACGGTGTAACTCGGCAGCTCGTTGCGGTTGGCCATGTCCGCATAACGGGCATCAACGTAACGCACACCGGCACCGGCCTTCAGGCCATCATTGATCGCTTTGCTCAGCCACAGATTCGCCGTGCGCCGTGGCACGTCCACCGGGCGGTTGCCGTTGCGCGACACCGGAACACCGCTGACCACTTCTTCGAAATTGTCGTACCTGGCTTTGACGATGGCGGCGTTGGCCTGCAGTTGCCAGGCGTGTGCCAGTTGCAGATCGAGGCTGGCTTCCAGGCCATTGGACGATTGCTGGCCGACCTGCTGCTTGAGCGTCGGGTTGCCCGGATCGTCGGTCAACAGCTTCTTTTTGACGATGCGATACGCCGCCAGCGTCCACTCTGCGCGCTGGTCCCAGAACATCTGCTTCATGCCGATCTCGGTTTGCTTCGCCGTCGCCAGGTCATATTGCTGCTGGCTCGGGCTCAGTGAAATCAAGCCGCCGACACCGTCAGTGCTGGTGGCGTACTGGCCATAAAACGAAGTGTCCGGCGTCAGCGCGAACACCAGTCCGGCCTTCCAGTTGTTGCCGGTCAGGGTCTTGTCGCTTTGGCTGCCACCGACCAGGTTGTCGCGATCCACATGCACATAGTCGCGGCGCGCGCCGGTCACCAACGACAAGCGCTCGCTCAGTTGCGTGCGGTTTTCGGCGAAGGCCGACATTTGTCTGGTGGTGCTCTGAAACTGATCTCGGTACGGATCGGCGCTTTCAAATCGACCCGGTTGTGGCTGATACAGATCCACCCGTTGACCGTTCGGCAACACATCATTGAACGGCGAATTGCTGTCGAGCTGGAAGCGGATGCGGTTGTAATCGACGCCAGTCACGGTCTGGCTGTCGAGGCCGAACAACGTGTGTTTGAAGGTGAACGTCTGACGGTCGCCGACCTGTTCCTGTTTGTGGCCGATGCCGAAATAACCGCTGCGGCTCAGTTGCTGGCTGCCGCGGTCGAAGTTGTAGTTCTCGGCGTTCTGCCAGCGGCGCTGGGCCTTGAGGTAATACAGCTCGTTGCTCGAACTGACATTCTCGGAGATCTGCCAGTCGCTGGTCAGCCGGGTCCATTGATCGTTGTAGTGCTGCTTATCGTTGCTGACGTTGTAGTTCTTGTCCCGCAGGCTTTCTTTGAAGCGGCCATTGATCAGCGGCGTGCCGAAATAATTCATCGGCTTCTGGTCGCCGTAATCGTGGGCGAGGGTGAACGCGAGATCGTCGGTCGCCTGCCAGCGCAATGCGGCGCTGATGAAGTCACTGGACGAGTCGCCACGATCAACCCACCCATTGCTGCGCAGGCGATTGAGATTCAAGCGGTAGCTCAAGGTGTCACTCAGAGAGCCGCCGCTGTCGAACGCCTCTTGCTGGCTGTCGTAGGAGCTGTAGCCGAGGCGCACGTGATTTTCGATCTCGCCTGCAAACGGCTTTTTCGGGATCACGTTGACCACCGCCCCGGTCGCGCCTTCGCCGTATAGCACCGACGCCGGGCCGCGCAGCACATCGACGCGCTCCACCGACCAGGTGTCGACCGGGAAGGTGACAGTGCCCATGCCGGTGTACATGCGGTTGCCGTCATACAACTGCATCACCGAGCTCTGCCCGGTAAAACCCCGCGCCGACAACGACGTGCCGCCATCGCCCGGCGTACCGGTGCGGCTGATGCCGGTGCTGCGCGACACCGCGTCCTGCACGCTGCGATCACCGCGCGCGCGGATCTGCTCACCGGTCAGGCTTTCGACGCTGGCGGGGGTCTCCAGTGCCGTCAGGTTCAGGCGCGAACCGGCGGTGGTCGGGGTGTTGAGGTTGACAGTTTCGTCGTCATTGGCCTCGGCGGTGATGGTGCCGGTGGGCAGCGTCAACGGTTGCGCGTGCGCGCTGTGGTTCATGGCGAGCAGGCAGAGGCCGGACAAGAGGTACTTGTTCATCGGGACGGTGAATCACTTCTTCAAAAGAAAACCCGCAGCCAGGGCTGCGGGTCAGGCGGTGCATTTAGAGTTATGCAGTAACACTAAAATTCACCGGGAGCTAAGCGCGGAAAGTCTACAGATCCCTCTAAACCGCGCATCTCGCCTGCTTCATGATGAAGATGAGGCCGATTCAGTTTGCCGGGTGAATCGCGAAAACAGCACGCGATCCAGCACCCACACCACCACCAGCGAGGCGCCCACCAACGGAAACGCCACGGCCAGGGCGAACATGATGACCATCGCGGTTTTCCATTTCGGCAGGTCGTGGCGCAGCGGTGGAACACCGAACTTGCCTTGTGGACGACGTTTCCACCAGATCACCACGCCGCTGACGGCGCTGAGCAAAATCATCAGGCAGATCAGCAGCACGATGATCTGGTTGAACACGCCGAACATCTTGCCTTCGTGCAGCATCACGCCGATTTCAGTGGCGCGGGCGACGGTGCCGTATTGCTCGTAGCGCACGTCGGCGAGTACGTCGCCGGTGTACTGATCGACGTGCAAGGTGGCGTCGTTGCGCGGGTCGTCCGCGAACACGGCGATGGTGAACACGCCGGTCGCACTTTTCGGGAAGGTGATGCTGTAACCCGGTTCGACCTTGCGTTGCACGGCGATGTTCTGCACGTCTTGCAGGCTGATAGTCGGCGCGGCGGTGGCGGCTTGCGCACCTTCGTGGGCCATGTGTTCGGCGTGATCGCCGGACGTTGGCATCGGGGTGTTTTCCATCGCCCAAGGTACAGTCTGGCGTGTGGCGGTATTCAGGCTGCGGGCCTCAACGTCAGACTTCGGCACGTTGTCCCACATCGCCGCCGGAAACACGTTCCATACTTGCGCATATTTCTCACCCCAGAACCCGGTCCAGGTCATGCCGCTGAGCAGCATCACCAGCAGCAGCGATGCGCCCCAGAAACCGGTCACGGCATGCAAATCACGCCACAGCACCCGACCGCGACTGGTCAGGCGGGGCCACAAAATACCGGCCGCCTGGCCACGCGGCCACCACAGGAACACGCCGGAAACCACCAGCACCACGCCCCAGCCGGCGGCCAGTTCGACCAATCGATCACCGACGGTGCCTATCATCAATTCGCCGTGAATCGCTCGCGCCACCGCTTGCAGATTCATCTTGGCGTCTTGCTCGCCGAGGATGTCGCCCTGGTAGGGATCAATGAATACGTTGAGCTCGGTGCCGCCATTGATCACGACAAACTGAGCGCTGCGCTCGGCGTTCACCGGTGGCAGGTACTGTTTGATCGTGGCTTGTGGATACGCCTGTTTCACCCGTTTGAGCAGATCGTCGGCCGGGACGCTGTGATGCCCGGCCGGTACGTTCATCAGGCTGCCGTACATCAACGGATCGAGTTGCGGCTTGAACAGGTAAATGACGCCGGTCAAGGCCAACATCACCATGAAGGGCGCGACGAACAGACCGGCATAGAAATGCCAGCGCCAGGCCAGGTTGTAGAAATTTACTTTGGGCTGTTTCATCACGTGTGCTCCGCTTTGGCTTGGATCTTTTAGTTGTTTGTTTTTGCGGTTGCTGCGCAACCGATCGCGGGCAAGCCCGCTCCCACATGGGCGGCGTTGAACCTGTGGGAGCGAGCTTGCTCGCGAAGCGCTTAGAAGCTCATGTCCACCTTGGTCCAGAGCGTTCGTCCCGGTTCTTTAATGGCCTGCGGGTCATTGGCCGGGTAGCCAAAACCGGCGTTGCCGGCCAGGTTCAAATGCTCGGCGTACGCCTTGCCGAACAGGTTGTCGACGCCACTGCTGACCTTCCAGTTTTTGTTAATCCGGTACGCACCATTGAGCGAGAACACGCCGAACCCCGGGGTCTTGTCGAAGTCCTTGCCGACCACGTTGCCCTTGTTCTGGTCGATGCGGTTTTGCGCCGCAACCACGCGCCACAAGGCCCCGGCGCTCCAGTTGTCTTCGCTGTAGGTCAGGCCGAAACGCGCGTCCAGCGGTGGCATTTGCGGCAACGCGTTGCCATCGCTGCTGTTCTTGCCCCAGGCGTAGGCCAGGGTCGCGTCGGCTTTCCAGTTTGAAGTCAGTTGGTAGGCCGCACCGAGTTCGCCGCCCATGATTCGTGCGTCGATGTTCTGAGCCTGGGAGGTGGTGCCCATCATGGTCGGGGGGTAATCGAACAGGATGTAATCGCGCACCTGGCCGACATAACCCGAGGCCCAGGCATCGAGGTTTTCGGTCTTGTATTGCAGGCCGAAATCGAGCTGGGTGGTTTTTTCAGGCTTGATCGAATCGAAGGCATTTACCGATCCGGCGGGGCCGGACTTGGGTGAAAACAGTTCCCAGTAATCCGGAAAACGCTGGGTGTGACCGAGGCCGGCGTAGAGCGTGGTCGGGCTGTCGGCGAGGTCATGCTCGTAGCGCACGAAGCCGCTTGGCAACGTGTCGGCGCGGGTGTCGTCGGCGGTCGGATTGGGGCGCGTCATCATCCCTGAGCCCGTGGTCTGCCGGAAATCCTTGGTCGAGGCACGGTCCAGGCGTGCACCGGTAATCAACCGGTCACGGTCGGCGGCGTACCAGGTCAATTCGCTGAACACGCCGTAGTTGTGGAAGTCGGCATCCTTGGTGTACGGCAAGTCCTTGTAGGTATCGATGCCCATGCTGCCGCGTTGGCGATGCTCGTTGGTCTGCGCATCGATGCCGCTGATCACCTGCACATCAGCCCAGCGCCAAGTGGCCTTGATCCGCGCGCCGAGGGTGCGGCGGTCGACGTTGGAGGCCATTGGGCCGGCCATCATCCCGGTGCCCGACGGCGTGCGCAGCGTGTAGTTGTCCATCACGTGATCGGCGTAGTTGTAGTAGATCTGCGCTTCGACCTTGTCCAGCACCTCGCCGATGTTGGATTTTTCGAAGCGCAGGCCCAGGCTTTCACGCTTGAACTGCGAGCCGTCCATGCCGCGCCCGGCGTAACGCGCTTCACCATCGCCCTTGCCGGCGGTCAGCTCCAGCAGGGTGTCGGCGTCCGGCGTCCAGCCGAGCGCCACATCTCCGTTCCACTTGTCGTAGCGCGACGGCACGGTGTCGTTGTTGCCGTCCTTGTAGTCGTCGGCGTGCGCGGTGTTGCCGATCACGCGCACGTAGCCCAGCGGCCCGCCGGCAGCGGCGTCCACCACTTTGTCAAAGCGCCCGTTGGAGCCGGCCAATACGCTGGCGTTCACACGGGTACCGAGTTCGCCGAAACTTTCCGGCTCACGCTCGAAGAGGATGGTGCCGGCCGATGCGCCCGGTCCCCACAGTACGGTTTGCGGACCTTTGATCACGGTGAGTTTGTCGTAGGTTTCCGGCGAGATGTAGGAGGTGGGCGCGTCCATCCGGCCGGGGCAGGCGCCGAGCAATTGGCCGCCATTGGTGAGGATGTTCAGCCGCGAGCCGAACATGCCGCGCAGCACCGGATCACCGTTGGTGCCGCCGTTGCGTACCAGGGCGAAGCCGGGGATGGTTTTCAGGTAGTCGCCACCGTCACTGGCCGGAACGGGTTGGCGCGGGTCCTTGGGGTTGGTGACGATGGTCAGCGGCGAACTTGGCGCGATGGCGGTGATGACCGTCGGGCTCAGTTCTTCACTGTGGCCCGCGTGTTCGTTGGCCAGCACCGTGGGTGTCAGCAATGCGCCGCAAAGGACGGCGGTGGCGTGCCTGAAACGAATACTCGATTCGTTCGGGGCAAAAGAAGCTTGGGCAGGGCTCAAGCGTGTGTCAGCAGAAAACCTGGACATGACAATTTCCATCGAACAGTCGTAAACGACACGGCCGACAGCCTGTGGCTGTCTGCAAAACCGTGTGAAATCAGAGGTGCGTGTTTACGCGACGATGGGCGGGGCGCGGGTTCGGGCGCCGGGGAAGACGGTGTGCCGGGCATGGCCCAGGCGAGGGGAGGGAGCGGTGAAGGTGGTGGCTGTTGGCGTGTCGAACGTGACGAAGGTCTGGCCGCCGGTCAGGGCCGGGCAATTGAACAGCAGGCTGCAATAGCCACATTTTTCCCAGAGCGCATGATGCGAGGCTTCGGGTGGGCAATGTTCGGCGGCGGCTTGTGCGCTGTGGTCGGCGTGCTCCATGGCCGACATGTCCATGCTCATGTCCATCGACATGCTCATCGACATCGACGAGGCGCGCTGATCCATCGGCATCGACTGGGAAATCAGCGGTCCGATAAAGATCATCAGCATGGCGAACAGGCTGATCCAGCTGCCGCGCGTCAGGCTTGACGACTGACGACGGTGTGCGGATGACCTGGCGCTAAGCGGGCGCATGGGCGTGTTCAGCTCAGTCGATTACTGGGCGTGGGCGTGCATCTGCATGTCTTCCGGCGGCTTCTTCTGCACCGAGACTTCGACGGTGACATCACCGGCCTTTTCGAAATGCATCGTCAACGGGAAACGCTTGCCGTCGCTCAGCAGGCTGCGGTCTTTCAGGTTCACGAGCATCACGTGATAGGCCATCGGCGCAAACGTGACGTTGCCACCGGCAGGAATCTCGACGCTCGGTACCTGCTGCATTTTCATCAGGTCGTTTTGCATGATGTGCTCATGCAATTGCGCTTCACCGGCAATCGGCGAGTCGACGCTAAGCAGGCGGTCGGTGGTTTTACCTGGGTTCTGAATGACAAAGTAGGCCGCTACGGTTGGCGCGTTGGGCGGCAACTCCTGCGACCACGGGTGAGCGATCTCCAGTTCGCCGGCTTTGTATTCGTGGGCATTGGCAAAGCAGGCAGGCAGCAGCAACGCAACCAGAACGATGAGTTTGTTCAACATGGCAGTTCTCCAGAGCGATTCAAGACGCAGGTCAATTGCGAGAAGGAATCACACCAGAGGGGATGCGCGGGGGTTGAGGCTCGGCCATTGCTGGCGCGGGGTGGGGGTGTCGAGAGTGCTGGCAGGCACGCTTCGATTGGCCTCGAAGCGAGCGAAATACAGCTGCGGCACATGCCCCGGCAGCGCCACCAATGGCGCGGAACCTGAACAGCACCAGCAATGCTGCATGTTGGAATGGTCGTCGTTCTGCGGGGCTTTCTGCTCAAGGTCGCCCAGGGAAATCGCCACCATCTTCGTGCCGCTGGACGTACAGAAACTGCCCCACAACAATTGCTCGGCGGGTGATTTCGCCGACTGCACCATGGCTCCGGTCATCGGCATGGCGAGCATGTTGAACAGCACTGCGAAGCAGGCGATCCAGGCAATTGCGAGCCGTTGTCGGGACATGGGACAAAATCCGTTGGGTGGGCGATCAGGCGCGGCTATTTAGCCTGATCAGGGCCGATAAGTAAAAAAGCGGCGTGCGGTGTGGTGTCGCAGTGCGATCAGAGAGCCGTGGCATGCAAGCGCAGGCCCAAGGCTTTCATAACCTTCATGATAGTCGCGAATTCCGGATTGCCAGTGCTTCCCAATGCTTTGTACAAACTTTCACGACCCAGGCCTGCGTCACGGGCAACCTGGGTCATACCCTGTGCGCGGGCAATGTCGTTGAGTGCGGCACGTATGAGCACTCCATCGCCTGCATCTTCGTCAAAGCATGCATCCAGATAAGCGGCCATTTCCTCAGGTGTTTTGAGAAATTCGGCAGCGTCGAAACGGGTGAATTGTTCGGTCATGATGACTCCCCATTACCGATGTTTTGCGCTAGTTGAATGGCGCGTTTGATATCTCGTTTTTGTGTCGACTTGTCACCGCCCATCAGCAGCAGATAAACCACTTCACCTCGTCGGGTGAAATAGATCCTGTAACCGGGACCGTAATGCACGCGCATTTCATAAACAGTGCCGCCTACGGGTTCGCAATCTCCGAAATTCTCATGTTCGGCTGCTCGAAGCCTCGCGATGATCCGAGCTTTGCCAATGACGTCTCTCAGTGAATCAAGCCAATCACCAAATGCTCGGGATCGTTCAAAGTCGATCATGTTCGATCGTATTCCTTGGGATACAGGTTGGCAAGCCGCACTTTCCTCGGGCCGAATTTGATCGTCCCTAAGATGTTGGGTTGGTGTGCTTGTTAGAATTTGAGAACCCGGACTATAGGATTGAAGCCATAGCGTGAATAGCCAGCTCCGTCCGAGAGTGTTGCCGGCAGATTCGCAGGGTTAGGCAGAAATCAGGATTCGTCTGACACCGACAGGGCTTTCAGCACTTCACCCACCGACCCAAACTCCCGATCCACCCCCGGCAACACCGGCCGCTGCAACACAATCACCGGCACCCCACGCTCCCGCGCCACTTCCAGTTTCGGTTCGGTCGCGGTGCTGCCGCTGTTCTTGCTGATCAGCACATCAATCTGCCGACGTTCAAACAGCGCCCGTTCATCCTCGATCAGAAACGGCCCGCGTGCGCCGATGACTTCGCAGCGTTCGTTACCGGGGTAAACGTCCAGGGCGCGCAAGGTCCAGAATTGCTCCGGCGGGATTTCGTGCAGGTGCTGCAACGGTTCGCGGCCGAGGGTGAACAGCGGTCGGCGGAAGGGTTTCAGGGCTTCGATCAGGTCGGCCCAATCGCTGACGTCCCGCCAGTCATCCCCAGCCTGTGGTTGCCAGGCAGGACGGCGTAACGCCCAGCATGCAATGCCGCTCAGCTGCGCGGCGGTCGTGGCGTTGTGGCTGATTTGTGCGGCGTAGGGATGGGTCGTGTCCAGCAGCAGGTCGATGCCTTCATCGCGAATGAATTGCGCCAGGCCTTCGGCGCCGCCGTAACCGCCGACGCGCACCTGGCAGGTCAGGTCCGTCGGCACGCGACCGACGCCGGCCAGGCTGTAGATGTGTTCCGGTCCCAAGGTGCGGGCGATGGCCAAGGCTTCGGTGACGCCGCCCAGCAGTAAAATACGTTTCATTGAAAAGCGCCCGCATGGCCGACAATCCCGCCCTGGCGATCGATGGCGAACACTTCAACCTGAACCTGCGCCGGCACCACGCTGCGGGCGAAATCCAACGCGTGCTGACACACCGCATCACCGAGTGCGATGCCCGCCGCGCTGGCCATCGCCAGCGCTTGCTGACTGGTATTGGCTTCGCGAATGCCTTGCTGCAACGCCTCGTCGGCGCCAATCGCGGCGGCCCATTCGGCCAGTTGCGGCAGGTCGATGCTGGAATGCCGGCTGTGCAAATCCATGTGCCCGGCCGCCAGTTTGCTGATCTTGCCGAAGCCACCGCACAGGCTGAGTTTATCCACAGGCACTTTGCGCACGTGTTTGAGGACGGCGCCGACGAAGTCGCCCATTTCGATCAAGGCGATTTCCGGCAGGTCGTAGACGCGGCGCATGGTGTCTTCGCTGGCGTTGCCGGTACACGCGGCGATGTGCAGGAAACCGTTGGTTTTGGCGACGTCGATGCCCTGGTGGATCGAGGCAATGTAGGCCGCGCAGGAAAACGGCCGGACGATGCCGCTGGTGCCGAGGATCGACAGCCCACCCAGAATGCCCAGTCGCGGGTTCATGGTTTTCAAGGCCAGCGCCTCGCCGTCCTCGACGTTGACCGTGACCTCGAAGCCGCCGGCGTACCCGAGTTCTTCGGCCAACAACGTCAGGTGCTCGGTGATCATTTTGCGCGGCACCGGGTTGATCGCCGGCTCGCCGACGCCCAGCACCAGCCCCGGCCGGGTGACCGTGCCGACGCCACGTCCGGCGCTGAAACGGATACCCGGCTCGCCGCTCAGTCGCACCTGGGAATACAGCAACGCGCCATGGGTCACGTCGGGGTCATCCCCAGCATCCTTGATTGTCCCGGCTTCGGCGCCATCGTCGATCAGTCGGCAGAACTCCAGGCGCATCTGTACCTGCTTGCCCTTGGGCAGCACGATCTCCACGGCATCAGCGCTCATCCCGCCCAATAACAAACGGGCCGCTGCCAGGCTGGTCGCGGTGGCGCAGCTGCCGGTGGTCAGGCCGCTGCGCAGCGGGGCGGGTTGTTCGGCGGTTTCGTCACGCATCGAGGGGCTTCGTCACGTCCAGCAAGGTAATAGGCAGCGCCTGACGCCAGGTGTCGAACTCCCCCAGCGGCTGGGCCTGGGCAACGTGAATGCGGGTCAGCTCACCGCCATGGCGTTCGCGCCAGGCCATCAGGGCGATTTCGCTTTGCAACGTGACGGCGTTGGCGATCAGTCGGCCACCGGGTTTGAGTTGTGCCCAGCAGGTGTCGAGCACACCGTCACGGGTGACCCCGCCGCCGATGAAAATCGCATCCGGGGGTTCAAGACCGGCCAGGGCCTGCGGCGCACTGCCGCGAATCAGTTGCAAACCGGGTACGCCAAGGGCATCGCGATTGTGTTCGATCAACAGCTGCCGACCTTCATCGGCTTCGATGGCCAACGTGCGGCAACTGGGGTGGGCGCGCATCCATTCGATGCCGATCGAGCCGCTGCCGGCGCCGACATCCCACAGCAGTTCGCCGGGCACTGGGGCGAGGCGCGCAAGGGTGATCGCGCGGACGTCGCGTTTGGTCAGTTGACCGTCGTGCTGGAAGGCCGAGTCTGGCAGGCCGGCCAGTCGCGAGAGCCTCGGGGTGTCCGGCGCGGCGATGCACTCGATGGCGATCAGGTTCAGATTGGCGAAAGCTGGAGCGTTCCAGTCATTGGCCACCCCATCGATGCGCCGTTCGTCTGCGCCGCCCAAATGTTCCAGCACCGTGAGACGGCTTGGACCGAAACCGCGTTCACGCAGCAGTGCGGCAATGGCGGCCGGGCTTTGGCCATCGTTGCTCAGCACCAACAAACGCACGCCGCTGAACAACTGCGCGTTCAGTGCGGCGAGGGGCCGGGCCACCACCGAAAGCGTCACTACCTCCTGCAATGGCCAGCCCATTCGCGCCGCCGCGAGCGAGCAGGAGGAGGGCGCGGGCAGGATCCGCATTTCAGCGTCAGGCACTTGCCGGGCCAGGCTGGCGCCTACGCCGAAGAACATCGGATCACCGCTGGCCAGCACGCAGACCGGTTCGCCACGCAGCGCCAGCACGGGCTCAAGGGAAAACGGACTGGGCCACAACTGCCGCTCGCCACGGATGCAGGCCGGCAGCAAATCCAGTTGTCGCTGACCGCCTATGATCCGCGAAGCGCGCAACAGGGCGTGCCGGGCATTTTTGCCCAGGCCCTTAAAGCCGTCTTCACCAATGCCCACTACTGTCAGCCAAGAGGCCATGTTGCTCCTTAATCCAATGCCCATCGTCAAAGGCGACATGATAGCGCGGCTTCTGTCATCTGATGCAGGCCTATGGCGGGGAAAGGTTCTTCGGGTTGCAGACACTTGATGTTGTCGAAAAATTGTCTGTTGTGATGACAGTTTTGGTAGTTTGGTTTTTGTTCGGGCTGCGCAATCTTATATGTATAAATATTGGCCAATAGTTGATGTTGGTCGTGACACGATCAAGGATGAAAGGAACTTAAATGGATAACGGGTTAACTAAAATTGGCATCGCACATGATGCGCTGATGACGAACAATGTTCTGTTGGTCGGCATGGCTGGTCAGACCGCCGCCGATAAAAACTTTGTCAAAAATTGCATTTTCCTGGCCCAGAATGGCGCGGATAAAGTCGCAAAGAGCGATACGCAGCCGGGGCCCTGGTTCGATCATTACGCCGGTATGTTCTGGTCAATGGACTGGACGCTTGCCGAGCCTGTCGAGTACGTCGAACCGCAGTTCTCGGGCAGTTTGAAACAGGCCTGGTTGAAGGTGGCACGCCCATGGCTCGCGAGCGCTCAAATAGCACAGATTGAAGCAGTACTTGGAAGACTGGAGAGTGATGCCACGTTGCTGACGAAGATGGCGGGCTTGAGTGGGAAAATATTCGGATTCAATATCATCCCGTTCAGTTATAAAGCCAACGGAGATCTGGAAATGGTGGTGACTCATGTCAGGTTGATCAAATTGGGCATTACGACACCCTACTTGTTCTGGACAATCGACCAGAGTCTTTCTCAATTGGATATCCGGATTCGGCCGATGGAGATCAAGCGTCGAGAGATGGACGCCGTTCGACAAAGCGTGGAAGACGCCACTCGAGCCCTGGCACTCAAGTTCAGCGAGTACGAGCTTTAATCCACACAAGTCGAAGCGTTCTTTTTTGCTGATGGATACTTCGGCAGCGTTTCCGACCGGCAGACTTTTCATGCGCTCGGGCAAAGCAGGCATAATGGCAGCCCTTCGCCCTTCACGTGCATCCAGTCAGCCGGTCACTCATTGAACGAACACCCGAAGTCCTCAGCCTTACGCCCCTCGGCCTGCCCGGGGTTGCTGCGTATTGTCCAGGCACTGGATGGCGGCATCTGCCGGATCAAGTTGACTGGCGGCTCGATCAGCGCGGCTCAGGCCGAAGCGGTGGCGGATGCGGCCGAGCATTTCGCCGGCGGGGTGATCGAGGCAACCAACCGCGCCAACCTGCAGATTCGCGGGATCGGCAGTGAGCACGCCGCTTTGATCGACAGCCTGATGGCGGCCGGACTCGGCCCGACCAGCGCGGCGGGCGATGACGTGCGCAATCTGATGCTTAGCCCCGGCGCCGGCATTGATCGGCAGATGCTGATCGATACGCGCCCGCTGGCCGAACAGATCCTCGCCACGCTGCAAAGCGATGAACGCTTTCACGACCTCAGCGCCAAGTTTGCGGTGCAACTGGATGGCGGCGAAGGGCTGGCAATGCTTGAACACCCTCATGATCTTTGGTTGTCCGCTGCTGAGCGACACGGTGAGCGAGTGTTTGTCTTCGGCCTGGCGGGTTGCCTTGTCGACCTGCCCGCAGGCGCGGTGTCGCTGGAACAGGGCCATGCGCTGGTGGTCGCGGTGCTGGAATTGTTTCTGGAACTCGCGCGGCCCGACCAGACCCGCATGCGGCACCTGCTTGCCGAATGTTCGCTAGAAAGGTTTCTCGCGCGTCTCGCCGAGCGTGTGCCGTTGATGCCCATCGAGGGGTGGCAGCGCGAGGCAACGCCAAGTGCCCTGCACATCGGCGCTCATCCTCAGCGTGACAGCGGCCGTGTGTACATCGGCGCAGTGCCGCCGCTGGGCCGCCTGAACCCGGCGATGCTCAGAGGCGCCGCACAACTGGCCCGCGAACAGGGCAACGGCACGCTGCGTTTCACGCCTTGGCAAAGCCTCTTGGTGCCCGGGGTCCATGATAACCAGGCGCCTCACGTTATCCACAGCCTTGAACACCTCGGCCTGCGCTGCTCAGCCGACGATGCCCTGGCGCATCTCATCGCCTGTACTGGCTCGACCGGCTGCAGTAAAGGCCTGGCTGACACCAAGGGCGATGCCCGACAACTGGCGGCGCTGTTGCAACGTCACGGCCAGACGCTGAACGTGCACCTGTCCGGCTGCCCGCGTTCCTGCGCGGCGGCGCACATCGCGCCGGGCACGTTGCTGGCGGTTTCTTCCGGTCATTACGACCTCTATTTTCGCGATGCAGCGCAGCCGGGTTTCGGCGCGCTGCACGCACGCAATCTTACTATTGAAGCGGTCGCGACCTTGCTCGACGCCCGCTCACGGAGCCCTTTAGATGCTTGATTACATCCGCGACGGTCAGGAGATCTATCGCAACTCCTTCGCGATCATTCGTGCCGAGGCCAACCTCGAGCGAATCCCGGCCGATCTGGAAAAACTCGCGGTGCGGGTGATCCACGCCTGCGGCATGGTCGACGCCATCGACGGCCTGCAATTTTCGCAAGGCGCGGGCAAGGCCGGGCGTGAGGCGCTCGCCGCCGGTGCACCCATCCTGTGCGACGCACGGATGGTCAGTGAAGGCGTGACCCGCACGCGGTTACCGGCCAACAACGAAGTGATTTGCACCCTGCGCGATGAAAGCGTTCCGGAACTGGCCCGTGAGTTGGGCAACACCCGTTCCGCCGCGGCGCTGGAGCTGTGGCGCCCGCATCTGGAAGGCAGCGTGGTGGTGATCGGAAACGCGCCGACTGCGCTGTTCTATCTGTTGGAAATGCTCGATGCCGGTGCCCCGAAACCAGCGCTGATCCTCGGCTTTCCGGTCGGCTTCGTCGGCGCCGCCGAATCCAAGGCAGCGCTGGCGGCCGACAGTCGCGGCGTGCCGTTTGTCATCATGCAAGGCCGGCTGGGCGGTAGCGCCATGGCCGCCGCCGCCGTCAATGCCCTCGCCACGGAGATCGAATGATGCAGCAGCCTGGACGCTTGATTGGCCTGGGCGTCGGCCCCGGTGACCCGGAGCTGATTACCGTCAAAGCCCTGCGCCTGTTGCGCGAGTCGCCCGTGGTGGCGTACTTCGTCGCCAAGGGTAAAAAGGGCAACGCCTTCGGCATCATCGAAGCGCATTTGCAGGACGCACAAACGCTGCTGCCGCTGGTGTATCCGGTGACCACCGAAGCGCTGCCGGCACCGCTGTCGTATGAGCAAGTGATCAGCGATTTCTACGATGCGGCCGGCGAAGAACTCGCCGCGCATCTGGATGCCGGTCGTGACGTGGCGGTGATCTGTGAAGGCGATCCGTTCTTCTACGGCTCCTACATGTACCTGCACGATCGCCTGGCCGACCGCTACGAAGCCGAAGTGGTGCCGGGCGTATGCTCGATGCTGGGCGGTGCTTCGGTGCTGGGCGCGCCGCTGGTGTATCGCAATCAGAGCCTGTCGGTGCTCTCTGGCGTATTGCCGCACGAGGACCTCAAGCGTCGTCTGGCCGATGCCGATGCGGCGGTGATCATGAAGCTGGGACGCAACTTTCCCAAGGTCCGTCAGGTGCTCGAAGAACTGGGGCTGGCAGAGCGGGCGTTGTACGTCGAGCGCGCGACCATGGCCAATCAGAAGATCGTGCCGCTGGATCAGGTCGAGCCGATGTCCTCGCCGTACTTCTCGTTGATCATCGTTCCCGGCGAACGGTGGCAAGGCTGATGGCCCGTCCAGTTCCGGCGATTGTCATTCTTGGCAATGGCAGCCTCGCGACCGCACGCAAGATCCAGCAGGTCTACCCCGGCGCCTTGATTCATGGCCTGGCCGGACGGGTTGAAGGCGCGGACCGTGTCTATCACGAGTTCGGCGCGACCGTGCGCGAGTTCTATCAGCAGGACACGCCGATCATTGCCTTGTGCGCGGCCGGGATTGTGATCCGCACCTTGGCGCCGTTGCTGCTTGAGAAGGGCGCCGAGCCGCCCGTGCTGGCCGTGGCCGAAGACGGCAGCGCCGTGGTGCCACTGCTGGGCGGCCTCGGTGGCGTGAACGTCATGGCCCGGGAGATTGCTGACGGTCTCGAAGTGGCGGCGGCGATCACCACCAGCGGTGAACTGCGCTTTGGCACTTGTCTGCTCAATCCACCCAGCGGCTACGCCCTCGGCGATCTGGAACTGGGCAAACGTTTTGTCTCGGATCTGCTCGCTGGCCAAAGTGTGCGCATCGAAGGCACCGCGCCGTGGCTGGCGCAAGCGCAGCTGCCGGAAGATCCACAGGCGCCGTTGTCGATTCATGTCGGCAGTGCCGAGCGCACGCCGGCGGCCAATGAATTGCTGATCTACCCGCGCAGCGTGCTGGTGGCAGTGAGCGCCGAGGTGGTGAATCTGCCGAACGCGATTCGCGCGGCGCTGCATCAGGCAAACATCGCCGTGCAATCGCTGGCGTGCTTGCTGGCCAGCGATCTGCACATGGCCAATCCGGCATTGCGTGAAGCGGCGCTTGAGCTGGGCGTGCCGCTGCGGTTTGCCTCGGTCAGCGGCGGCGTCAGCGAGCTGGCCCGCCACACCGTGCCGAACGCTACCGTCGTGGCGGCGGATACCGGCATCGCGATCGCGGTGGCCAGTCAGCCACTGGAGCTTGCGCAGATCGGGCGTGCACGCGGTCGTCTGGCCGTGATCGGCCTGGGCCCTGGCGCTGCCGAACTGATGGTGCCAGCGGTGAAGACCGAACTGGCGCGCGCCAATGACGTGCTGGGTTATGAAACCTACGTGCGCATGGCCGGCCCGTTTCGCGAGGATCAAGTGCTGCATTGCACCGACAATCGCGAGGAAATGCAGCGCGCTCGCCACGCCTTTGAACTGGCAGCCCAAGGGCGGTCGGTGGTGGTGGTTTCGTCGGGGGATCCGGGCGTATTCGCCATGGCGGCCGCCGTGCTCGAAGCGCTGCACGAGTCGAGTGAGCCGGGCTGGCACAACGTCGATCTGGAGATTCTTCCAGGCGTCTCCGCGTCCCTGGCAACGGCCGCTCAGGCCGGCGCGCCATTGGGGCACGACTTCTGCGTCATGTCGCTGTCGGACAACCTCAAGCCCTGGTCGATCATCGAGCAGCGGCTGGACCTGGCATCTCAGGCCGACCTGGCGCTGGCGTTCTACAACCCGATTTCGCGGTCGCGTCCTTGGCAACTGGGTCGGGCACTGGAGATTGTCGCGCAGCACCGCACCGCTGAAACGCCGGTGGTGTTGGGGCGAGACATCGGCCGTCCGGGCCAGACATTGCGTGTCACCACGCTGGGTGATCTGACCCCGGATCAGGTCGACATGCGCACCATGGTGCTGGTCGGCTCTTCCACCACCTGCGTGTTCCCGCGTGCCGAGGGAGGCCAGTGGGTGTATACGCCTCGGTGGTACGGCGACAAGCCCTCTTCGTGAGTGTCGGCGGCCTCGTTCTGAGGCCGCTTTTATAATGTTCTGCCGTGAATGAACAGGACGTAAATGCGGCAGGCCGTTCGATGTTTTGATGTAAGTCGATGTTTTACTCAAGTGTAAGGTAACTGCCGAATTTATTGATGGTTGTCCTTTATCTCGTCTTTTATCTGTTGTTTTTTAATGTTTAAAGTTTCTGAATGTTCGGCTGGTCATCAATTGTTTGTTTTCTTCTTGGAAACGGAAAAATCGTTCGGTTAGTGTTGTTTTATAACCGGATGGGTTCTCCGTCCTGGTGGGTAACCCGCTTTTATTTTTACAGGGAAGTATTTTTATGGGTGAACAAGCAGCTCGTCATGTAAACGGCTACGTCAATTTTATTGATCTATTCAAACTGTCCGATCTTGAACAGGCGTTACTGGAACATAAAGGTACAGACGAATACGACGCGGTATTTCGATATTACTTTGCTTGTATCACAGTGCTCGATTTTCCGAGAATGCTTGCACCGCTGGGTTTGCTCCGCGAGGCCCTCGGGTCTTTTGTTGAACCCAAGCGCCGGCGTCGACGCGCAGCAGGCGTGGAACAGCCCACTGCGCAGCAGGACTACGCCGCGCCGGGGCTGACTGAGATCCGCGACAGGGTCGAAGGCTTTCACTCGCGCCTGTCCAATGGCATTGAACAGTTGAGCATCGCGGCCACCGAAGTGCCAAAAAATCTGCACTTCGTCTGGCTTGGCGGTGGTTTGGGTGCGATCCAGCGCGACTATATTAATGTCTGGCTCAAGGTGTTGGCCGGGCAGGGCTATGCCGTGAAACTCTGGTACGACAGCGATGCACTCCTGGCCTATGAAACCAACCGGATCATTGTCGAAGCCGCGAAGGCCGATGCGATGGTTAATGGCGGGCATGGCAGCGAATCGTATCTTGATCTTGTTGATAAGTATGAGGAGCGGGCCATTGTTCTAAAAAAACAGATGTTCGCCCATATCAATAATGCGGTAGCGCACGGTGTTAATGCGGATGAGGCACGCATTGATCTTCTGGTTCGTGGATATGGCCAGAATGAAACTACCTTGAAAACCTTGCGGGACAAGAATAACCAGAGTCTCTCGGCCATGGCCGAGGGCGGTGTGGAACTTCGTAATATTGCAGCGAATGTAACACCGCTGCACATGCAGGCCATTTACCAACGGGAAATCAGTCTGCGAGGTAACTTTGCCGCGGCTTCCGATGTGGTGCGCATCGAGGCCTTGATGGCTGAAGGCGGAAGTTATGCGGATGTTGATAACCTGCCGCCGCTCCAGGAGCGGCTGGGCGATGTGGATACTGGTCAACTCAAAGACGACGCGCGCCTGGGCGTATTGCAGTTGTTGCTGGATCAGAACCCGGAATGGATGCCGGGTCGTGAGGCATCAAGAAGCAAGTACACCAGCTACTTTGAGCACGTCCCTGAAGAACAGCGTCCAGCGCTGGAACGGTTCGCGAAAAGTCGTCCGCCGTTGAATAGCGTTTTTCGCGCGCCCGCAGAACGTCTCGTGCGGGCGGACGGACTGCGAGCGGTTGCAGAACGGGGCAGCCTGAGTAATGCGTTTCTGATGGCTCATCCCGGATCGGCGATGGTCGGCGCTGTGATCGATCGCTTCAAGCTCAACTATGAAATTGTTGATGCCACCGCCCGCTTGGCCATGGAGAAGCAGGTCTCTGGCGATGTTGAGGCGGTAGGTCGTATTGCGCTGGAGGTCGTCGAAAAACAATTCGGTTCGTTGCAAGCGCTGCCAATGGAGGTAGAGCTCGCCCTGTATTTTCTGGCAAAAGCTGCGACCTTTTACTACAGCGACGGCATTCGCCCACAAAGTGAAGAGACCATCTATTTGACCGGGCCCGCGGCGATGCGCGATGCGCTCGCGGATTACGCAAGCATGCATTTCACCCCTCGCGCAGCAGATGCCTGGCGAACGGATGTGGCGATTGACCCCGCCGCAACGGTGAACCGGGCCACCGAGGAGGAGCTGGACCACTCCTGGAAAGAAAATGAAAGTGACACCGAGGCGTGGCTCAAGAACGAAAAACAACGCTGGGAAGCCGGGCAATTCAAGGCGCGTTACGTGGGCAAAGTGGATCAGTTGCTAAAAGGGCAGACGATCCTGTTCGATCATGGCTGGCCAGTCATTGAAGGACGACATGTGTTGTCGACTGAACTGCTGCAATCCCTGGCGCAACAGCTTGGTGAACCCTTTTGGCGCACGATGAGTCAGCGGACCACCGGTGAGGTGACTTTCGACCAGCCATTGCAGCTGAGCTTTGACGAGCGTCAATCCATGCTTGCGCAGGCGGTCGCGCCACCGCCGTCGCTGGTCGGTGAGCCGGCGACCGCCGATTTACCGCTGGATGAATTGCTTCACCGAATTGGCCGAGGGACCTTGCAGGTTGAGCAGCTTGATCCCCGACAGCGCCTGCTGATGGGTTCATTGCTGGGTGCGCGGGCCATGGATCAACACCACTTTGATCAAGTCCGCGCGCGCCTGGAAAACCTCGCCAATAACGTGTCTGAATTGGGCGTGTCACACCGTTACGGGGCTATTGAGCGGGAGTTGTTCAAAGAAAATCATCCGGCGTTCGTTGACGGTCTGGCCAGTGCCTCGACACCCTCCGTGGCATTGTCCGAGACCAGCATTGAACTGAAGAAGCAGGCGTTGGAGCAGTCGCTGACCTTGCTGCAATGGGGGCGCCAGGTTGCGCGGATTCAGCAGGTCGCAAAACACGAGTTCCGTGACCGCATCAGCGAACGCATGACCGATGTGCTGGAGAGCTTCGATCAAGGCACCTTCAAACTGGTGCCACAGGATTTGTTGCTCCAGGGCGCCGGTGACCGGATCGCCGGGCGTTGCTATCCGTTGGCCTTGGCCATGGCGGCGGCGATCAGCAAGGGGAGCGAAGCGGGCAACATCCTTCGTGAGCGGTTTTACCTGGCGGTCATTGAACCCGGTACCCGCGATTCGAATGCATTCGTGAACGTTATCGAAGAGCTTCGAGACGTTGACGTCCATGACCTCGGCGGGCCGGTGGTGCGCTCGGATCTGGCAGAGGTGATCACCACGCTTGATGCGAAAACCGGCAGCAGCACGTTGATGCTCAACTCGGATAACCACTCGATGCTGCTGGCCAAAAGTGTTGTGGACGAGCGCAGTACCTATCATTTCTACGATCCGAACTTTGGTGTTTTCGAGTTCGATACCGCTCAAGCGCTCAGCGCAGCACTCACCCATTTTTTCGTTAGCCAAGAGATGGCCGGGCCTTATGCCGCTTATGGAGAACCCAGTCGTCCGGCCTTTGACTTGATTGAGCTCGACGCCGGCCGCCTCAATGCAAAAGTGTTGTCGTCGGGTGTCCGGGTGTCGAGTCTTTCCGATTCGGGCAACCTGCCAGAACAGGCGCCTCGGGTCAGGCAGCGGCTGGCCAGCGCGCGAGGGCAGTCACTGGTCAATAATGGGGTGCTGGGCAGTTCGCTACTGGAACTTGACGCCCACTGGTGGGGTAGACAGATCGCGCAGGCGACACGGCAGTTGCAGGCGCAACACGGGCTGTCGTCCGGCGCCGTTGCGTTGTTCGAGACGCTGGAGATCACCCCGGCAGGCGAGTACAAAATCAGCCTGGTCGATACCGATCCAGCGCGGACCGTTGTGCGCGTCACCTCCGATGATCCGCGATTCCTGAGGATCAAGAACTACCTCTCGGAGACCTTCCATACGCTGGCAGCGCAACCGCATGAGTCGGCCAGCTTGTCTGACCCCACGGAGGCCAGCAGCGTCCATACGCTCAATGCCGGTTTCACCGTGCAAGCCTTGATGAACGCGCTGCGTCATCACGAAGGCGCAGCCAGCGGGGGTGACAAGGCGCTGACCACGGCCATTCGCTTGCATGCCTACGTCAATTACGCCCAATTGGTCCACGGCAACGTGGTGGATGTGGTTGGCGTTGTGACACTGGTGCGTCAGGCACTGGACGATGAAAAGCTGATCGCCCGCACCAGCGCGCCGTTGGTGCAAAAGGCATTGGGGCATGTCGCCAATGAAGGCGTCGGTACGGTGCTGGGGATGGTGAATGTCGGGTTTGATATTTACCAGTTGAGCCATGCCACCAATGACATTGAAAAGGCGCAGTTCGGCACGCAACTGGCGTTCGACTCCGCGAGCGCCGTGTTGGGCGCCGCCGGACTGGGTGCGGCATTGGCCGGCGCGGGTACCGTGGCGGCGGTGCTGGGCGGTGCCGGGGTGATTCTGGGCGGGTTGGCGGTGGGCGTCGCTGCGCTGGCCGAAGGGTTTGCCACGATTGCCGAGGAAGCCAAGGAGGTCGCCCTGTTTTTTGAGGGGCTGGAAAAGGCCTATCGACAGGGAGGCTATCATCTGGACAAGGCCTCGAATGCCTGGATTGCTCATCCCTTGCCGGTGTTCGCCGAGCTTGATTTGCGCGCATCCTGCGTCCGTTTCGACAGCCCCAGGCTGTTTCCGCTTCGGGACCATTTCGGGGTTCCCGATTTCGATGTCGATTACGTCCGCGCCACCGACATCCGCGTTGGCCTTGGGTTGCCAGAGTCGGCGCCTTTCTTGCCGCAGCACGGGCAGACGATCGTTTTGCCCGGCACACCCAAAACCTGGTACGGCTATGACTACAAGTTGCTGCCGTTTGTCACGTTTCGTCATGCTGGCGGCTTCGATACAGCCCGTCGACTGGAGAAAAAGAATGAGCAGGGGCAATGGCAGTTTCTGTTTTCGTTTTACTCGTTTCCCGGCGAGTACGTGGTCAACCGGCTGAACCCTGTCTACAAGCCAACGGTATTTAACGTGCGTCTCGACAATATCGAACGCTCGCTGGTGGTGCCGGCCCTGCCGAAGGCCTGGCATGGCCTGGTTTCCTACCGCATAGAAGGTGCCGGTGCCCAGTGTTCCGTTCTGCTTAATCCCGGGGTGAACCTTGTCCTCGAGGCGCCCGGTCACACGGCCATGCGCTGGGTGCTGCAAGCTCCCTGGCTGGCGGAGGCAGACCTGCGGATAGCCCCTGGCGGCAGGCTCGTTTCGGACACGCTGGGTGTGAAGTTCAGTGGCGGCGGCGTTCACAATGTGTTGCTCAAACTGGCGGGCAACACAATCATGCGCGTTGATCTTGTCGACCTGAAGTTGGAGGTGGTCGAGGAAGAGGCCGATCCGGCGCTCGGGGAGCAGGCGCTGCTGGATCACTTCAAGTCATTGGCCCGCGAACATCGCCTGGCCATGCCTTACACCCCCGTTCACAACTTCGTGGTGCCGTTTGAAAAGCCGGACGAACCGAGGACGGTGGCTGCGTATTACGACTCGGCTCAGGATCGTTTCCTTTATATCCGCGACCCGAATGTCCTGCTGGCGGATGAGGCTGTGCTGGGCGCCGTGGTCGAGGGCTCGGCCTATTTCTATCACCCCGAGAGTTTCGATGTCTGGCAGGTCGACGCGATCACCGGCACGCTGGTTCAACGCTATCGGTTACTGATCAGGGATGGCTTGACCATTGCCCGCTGTGAGGCCGTGGCCAACGGCGGTGTTCAGATTGTGCTGCAGTACGTGCCAAAGGACGGCCAGCGCGATGAACTGACTTTCCTGATCCATGGGCAAGCGGTGTTGCTCTGCTCGATCACCCTGGGTCAGGATCCAGCACTGCAGGCTGTTTTAGAGGCTGACACGCTGACGGACTGGAAGCCGGTACTGGGCAATTATGTGGTGCCGCCAGCGTCCATCAATACCGTGAACTGGCGCCCCGGTGCGCTGGTTTCGATCTGTTGGCAGCGCGAAGACAAGTCCCGTGATCTGGTCTGGGTCCGCGATGTTGACGGGTTGATCCTCCGTGCACCTGCCCGGCGTCACCATGTGCGGGGCTGGAAGGATTCGATCAAGGCCTTGAACACCCTTTTACTTATCGCTCCCTACGGTGCCGAGGGTGAGGTCTTCGTTACTTACGACAAGGACATTCAAAGCCTCGTGCGCCAGCAAAGATCGATGGTCGAGGGGCGTGTGCAATGGTCTTCCACAGAAATTGCCCCTGCCGGGTTGAAAAATGTTGTCGCGGTTGAGCAGGGTCATCTCGCTGTGACCGACTCGGGCCTGTTTTTCAATATGACGCCGGACGGCTATTTGCACTTGGGCGGATTGACCGAAACCTGGTTCAAGGATCGAGCCCAGTGGTGGTCCGAACTGCCAGCGGTGGCGACGCAATATCCGGTGTCGAGTTTCGCCCTCCTTGGGTTGACCCTCTTTACGGGGGCCGCCGGTTTGTGCGCCTGGTACCTGGAAGATCGGCTGTTGCTCGCGGACCTTGGCGATGGCAAAGAAGTGCGGTTGCTGAGTATTGTTCCGGACAATCAGGCCGCTTGGTTATTCGATCTTTCAACGGGCAAGATTTTCAGCCAGCGCTTTATCGAAACGACACACTTGAACGCCGCATTTGGCCAGGGAACTCGACTTTTGCAAGCCGAGGCATTGCCCGCCCCGATGCAGGAGTGGGCGTCCTGGACCTTTTCCGACGTGAAAGTGGAGGGCGCTGGCCTGAGGGCAACGACGCTCGATGGTCTGGAGGTGGATTTACAGCACAACGCATCGGTACGGATTACGGGTGTGGGCAGCCGCTGGGTCGCGGCACTGGAAGGGTCATTGAGTGAGGGGCTGGCGGCGCTGGCGAACGAATATCGCTGCGCCGATTTCCTGTCCGTCAAAGCCCCTGACAACCTTCAGTGGTATGTGGTCCGCAGCGGGCGATTGATCCGGGTTCCGAAAGCCGCCGCTGCTGCGCACTACACGCTGGTGGGCACTCGGGATCAAACCAGTGTGATGTTGCACGAACGCGAAGACGGTTTATTGCGCACCTATCCGCAAAAAAGCACGGTCGGGCCGCTCGACTATGTCCAGCGAAACGCCGAAGTGCTGGTGGTGGAGGGGCCTAAGACGGCCCATGATCTTCTGCCGTTGATTGCCGACGATGTCAGCATCCTGGTGCTCAAAATGGGTCAGGGGACCACGACAAGCCGGCTGACCCGAGCGGCTTGGTTGAAACTTGAATCGGTCATCGTCGATTGTCGTTACCCGCTTGAGCGCCCACCGTTGATTCCGGGGAAACTGGTTCTGGATGCTTCAATCATGGATCAGTTATGGGTCAGCCTGGTCGATGAACACTTGGTGATGACCGGCCTGGACAGCGGGCACAGCCTGATTTTTCGTGGCGTTTACTCAGCGGATGTGGCGTTGCGAGGTGACGTGTTTCTTTCGCTCAATGGCTATCGGTCACAGGCGGTTTCGCACATCGTGACCGAGTTGTTGAGGCGAAAGGGCGTTTCCGGCAGCGCAACATTAGCGGAGTTGATGTCGGATTCTCAGGTCGCAGAATTGGCAATTCGGGACGTTGCGCTCCCCGGCTGATCAGGGCACCAGGTAACCTTTCACGCCCGTGAAGATAATCTGTGCCGCCAGCGCGCACACGAACAAGCCCATCAGCCGGCTGACAATCTGCAAGCCCTGGTCGCCGAGAATCCGTTCGATGCGGTTGGACAAATAAAGGACCACGCCGACCGTAAAGCTGGCCAGGGCAATGCTGAGAATGGCCGTGAGTTTGTCGTCCCAATGCGGCTGGCTCACGCCCATCACCAACAAGGCACCGATGGTGCCGGGGCCGACCGTCAATGGAATCGTCAGCGGGACGATCGTCACGTCCTGCTGCACATTGTCGGTCTGCACCGCCGACTTGCCTTGGGCCATGCCCAGTGCCGAGATAAACAGTACGCTGCCGGCGCCGATGCGGAACGCGTCCACAGTGATGCCGAAGACACTGAAAATCACCCGTCCGAACAAGTACAGCAAGACGCTGGACACCAGTGTGGCGGTGGCCACTTTCCAGGCCAGCCGACGCTGTTCCTTGCGTGAATAACCGCGGGTCAGGCTGATGAAGCAGGACAACACGAAGAACGGGCTGTAGAGCACCAGCATCTTCAGGTAAACGCTGAATAACACATGGAGCATGGTTTCGGCTCGCATCAGGAGAGAGGATGACGAGGAGTCTATCAGTCAGTTAATTGCTTGTGGGTGTGAGTTGTGACAGGTGCGTCAGTTAATTTTCCTGTTGGGTGTTTTTTATTAGTTGCCTGGGTGTTGTTGTAACTTATATTTAGTGGGTGGATATGATGTTACAGGTTTAAGTTTGTGGTTGTTCGTTTGTTTGGTTATTGTTCTATTGCAAGTTCATGATGAACTTGTTTGATATTTTTATAAGGAATTCATTGTGTATAATCAAGCTATTCGTGAAAGTTATGTTGCTGCCTGTATTGAAGCGATTGAAGAGTGTGAGATCGACGAGCAGGTCATTATTCGTCCTCGTGGCCTGATGGTTGTGGGCGACCAGATCGAAGCACCGTCGAAAGGCTCCATTGTGGGTGAAGGCACGTTGGGCTTTTCTGGCAAGCTCAGTGCCGAAAACAAGTCGGACGCTCAAAACGCCTTTCTCTTTGCATCCCGTGCAGCAAACAAACTTTACCCTGAAGAACATCAGGGCAAAGAGTGGTACTTGAGGTTCCGGGAAGTCATGACCCTCGCAGGCTGGACGCCTGTCAGCAAGTACTACAGTGATCTGGAAGTCAGCGGCACCAGCGTCCGTATGGACAAACTGGTGTTGGAGATTCTCGGTTCGGTGGTTGCCGGCGTTGCATTGCCTGGTCCAGCGACTGCGTTGATGCTCAAGGTCGCGGGTGATGCGATCGCGGCCCTGCAAAAGCGGGACACGGCTGCCCTGACTGTTTATGAGCGAAATCTGCTGCAAAACGGCGTCGGGGGAATCTCGGCAGGTGCGTGTGTCGAAGTCGAGGGCGAGGCAATCATGGCCGTGGGTGCAGTGCGTTTTCTTCGAAAGAACAGCTCCACCAAAGTAATGTTCGTTGATGTGGATATCCGCAATGTGAACCTGTATCGCGGCGAAACGGTATTTGCCAAAAATACATTGGTCGCTGACGCAGTTCGTGAGTCCATCAAGAGCAAACTTGTCCCGCATAAAGACCAGATCCTGGACATTGATATCTAATTGATCTAAATCGGCAGCCGGTTATCGGCTGCCTTTTTTTATTGTCGAGGAAGTTGATATGAGTTGCGAATATTCTGTATTGATCGTTGGAGCTTGTGTCGTGATTATTCCGGCCGCGGATGGAGCAGCCCACTATAAGGATCTGGTCGACTCCGTGTTGCTGGCGCAATTGATTGCCAATAAGAAGATCGAAAAAGCTCCGGATATCGACTGGTACAACGCTTATGTAGAATTTCTGGATGACTACTGGCTGCGACGTACAAGAATGCGACAGGAATGGCCGATTGCCCAAGGCAGTGTCGAATCTGTCAGCGACTGGGTCATTGCAGCGATTTCACAAGATGCTGGGGATAAAGGAGGCGCTACGGCGGCAACATTGCAGCGGCTGGCAAGGTTGTCCGGCAACGAGCCCGCAATGGGTTTGCTGCGCGGTCACATGCAGAAAATATCCACGGACGAGTCGGGTGATGTTCTTGCGCCCGCAAAGGCTGTGCGTTTGCTGGTGGTTACAGCTCAAACGCCGACATCGCTCACAAGCGTGTACATCGAGCTTAAGACCCGCCAGATCATCAGTGCCAATCCGCTGGCCCAGCGACATCTGGCCGAGGATGTACAAGGCAGCGTTTGCATGCGCTACGCCAGTGCTGACTTGTCCGGAATCCTCTACGGCCCCGTGCGCGACGCCATTGCCTTGAAGGTCAGGGACAAGTATCAGGACAACGTAGCGATGTTGACGCTGACCGATGATGCTTCGACCATGGAGATCTGCGCAGCAGATTGAGTCATGCCGGAGCTGATTGCCCTACACACCTGCCTGGAGCGTTGAGGCCGTGCGATTCTGCTGATCACGCTGGGCAACCCAATGCTCGATCAGATCGCGCAGTTGCGACAACTCGACCGGTTTGGCCATGTGCCCGTCCATGCCGGCCTGGCGCGCGCGCTCTTTGTGCTCGGCAAGGATGTGCGCGGTCAGCGCTACCACCGGGGTGCGAATCCGCTGGTTGCCGACTTCCCAGGCACGTAACTGCTGGGTGGCAGAGAAGCCATCGAGGATCGGCATTTCACAGTCCATCAGGACCAGGTCATAGCGCTGGGCTTTCATTGCCTGCAAGGCTTCTTCGCCATTGCTGGCGGTGTCCGGTTGCAGGTTGAGCTTGCCGAGCATGCCGCGAATCACCTTGGTCGAGATGTTGTTGTCTTCGGCCACCAGGATGCGGAAATCACTCGGGACCTTGACTGGAAGCGTCGGACCGGAGGGCAGGTGCGGCGAGACGGCCGGGCCCTTGTTGCGCTGATTCAGCTCGTCCGCCAGAGTGGTCTTGAGGGTGTAGCCGGCCACCGGTTTGGCGAGGATGCGTTTGATCCCGCAATTGCGCGCGATGATCTTGCTCGGCGCGTTGCTGATACCGGTGAGCATGATCAGCAGAATGTCGTGGTTCAGGCTCGGGTCTTCCTTGATCTTGGCCGCCAGCTGCATGCCGGTCATGCCGGGCATGTTCTGGTCGAGCAGGACCACGTCGAAATAATCGCGCAGGTGAGCCTTGGTGCGCAGCAGCGCCAGTGCCTCTTTACCGGAAGGCACGGCGCTGACATTCAGGCCCCAGGCGCTGCACTGCTGCACCAATACTTTGCGGCAGGTGTCGTTATCGTCCACCACCAGCACACGCGCACCTTGCAGCGGCCCGTCGAGGTCGGAGGTCGGGTGCTCGAGACGATCAGGGTCCAGCGGCAGGGTCAGCCACAACGTGCTGCCTTGGTTGGCGCCACTCTTGATGCCGAATTCGCCCTGCATAAGGCGGATCAACTGACGGGCAATCACCAGTCCCAGGTTGCCGCCCAGGCTGGTTGCCGAAAGGAAGTGCTTGCTATGCAGCTCGGCGTGCATCAGTGCCTCGCGTTCTTCGGCCTCCATCGGCACGCCGCTGTCCTGCACGGCGATGCGCAGGCGCGGTTGGGCGCTGCGTTCGTCGAGGGCGACGACGATCAGGATCTCGCCCTCGTCGGTTTTCTTCAGGGCGTTTTCCAGCAGGCTCAGCAAGGTCTGGCGCAGTCGCGTCGGGTCACCGCTGATGACGCGCGGCACTTGCGGCTGGATGAAACTGATCAGCTCGACGTTCTGCTGTTCGGCCTTGGCGCGGAAGATGCTCAGGCAGTCTTCGATCAAGGCATTGAGATCGAATTGAACGTCGTCCAGTTCGATCTGCCCGGACTCGAGCTTGGAGATGTCGAGAATCTCGTTGATCAGGGTCAGCAGTTCGTTGCCGGCGCTGTGGATCGTCTGCACATAGTCACGCTGCTTGACCGACAGCGGTGTGCCCAGCAGCAGTTCGGTCATGCCCAGCACGCCGTTCATCGGGGTACGGATTTCGTGGCTGATCTTCGCCAGGAATTCGGCCTTGGCGTTGATCTCGGCGTTGCTGGCCGCCAGGTCGCGACTGACGCTGAAGCGATCTTCGGTGATGCTGCGCTGACGTTCGCTCAGTGCAATGCTCATCAACACGCCGCTGATGCAGATCAACCCCAGCAGCGTCATGATCAAGCCCTGCGGCGCGACCAGCGTCAGCCCCAGCAGGGCCGGCAACATGATCAGCGTGCCAATGTTGAACACGATCATCGCCGCGACGAACAGGCGCGCCGGGCGATAACCTTTTTGCCAGTGATAGGCACTGACGAACAACATGCTCAGACCTGCCAGGGCGACCAGGGCGTAGGTCATGATGTTCAGCGGCAGCGTATTGACGAACAGCAGCAGCAAGCCGCACATCACGATGAACAGAATGTCCCCCAGCAGCAGCTTGTTCAGCGGGTGCGGGCCGAGTGGCGCGAAGAAGCGATAGGCGAACATCAGGCCGCACGGCGCCGTCAGCAGCAGGGCGAGGTAGGCGCCGGGTGTCTGCACCGCGTGCCAGTTTGGCAACCAGGGCCCCGCCAGATTCAGCAACAGCAACAGGCTAAGCATCAACAGTGCTTCGCATCCGGCCAGCCAGAGACTGCTGCGCGAGCGGGTATAGGCGTAGCGGACGAGGCTGTGCAGGATGAGCATCCCGAGGCAACCAAACAGAAGGCCGTAAATCAGCATCTGGTTCTGATTGGCCGCGGTCATGATCGCCGATTGCAGGGTGATATACGGCCGCAACTGGTGTTCGGACACCAGCCGCAGGTAGACGTCGAGGGGTTTGTCGCTTTGCGGCAGCGGCAGCATGAATTCGCTGCTGGGCAGGGGACGGTCAGCCTGGGGCTGCTCGGTGCCGGTGTTCAATTGATCGATCAGCGTGTCGCCGTCGAGCACGTACAGATTGAGGTGCGACAGGTCGGGGGCAAATACTCGCAGCAATTGCTCGTGCTTGCCGGGTGCGAGCCGGAAGCGCAGCCACAACGCTCCTTCGGGCTCGGCCGCGGTGAGTCGGTCGAGTTCGATGGGGCTGAATTGATTGGTGTAGCGCGCGGAACGGATGTCGCTCAGCTGCAGGTCGCCCTGTTCGTCAAGCAATACCGCCCAGCCACTGCCTTGCGCGGCCTGGGCCGGAAGCATGCAGAGCAAGGTCAGCAGCGTGACAGTGAAACCTATGGCAATCCTGAGCCAGCGCACGGCGAAATCCCTTCGTAGGTTGATGCCAGATTATAACTATGCGCGGCGCCGGAACAGTCCGGCAAGGGCCTGAAGCACAAGCCCTGCCGAACGGATCGCTTATTCCTGATTTTCGCCACGTTCGCGGGCAATGGCACGGTAGCCAATGTCCTTGCGATAGAAACAGCCTTCCCAATCAATTTTTGCCGCCAGTTTGTAAGCCTGTTGCTGGGCAGCATCAACGCTGGCGCCCATGGCGGTAGCGCAAAGCACGCGGCCACCGGCGGTCACGACTTGACCGTCCTTGAGCGCAGTGCCGGCGTGGAAGACTTTGCCTTCCAGTGCGGCGGCTGCATCCAGACCGTTGATGGCGACGCCTTTAGCGTAGTCGCCAGGATAGCCGCCAGCCGCCAGCACGATACCGACGCTCGGACGTGGATCCCATTGCGCTTCGACCTTGTCCAGGGCTTGCGCCAGGGCTGCTTCGACCAGCAACACCAGGCTCGACTGCAAACGCAGCATCACCGGTTGGGTCTCAGGATCACCGAAACGGCAGTTGAACTCGATAACTTTTGGGTTACCAGCCTTGTCGATCATCAGGCCGGCATACAGGAAGCCGGTGTAGACGTTGCCTTCATCGGCCATGCCGCGCACGGTCGGCCAGATCACCAGGTCCATGACGCGCTTGTGTACTTCAGCGGTCACGACCGGGGCTGGGGAGTAGGCACCCATGCCGCCGGTGTTAGGGCCGATGTCGCCGTCGCCGACGCGTTTGTGGTCCTGGCTGGTGGCCATCGGCAGCACGTTCTTGCCGTCGACCATGACGATGAAGCTGGCTTCTTCGCCATCCAGGAATTCTTCGATCACGACGCGCGAACCGGCGTCGCCGAACGCATTGCCCGCGAGCATGTCGCGCACGGCGTCTTCGGCTTCGGCCAGGGTCATGGCAACGATCACGCCTTTACCGGCGGCCAGGCCGTCGGCCTTGATCACGATCGGCGCACCTTTTTCACGCAGATAAGCCAGGGCCGGCTCGATCTCGGTGAAGTTCTGGTAATCGGCGGTCGGGATCTTGTGGCGCGCCAGGAAATCCTTGGTAAAGGCTTTCGAACCTTCCAGCTGGGCCGCACCGGCCGTCGGGCCGAAGCAATCCAGGCCACGGGAGCGGAACAGATCGACGACGCCAGCGACCAGTGGCACTTCCGGGCCAACGATGGTCAAGGAGACGTTTTTCTCGGCAAAATCGGCCAGCTGCTCAAGGGCCAGCACGTCGATAGCGACGTTCTCGCACTTGGCTTCAATGGCGGTGCCGGCGTTGCCCGGGGCAACGAACACTTTCTGTACACGCGGATCCTGAGCCACTTTCCAGGCCAGTGCGTGTTCACGGCCACCGCTGCCAATGATCAAAACATTCATTTCAAAAACCTCGGATGACGCTAATTCTGTTTTAGAACCTAAAGCGCTTTACGCTGAAGGAGGTCGCAATGAAGTCGGTAGATGCAAGGCGGAGGCTACCTTGATGAGCGGAGTTGCTTTTGGCAATGAGCATCATCAAGGTAGCCTCCAACGCAGCAGATGCCGGCTTCAGTGCGGCCGTTGTCTGATTAGTGACGGAAGTGGCGCATGCCGGTGAACACCATGGCGATACCGGCTTCATCAGCAGCGGCAATCACTTCCGCGTCACGCATCGAGCCACCCGGCTGGATCACCGCGGTGATGCCGACCTTGGCCGCGTTGTCCAAGCCGTCGCGGAACGGGAAGAACGCGTCGGAGGCCATCACCGAGCCTGCCACCTGCAAACCAGCGTGTTCAGCCTTGATTGCAGCGATACGGGCGGAGTTCACGCGGCTCATCTGGCCAGCGCCGACGCCGATGGTCTGACGGTTCTTGGCGTAGACGATGGCGTTGGACTTAACGTACTTGGCAACTTTCCAGGCGAAGATCAGGTCGTGGATCTCTTGCTCGGTCGGGGCGCGCTTGGTCACGACTTTCAGGTCATCGGCGCCGATCATGCCGATGTCGCGGCTCTGTACCAGCAAACCGCCGTTGACGCGTTTGTAGTCCCAGGCAGCGGCGCGATCAGCCGACCACTCGCCGCAGGCCAGCAGGCGCACGTTGGCTTTCGCCGCCACGATGGCGCGGGCTTCTTCGCTGACGCTTGGGGCGATGATCACTTCGACGAACTGACGCTCGACGATGGCCTTGGCGGTTTCAGCATCCAGCTCGCGGTTGAACGCGATGATGCCGCCGAACGCCGACTCGGTGTCGGTGGCATAGGCCAGTTCGTAGGCCTGGCGGATACCGCCTTCTGCGTCCGGGCTGACCGCAACGCCGCACGGGTTGGCGTGCTTGACGATCACGCAAGCCGGCTTGACGAAGCTCTTCACGCATTCCAGCGCGGCGTCGGTGTCGGCGACGTTGTTGTACGACAGCTCTTTGCCTTGCAGTTGGGTCGCGGTGGCGATACCGACTTCGGCAGGCTTGGCTTCCACGTAGAACGCCGCGCTCTGGTGCGGGTTCTCGCCGTAGCGCATTTCCTGTGCCTTGACGAACTGGCTGTTGAAGGTGCGCGGGAACTCGCTGCGACCTTCGGTGCTGAGGGTCTCGGCGGCCTGGTTCACGGTGCCCATGTAGTTGGCGATCATGCCGTCATAGGCCGCGGTGTGTTCGAAGGCCTTGAGCATCAGGTCGAAACGCTGAGCGTAGGTCAGGCCGCCGGCCTTCAGGCTTTCCAGCACGCTGGCGTAATCGCCGGCGTTCACCACGATGGCCACGTCTTTATGGTTTTTTGCGGCCGAGCGGACCATGGTAGGGCCGCCGATGTCGATGTTTTCGATGGCGGTCGGCAGATCGCAGCCAGGCTTGTTGATGGTGGCTTCGAACGGGTACAGGTTGACCGCCACCAGGTCGATCGGCTTGATGCCGTGCTCGTTCATGATGGCGTCGTCGATACCGCGACGACCGAGGATCCCGCCGTGGATTTTCGGATGCAGGGTTTTCACCCGACCGTCCATCATTTCCGCGAAACCGGTGTAGTCCGCGACTTCCACTGCAGCAACACCGTTGTCGCGCAGCAGCTTGAACGTTCCGCCGGTGGAGAGGATCTCGACGCCCAGGGCTTCAAGCTCTTTGGCGAATTCGAGGATCCCGGTCTTGTCGGAAACGCTGATCAAGGCGCGGCGGATCGGCAGGCGGGTAGTCTGGTCGGTCATTTCAATTTCCATCAAAAGCAAAGGAGTCAGCAAAAAAGGCGACCGTTTTTACGCGGGCGCCTTTCTGGTTTGATTGAATGCTTACAGCAAATCGTACTGCTTGAGTTTCTTGCGCAGCGTGCCTCGGTTCAGCCCGAGCAGCTCGCTGGCCTTGGTCTGGTTGCCCTTGACGTAGTTCATCACGCACTCGAGCAGGGGGGCCTCGACTTCGGAGAGCACCAGGTTGTACACATCCGTGACGGCAGCGCCCTCAAGGTGGGCGAAATAATTGTGCAGCGCCTTCTCGACACTCCCGCGAAGGGTCTGACCTTCTTCGCTCGGCGTATTGAGGTGCTGTTTCAAATTCACGTTGTCGCTCACGGGTGTTGTTCCACTCACTAAAGTCTCGGTCATCATCGTCATGCGGCCACCCCTTCTCCGTCCCCTGTCAGGCTCTTGTAACGTTCGGCGAAGAAGCCCTGAACGTTGGCGCATTGTGCTTCCGTATCTTCCAAACGATTGAAGTGGGCGCGAAACTCCCTGGCGCCCGGCAAGGTTGCGAGATACCAGCCCACATGCTTTCGAGCGATACGGACGCCCATCACGTCTCCATAGAAGACGTGCAGCGCAGCCAGATGCTCTAGCAGAATGCGTTCCACCTCGATCAATGCCAGCGCCGGGAGTTTTTCACCGGTACGCAGAAAATGATCGATCTCACGAAAAATCCATGGCCGCCCCTGGGCGGCCCGGCCTACCAGCAGGCCATCGGCACCGGTCGCGTCGAGCACGTACCGGGCCTTCTCGGGTGAATCGATATCGCCGTTGGCAAAGACCGGCATCGACACCGCCTGCTTGATCGCGGCAATGGTGTCGTACTCGGCTTCACCGGTGTACAGGTCGGCGCGGGTGCGGCCATGGACCGCCAACGCCGTAATGCCTGCCTGCTCGGCGATCTTCGCCACCGTCAGGCCGTTCTTGTTGTCCCGGTCCCAGCCGGTACGGATCTTCAGGGTGACCGGCACATCAACCGCAGCCACGACGGCTTGCAGGATCTCGGTCACCAATGCTTCATCCTTCAACAGCGCGGAACCGGCGGCCTTGTTGCAGACCTTCTTCGCCGGACAGCCCATGTTGATGTCAATAATCTGTGCGCCCAGTTCGACGTTGGCCCGGGCCGCATCCGCCAGCATCTGTGCATCACCTCCGGCGATCTGGACCGAGCGTGGCTCGGGATCACCTTCGTGGATCATGCGCATCCGCGATTTGCGGGTGTTCCACAAGCTCATGTCGCTGGTGACCATTTCCGAGACTACAAGCCCTGCGCCCAGTCGCTTGCACAGCTGACGAAAGGGCTGGTCGGTGACGCCCGCCATGGGGGCGAGAATCAAGCCGTTGTGCAATGTATATGGACCGATGCGTACCGCCGACATAGGACTTCCCTGTTGTGGGGCCGGATCATGAGAGTTCGAAAAAGGGTTGGCATGATACCCGCTCTCGATGACTGGATAAAGGCTGAATTGAACAAAATCTGAACAGTAATTCTGTTATCGCCAGTGGTTTGGTAAGAGCGGTCAAAGTCAGAAATATGCCGTCAATGCCGTAACACTGAAGCGTTTCACTCGGGCGAATGGAAGCTCAGGCTGTAATTCACCGCTTTGGAGCCTGGATCGAGGATATCCAGTGCGATGTGGATCGGCGTTTGCGGCGGCATCTCTGCCAGGCCTTCGAGGTCGCCGTTGAGGTACTCGCCGGGCTTGAAGCGCCGGCTGGCGATCAGGTGGCCGTTAAGGTCGGCGAAGCGCAGTTCCAGCAGCGGGAAGGGCTGGGAGAAGGGCGCGCGGTTGTAGATGATCGCATCGACCACCAGCGCACCGTTGAATTCAGGGTGACTGCGGACCACCAGGTTGCTGCTTTTGATTTTCGCGATATCAACTTTCGATGGCACCGTGCAGCCGACTTGCGGGCACAGTTGCTGGAACCACGGACGGTACTGATCCTGGCGCGCCAGTTCGTCGAAATGGTAAGCGATGTATTGGCCGGCGAGAGCGCCGGCACCGAGCAGGACCAGCAGCAGCCAGAAAAGCCGTCGGCCCCAGGGGGAGCGACGTTGTTGCCAATCCAGTTGCAGCGGGTCGTCGGTCAGGTCCTGCAAGGCGTCGGCCCGTTCGGTCGACTCGCTGCGTTCGTGCCGCTTGCGCAGAGGGGCAATCGGGGGCAGGTCGTCGTCAGGTGCATCGGTTGCCGACAGGCGATCATGGTGCAGGGGCATGTCGAGCGGATCATTCAGGCGCAGTTGTGGCACCTTGGGCTCGTCGTCCAGATCAACCGGTTCCAGCGAGAACGAAGGTTCCGTGCGCGAGTGCTTGCCCGGTTCGGTCTGCGTTTCCCGTTGGTCGGCTTCGATCGCCTGGGCGCGATCGGTTGCCGATTCGCTGAAGAGGCTGTCGGACCAGGGTTCATCGTCGTGCTCGACAGAGTCGCGGCGAGCACTGAGGCCGTTTTCGTGGTGCCGGCCGAATTCCGTGGTGGGCTGGATTTCCCGCTGTTCGAGCCGGGCGAGTTCTTCGTCCAGGTCCAGGCTGTCCAGATCCAATTCGGCGGCGGACCATTGCTTTTGGCTGATGGCGCGCTGTGCCGGCGGTTCGACAATGGCGGGGGCGACCGGTTTGACCGCTTCCTTGTCGGCCCGTTGCTCAAGCAGCTGCTTGGCGGCGTTGAACACCTGCAAGCACGAGCCGCAACGAACCACTCCACGGGCCACGCTCAATTGGGCATGGCTGACGCGGAAGCTGGTTTGGCAATGCGGGCACTGGGTGACGAAGCTGTCGGTCATGCGGCGATCCGGTTTATGCAGGCGCTCATTCTAGCGCCGACGGCCAGTGATGCGCACCCAGCCATCGCGATTGGCGATCGGGTCCAGATCGAAGTCTTGAGCGTAGGCTTTGGCGACTTCTTCGCCTTGCTCGGCGAGGATGCCCGACAACGCCAGACGACCACCGGGCTTGACCAGGCTGGACAATTGCGGCGCCAGGGAAACCAGCGGTCCGGCCAGAATGTTGGCCACCAGCACGTCGGCCTGAACCTGTGGCAGATCTTCCGGCAGGTACAGCGGGAAGAGTGCGTCGGCAATGTTGTTGCGCCCGGCGTTGTCGCGGGAAGCTTCGAGCGCCTGCACGTCGATGTCGGTGCCGACGGCTTCCTTGGCACCCAGCAGTAGGGCGGCAATCGCCAGAATCCCCGAGCCGCAACCGAAGTCGAGGACGTTGCAGTCTTTGAGGTCCTGACCGTCGAGCCATTCCAGGCACAGTGCGGTGGTCGGGTGCGTACCGGTGCCGAACGCCAGGCCGGGGTCCAGCAGAATGTTCACGGCGTCGGGTTCAGGGGCGGCGTGCCAGCTTGGGACGATCCACAGGCGTTGGCCGAAGCGCATTGGCTGGAAATCGTCCATCCAGCTGCGTTCCCAGTCCTGGTCTTCGATGACTTCGCTGTGATGTTCGGGCAGCGGGCTGCCGGTCAGCAACTCAAGGTGGGCCAGTACGGTGGCGGCTTCGGTGCCACCTTCGAACAGGGCCAGCAGGTGTGTGTGCGACCACAGCGGCGTGGTGTTGAGTTCTGGTTCGAAGATCGGCTGATCTTCGGCGTCCATGAACGTCACCGATACGGCGCCCACTTCAAGGAAAGCGTCTTCGTAGGTTTCGGCTTGTTCTGGGCTGATGGCGAGACGGACTTGCAGCCAAGGCATGGCGGGCACCTTTGAAAAATATTGATTGCAGCCTAGCGGGCTGCGAGAAGCGCGCAAGTTTACGCGAGCGCGGCGCAGAAGACGACCGGGTTGCCAGGGTTCAGCGGTTAACAAATCACCTGTGGCGAGGGCGCTTGCTCCCGCTGGAGCGCGAAGCGCTCCCAAAATGGCAAGGTCGGATCAGTCTGATACAGCGAAGTTGAATGGTTTTGCGGTTGCTGCGCAGCCGAGCGGGAGCACGCCCCCTCGCCACAGGGTTTCTGTGCGTAGCAATCTCCAGAAACAACAAAGCCGCCCTAGGGCGGCTTTGTTGATCGGGCTAAAGCTTAGTGCTTTTCGCCAGCCAGCTTGTGTTCCAGGTAGTGGATATTGATCCCACCTTTGCAGAAGCCTTCATCGCGGACCAGGTCGCGGTGCAGCGGGATGTTGGTCTTGATCCCGTCGACAACGATTTCGTCCAGCGCATTGCGCATGCGCGCCAGCGCTTCATCACGGGTTGCGCCGTAGGTGATCAGCTTGCCGATCAACGAATCGTAGTTCGGCGGAACGGCATAGCCACTGTACAGGTGCGAATCGACGCGAACGCCGTTGCCGCCTGGTGCGTGGAAATGCTTGACCGTGCCTGGGCTCGGCATGAAGGTTTTCGGGTCTTCGGCGTTGATTCGGCATTCCAGGGCATGACCGCGGATAACCACGTCTTCCTGGGTGTACGACAGCTTGTTGCCAGCGGCGATGCTGAGCATCTCCTTGACGATGTCGATGCCGGTGACCATTTCCGAAACCGGGTGCTCAACCTGAACGCGGGTGTTCATTTCGATGAAATAGAACGCGCCGTTCTCGTACAGGAACTCGAAAGTGCCTGCGCCACGGTAGTTGATGTCGATGCACGCCTTGACGCAGCGGGCGAGGACTTCCGCGCGAGCCTTCTCGTCGATGCCCGGTGCCGGCGCTTCTTCGAGAACCTTCTGGTGGCGACGTTGCAGCGAGCAATCGCGGTCGCCCAGATGGATGGCGTGACCCTGGCCGTCGGAAAGCACCTGGACTTCCACGTGACGTGGGTTAGTCAGGAATTTTTCCAGATAGACCATCGGGTTACCGAACGCCGCGCCTGCTTCGGTGCGGGTCAGTTTGGCGAAGGAGATCAGGTCTTCTTCTTTATGCACAACGCGCATGCCGCGACCACCACCGCCGCCAGCGGCTTTGATGATCACCGGGTAACCGACTTCGCGACCGATGCGCAAAGCGGTTTCTTCGTCTTCAGGCAACGGGCCGTCGGACCCCGGAACGGTTGGAACGCCAGCAGCGATCATGGCGTGCTTGGCCGATACCTTGTCGCCCATCAGGCGAATGGTGTCGGCTTTCGGGCCAATGAACGCGAAGCCGGAGTTCTCGACCTGTTCAGCGAAATCAGCGTTTTCCGCAAGGAAACCGTAGCCTGGGTGAATGGCGGTGGCGCCGGTCACTTCGGCCGCGGCGATGATGGCCGGTATGTGCAGGTAAGAGTGTGCGGCCGAGGCCGGACCGATGCAGACGGATTCGTCTGCCAGGCCCAGGTGCATCAGCTCTTTGTCGGCCTTGGAGTAAACGGCGACAGTCTTGATGCCCATCTCTTTGCAGGCACGCAGGATCCGCAGGGCAATCTCACCGCGGTTGGCGATCAGAACTTTTTCCAACTTCGCAGTCATCAAAGTTTCTCCGCGGTTCAAACGATGGTGAACAGCGGTTGGTCGTACTCAACCGGCTGGCCGTCTTCGACGAGGATGGATTCGATCACACCGCTGGTTTCAGCTTCGATGTGGTTCATCATCTTCATGGCTTCGACGATGCACAGAGTGTCGCCTTTCTTCACGGTCTGGCCGACTTCAACAAAGGACGGCGAGCTTGGCGAAGATTTGCGATAGAACGTACCGACCATCGGCGAACGGGCAACGGTGCCGTTCAGCGCGGGCGCGGCCGGAGCAGCAGGTGCTGCCGCGGCAACCGGAGCAGCAGCCACTGGCGCAGGCGCCTGTTGCATCGGTGCCGGTGCGTAGAACTGCTGAGCCGGGGTCTTGCTATGACGGCTGATGCGTACGGACTCTTCGCCTTCCTTGATCTCGAGCTCGTCGATGCCGGACTCTTCCAGCAGTTCGATCAGTTTCTTAACTTTACGGATATCCATGAATCATCAACTCCCAAGGGTCGGTCAGGGGCGTATAGCTTGTTGTTCAAGCTGTTCCAGGGCGGCCTCCAGGGCCAGTCGATAACCGCTGGCGCCAAGGCCGCAGATCACTCCCACCGCTACGTCGGAGAAGTAAGAGTGATGGCGGAAAGGTTCGCGTTTGTGCACGTTAGACAAATGCACTTCGATGAATGGGATGCTCACCGCCAGCAGCGCGTCACGTAATGCGACACTTGTGTGCGTAAAAGCTGCTGGGTTGATCAGAATGAAGTCCACACCTTCGCCTTTCGCAGCGTGGATGCGGTCAATCAATTCGTACTCGGCGTTGCTTTGCAGGTACAGCAAATGGTGGCCGGATTCACGGGCACGGCGTTCCAGGTCCTGGTTGATCTGCGCCAGTGTCGTAGCGCCATAGGTGCCCGGTTCGCGGGTGCCGAGCAAGTTCAGGTTGGGTCCGTGCAGAACCAATAGCGTCGCCATCTGCTGTTCCTTGTTATCTGTGTGCAGTTATCAGAACTCGGCGACTATGCCGCAAAGCCTTTGTGACTGTCCAGTTCTATGCAAAAGCCAGCACGATGGCCGATGTTTGCGCGAAATATGTGACCGGGTTGTTAAATCCGGTCATTTGCTTTCGCAACACGTTCGGCGAAGTCTGCTGCGTTGATCTCGCCGATCACTCGCACATCGGCGTGTTCGACACCGTCCTTGCCGAAAAACATCAGGGCCGGAGGGCCGAACAATTTGTAGCGATCGAGCAAGGCGCGTTGTTCGGCATTGCTGGCGGTGATGTCGAAACGCACGAGGCGATAGCCTTTCAGGCGTTCGATGACGGTGGCGTTGTTGAGCACTTCGCGTTCGATGACTTTGCAGCTGATGCACCAGTCGGCGTACCAGTCGAGCAGCAGCGGAGTGCCGGCGGATTTGGCCTCGGCGAGGGTGCGATCAAGGTCGGCCGGGGTGCTGATGGTTTGCCAGGCGCTGGTGTTTTGCGGCTGTTCGGTGCCGGCAATGATGCGCGGTTGGCCAATCGGGTTGAACGGGTCGGTCTGCCCGCTGAACGCCCCGAACCAACAGGCCAGTGCGTAAAACAGCAGAAACATCCCGAGCAGTTGGCCGAGGCGTTTTCGCGGCGGTTTGTAGACGAATTCCAGCGCGCCCATGAACAAGCCGACACCGCCGGCCAGCAAACCGATCAGCAGCAAGGTGATTTGCCCCGGCAATACGCGACTGACCAGCCCGATTGCCAATCCCAGCAACAACACGCCAATCGCATTTTTCACATAGACCAGCCACGGCCCGCTTTTCGGCAGCCAGGCTGCGCCGCCGGTGGCCACGAGTAACAACGGCGCGCCCATGCCGAGGCCGAGCATGAACAGTTTCAATCCACCCCCCAGCGCATCGCCGCTGGCGCTGATGTAAAGCAGCGCACCGGCCAGCGGCGCCGACACGCAGGGCGAAACCAGCAGGCTGGACACCACGCCCAGGACCGCGGCGCCCCATAGCGAACCGCCTTCGGTGCGCCCGGCGATCCGGTCCAGGCGACTGCTGATGGCCTGTGGCAACTTGAGTTCAAACACGCCGAACATCGCCAGGGCAAACACCGCAAAAAACATCGCGAACGGCACCAGCACCCACGCCGATTGCAGGCGTGCCTGAAGGTTGAGCTGGGCGCCGAACATCCCCATCAACGCCCCCAGCAGGGCGAAGCAGGCGGCCATGGGCAGCACATAAGCGAGCGACAGATTGAAACCGCGTAACCCACCGACCTGGCCGCGCAATACCACGCCGGAGAGGATCGGTAGCATCGGCAACACGCACGGGGTGAAGGTCAAGCCCAGACCCGCGAGAAAGAACAAGGCGAGCTCGCGCCAGCTCCAGCTCCAGCTCTGGGCCGTGGCGGGCGTCGGTGCGCCAATGCCATCAATGTTCAGTCGTTCGGTTTCGGGCGGATAACACAGGCCTTTGTCCGCGCAGCCCTGATAGGTCACGGCCAGCGTGAAGGCGCGGGGATCGGTGCGCGGCACTTCCACGTCGAGCACGCCGTGATAGACCTCGACGTCGCCGAAGTATTCATCGTGCTTTTGTTCGCCCTGGGGCAATTGCGCCGCGCCAAGGCCAACCTCAGCCGGTTCGGCGCGAAACTGAAAGCGGTGCCGGTAGAGGTAGTAGCCTTCTGTGGCGACAAATCGCAGCTTGATCGATTGCGGCGTGCTGTCGACCAGGCTCAGCTGAAATGCCTCGCGCACCGGCAGGAAGTCGGCGCTGTTGTTGATCGAGCCCAACGTGGAACTGGGTCGACTCTCCAGCAACCCGGCGGCGTTTGCCGGCAGGGCGAGCACTAAAAGCAGCAGGCAGAGCAAACGGCGCATGACAATCTCGCGTATCGGAATTGGGGGCATGATAGCGGACAGTCGCGCGGATTGCCCCGCCCCTGTAGGAGCGAGGCATGGCGGTGTGTCAGACCCGGAAAGCCTGAACGGCTGTATGCAGTCGCCCACCTAACACCAACAAGTTCTCCCCTTGCACGCGCCCCTCACCAATACGCAACAAGTTATCCCCACCCAATTGGTGAATCCGCTCGCTGTGATCGCGGATCTCACTGACGGCACCACTCTGCTGCGCAGTGACATCGGCAATGCGCACGGCAGTGTCGGAAATGGTCTGGATCGCCCCGACGATTTTATCCAGTGCACCGTCGGCCGCTTGCGCCTGATTGGCCGTGGCTTCGGCGTGTTCGACCTGCGCGCGCATGCCTTCCACCGATTGCCGCGCGGCGGTTTGCAGGCCGGCGATCAAGGTCTGGATCTCTGCCGTGGCCCCGGCGGTGCGTTGCGCCAGTGAGCGAACCTCCTCCGCCACCACCGCAAACCCGCGACCCATTTCCCCGGCGCGGGCGGCTTCGATGGCGGCGTTCAGGGCCAGCAGGTTGGTCTGGTCGGCAATCGAGCGGATCACCGTCAGCACGCCGCCGATGGTTGCCGATTCTTCAGCCAGGTGCTCGATCATCTGCGCATTGCCTTGCACTTCACCCACCAACGCATGCAGGCCGGTGAGGCTCAGGCCGATGACTTTCTGCCCGTGCTCGACCGCCAGTCCGGCGTGACGACTGGCGTCGGCGGCCTGGCTGGCATCGCCGGCGACTTGTTGAATCGTTGCTTCCAGTTCACCCAGAGAATCGCGGATCAGCGCGGTGTCGCCCGCCTGGTGTTCGGCGCCGCTGTGCAAGTCGTTGCTTAATTCGGCCAGGGTGCGGCTACTGCCGGCGACCTGTTCGGCATTGAGACGAATAGTCCCGACCAGGTCCACCAGATACGCACGCAAGCGATTGAGCGAGGCTTCAATGTCGTGCAGTTCGCGATTGGTCTTGCCCAGTTGAATGTCCTGGCTGAAGTCGCCTTCGGCCCAGGTCGACAGGGCCGGGGCGAGGTTGGTCAGTGTCCGGGCCAGTTTTCGTTGCAAGGTGTCGATCAACAAGGCGATCAGCAGAATCAGGCCGATCATCACGCCTTGCATCAAGCGCACTTCGCCCTGAATCTGCCCATGTTGGGCGCGGACCACCGGCTCCAGGCCGGCAATGGCCTGCTGCACGTCGGCGATTTTCAGGTGCGTCGCGGTGCTGAGGTCGGTGCGTTTCTGGATCTGCTCGCGAGTGCGCGCCAGTTCAGCGGGGTAACGCGTCAGCAGGCTGTTGAGTTCCCGTTTGAGGCCGACGCCGGCATCTTCGGCGACGGTTTTTTCGGTGTTCTCCAACCCCATCATCGCCGCGAAATCATCGGTGCCGGATTCGCTGCTGGCGGCCACCCCGAGCAGCGGCAAGGCGCCGATCAGCTCAGCCTGCGCACGAATGCTGGCGACTTCGCGCTCGACATCGGCGGCCAGTTCACTGCGACCGCTGCTGACCAGCTTATCCCGGGCCAGCGACAGCTTGCCCAAATGCTGGGACGCGGAGAGCAAGGGCGCGAGGTACGCCGGGTTGCCGTTGGCGTATTGGCTGAGTTGGTCGAGACTGGCGCCGAGTTCGCGTTCAGCTTGCAGCAGCAACGCTTGAGGATCACCGGCAAGTTTGCCGGCAGCCAGCAGGTCGGTCTTGCTGAATTCACTCAGGTTCGACAGGCTCGGGCGCAAGGTGTCGGCCAGGGCTGGGGGCAACTCACCGAGTTCCTTTTGCAGGCTGTCGATGGCCTGGCTGGCGCTGCTCAGGCGCAGGGCATCGCCGCTGGCGAGGTAATCCTCGACGTTGCGCGCCACTTCATTTTGAAATTGCTGGGACAAGCCGAGGTAGCGCTCCATCAGCAGATAGGGGCGCTCGAGGGCTTTTTGCGACCACCAGAGCGTCGCGCCAAGGGCTACGCACACGGCGACTAAAAGGAGGGTGTTGAGATTGGTCAGCAGCTTCAGGCGCATCGCGGGTCTACCAACGGCAGAATGGTAAGCGCCTGAAGTTATTGCGTTTCTGTTACAGGGTTATGACCGAATGGGTCCATTCCGATGAAAAAGTGGCACTTTGCTTTGACGTCCGCGCAGCCTGCACGCGGTTGCGTCCACCGTCCTTGGCGCGGTACAGCGCTTCGTCGGCCTGGCTGGCCATCATCAGGCTGTCGGAGTGTTCGCACAGCTCCACCACCCCGGCGCTGAACGTGCACCACAAATCCTGGGGCTGGGCCGGGTAGTGGATTTCGGCAAACCGCTGACGGATCTCATCGAGCACTTTGTGCGCCGATTCGAGATCGGTGTCCGGCATGACAATGGCGAATTCCTCGCCACCGTAGCGGCCGATGAAGTCGGTTTTGCGCAACCGCTGCTTGAGAAACAGCGCCAGACTCTTGATGACCCGATCACCCATGGGATGGCCGTGGCTGTCGTTGACCCGTTTGAAGTGGTCGATGTCGAGCATCGCAAAACTCAACGGCTTGCTCTCGCGGCGGGCGCGGAAGCTGCAGTCTTCGAGCAATTGCAGGATGTGGGTGTGGTTGTACAAACCGGTCAGGCTGTCGCGGACCATCCGCGCTTTCAGATTGCGTGCCCGCGCTGCGCGGTTGCGCACGGTGGTAATCAGGTGCCGCGGCTTGATCGGCTTGGTCAGGAAGTCGTCGCCGCCTTCACTCATGGCGTCGAGTTGCTTGTCCAGATCGTCTTCGGCCGACAAGTAAATGATCGGTACGCTGACGTAGCGGTCGTTGTGCCGGATCACCTTGGCCAGCTCCGTGCCGGTGCAGGTCGGCATGTACATGTCGAGGATGATCAGGTCCGGCTGAAAGTCCGCCAGTTCGGCCATGGCCTGAATCGGGTCGATCAAGGTGCGCGTGACGATCCCGGCGCTGTTCAACAGGCGCTCGGTGTGCAAGGCCTGGGCGCGGGAGTCGTCGATGATCAGCACTTTATAAGGTTCGTACTGGGCGACACAGGTCAGGACTTCGATCTTCTCCAGCAGGCTCGAGGCTTCGAGGGTGCCGGTGAGAAATTCCTGGCCACCGGCGCGCACGGCGGCGAGGCGGGTCGGGGTGTCGGTTTCGAGCAAGCTGAAGAACAGCAGCGGTAAAGGCTCGTCCAGTCCGACCTGGGCTTCGGCGGCCAGTTTCAGGCCGATGCCGGTCCCACTGAAGTCCACGTCCATGACGATCGCTGCGGGCAAGCGCTCGATCATCGAGGAGCGAAACGCCGCAACGCTGTCCAGGGATTGGGCGCTGAGCCCGAAAAATTCCAGTTGCTTGGCCAGGCGCTCGGCGCGGTCGTGATCCTGCAACATCACGTAGATCGGCTTGCGCAACGGCGGCAGGAAGGTTTGTTCGAGCTGGTCGCCGTGGCGCAGGCCGGTACGCGACAGGCGCTGCATCAAGCGATTGAGGTCGGTGATCAGGCCGCTGCTCAGGCGTCCGCGATTGGCGTCGACAGCCTCCAGCGACTGGCCGATGTGGCGCGCCAGTTGCGTGTGTTCCGGCTGCTCGAAACGTTCGGCAAACCGCAGCAGGCGCAGGTTGGCCTCGCTCAGTTCCGATAAATCGGTGGTGGACCACTCGCTGCGTTGCAGGCGCTGCCATATCTCAAGAATCTGACGTGCCTGATGAATTACCCGCTGGGCAAAGTGGTGCTTGAGGCGCTCACGGCTGGGGTCTTCTGGCTCGGTCATATCCTGACTACTAGTTAGGGTGCATGCTGAGATCGACTGGTGGCTCTATGCTAGCACCTCTTTTCAATCCCATGAGCGTCGTGTGTCAATAATCTGCAAAGCGGCCTCATTCAGTTTCTGACTGGTTGGTCGCATAGGCTCGCCGCTGCGCTTCATTTATAGTGGCCCCTGATCGCGGTCATTGTAAGTCCCGCTGTTTCCCGCCGGATTTAATGCGCGGCAAACGAGGCACGATGGCGTAGGGTTGTGGTCGAACCGATGAACTCAAGTGATTGAAAGGATATCGCCATGCTGGACTGGAAGAATCGCGCGGGCAGCGCGCCTGAACGTGCCGCTGAACCGAAATCGGCCACCCGCAGTTACGTCGGCGGCCTGTTGTTCAGCCGGGCGCTGGCCACGCTGATTGGCCTTTACCTGCTGGTGGCGATCGGGCTGGGCTGGTATTGGAGCCAAGAGCCTGCGCTGTTCCCGGTTCAACAGAATGCGCAAGTGGCGGCCGAGAAAGAAGGCAAGCAGATGGTCATCGGGTACACCACGGTGGAAACCCTCAAGACTGTCGCCGGTACGTTGCTGAGCAAGCCGGGTGGCTATATTTCCAACGACCGTTTCCCGCCGGGCCTGTGGATGGACAACACGCCGAGCTGGGAATACGGCGTGCTGGTCCAGGTCCGCGACCTGAGTCGAGCACTGCGTAAAGACTTCGCGCGTTCTCAGTCGCAGTCCACCGAAGACGCCGACCTGGCCAAGGCCGAGCCGCGTTTCAACTTCGACAACAAGAGCTGGGTGCTGCCCTCCAGTGAGTCCGAGTACCAGGAAGGCATCAATTCCCTGAGTCGTTACCAGGCGCGACTGTCCGACCCAAGTCAGAAAAGTGCGCTGTTCTATGCTCGCGCCGACAACCTGAATAACTGGCTGGGCGATGTCGGTACCCGTTTGGGTTCGCTGTCGCAACGGCTGTCGGCCAGCGTGGGCCGGGTCAAGCTCAACACTGCTCTGAAAACCGAAGTCCTGGCCCCGGGTCAGGTGCCGCAGGTCGATGAAGAAATCGTCGAAACCCCGTGGATGCAGATCGACAACGTGTTCTACGAAGCCCGCGGCCAGGCCTGGGCGCTGTCGCACTTGCTGCGCTCCATCGAAGTCGACTTCGCCGATGTGCTGGCCAAGAAGAACGCCACGGTCAGCGTGCGTCAGATCATTCGTGAGCTGGAAGCTTCGCAAGAGCCGGTCTGGAGCCCGATGATCCTCAATGGCAGCGGCTTCGGTGTGCTGGCCAACCACTCGCTGGTCATGGCCAATTACATCTCCCGGGCCAACGCCGCAGTGATCGATCTGCGTCAATTGCTCAATCAGGGCTGAGTCATGGTCGATACCGCCAAAGAGGCCGCCCATCGCGCGGCCTCGGATGCCGAACACATCGCCTGGGTCGACGAGCAGGACAACCTGCTTGGCGCCCTGGTCCGTTCCGACCTGCGCGAACGCGGGCTGATCGGGCGCGGCACCTACATCATGCTGTTCAATTCGGCCGGTGAACTGTGCGTTCACCGTCGAACCCTGAGCAAAGCCATTTACCCCGGCTACTGGGATGTGGCGGCGGGCGGCATGGTGCTCGCCACCGAAACGTATGCCGAATCGGCTGCACGTGAACTGGAAGAAGAGCTGGGTGTGAGCGGTGTGGAACTGAGCGCCCACGATCACTTCTTCTTCGAGGACACCGGCAACCGTCTCTGGTGTTCGGCGTTTTCGGCGGTGTGGGACGGCCCCTTGATCCTGCAACCGGAAGAGGTGCTGGAAGCGCGCTTCCTCCCCATCGATCAGGTCCTGCTGGAAATCCAGCAAAAGCCTTATTGCCCGGACTCGCTGGCCGCGTTGAAGCGCTATCTGCGCGCCCGTGGCGAGGACGTCGCAAAAGAGCTGTAAATTGGCGCCGATTGGCTCTTAGCAAGTCGGCTTTTTGCCGTTACACTGCGCGACCTTTTCAAACTGAACCAGCGTTACCTGGCTCAGTAGCGCTGCCCCTGCCTGAGTGGGGCTTCGCGGTCGATGGCAGCTTCCCGAGTTGCCGCGACCAGTCTTTGTCCTCCCAAGAGGATTGCCGGTGGCCAAAAAAGCCGCATCCTTCGCCGCCCTTGGTGGCCTGGTATTTTCCACCGACGCAGGTCGTCATTGCCCGGATTGCAGTCAACCGGTGGACGCCTGTATCTGCAAACAGACCGTTATCCCTGCCGGCGACGGCATCGCTCGCGTACGTCGCGAAAGCAAGGGGCGTGGCGGCAAGACGGTGACCACCATCACCGGCGTGCCGTTGGCGGAAGAAGCGCTCAAGGACCTGGCCACCACGTTGAAGAAACGCTGTGGCACCGGGGGAGCGTTGAAAGACGCAATCATCGAAATCCAGGGCGATCATGTCGAGCTACTCTTGGCTGAACTGATCAAGCTGGGTTTCAAAGCGAAGAAATCCGGCGGCTAGCAGCCTCTGTGAAAACCACCCTCGGCTTGATCCAGTCCCGACTCAACTCTGGCCTGGCGTCGTCTACATGGTTTTCACAGAGCCTGTTCTGACCGGTTTCTAAACTCAGTGCTGAATGTGAGGTCTATGGCCCTTGCATGCAGGCTAATCGTCATTTTCATTCTTTAGACTGCGCCGGCCTGAACCCAGGCGACGCTCTATGACTTCTTTATAGGGGACTTCAATGTCCGTAAGACGCACACGCAAAGACGATGGCAGCCAATGGACAGTTGCGGACAGCCGCAGTGTTTACGGGATTCGCCATTGGGGGGCCGGGTATTTCGCGATCAATGACGCCGGTCGCGTCGAAGTTCGTCCGAACGGTCCGACCAGTTCGCCTATCGACCTCTTCGAGCAAGTCGACCAGCTGCGCAAAAGCGGCCTGTCCTTGCCGTTGCTGGTACGTTTTCCTGACATCCTCCAAGACCGCGTGCGTCAGCTGACCGGCGCCTTCGATGCCAACATCGAGCGCCTGGAATACCAGAGCAAATACACCGCTCTGTACCCGATCAAGGTGAACCAGCAGGAAGCGGTAATCGAAAACATCATTGCCACCCAAGACGTGTCCATTGGTCTTGAAGCCGGCTCCAAGCCTGAGTTGCTGGCCGTATTGGCCCTGGCACCGAAGGGCGGCACCATCGTTTGCAACGGTTACAAGGACCGCGAGTTCATCCGACTGGCGCTGATGGGCCAGAAGCTGGGCCACAACGTGTTCATCGTGATCGAGAAAGAATCCGAAGTTGAGCTGGTGATCGAAGAAGCCGCCTCGCTGAAGGTCAAGCCTCAGGTCGGCCTGCGCGTGCGCCTGTCGTCCCTCGCTTCGTCGAAGTGGGCCGACACCGGCGGCGAGAAATCCAAGTTCGGTCTGTCGGCGGCGCAGTTGCTGTCGGTGGTCGAGCGCTTCCGCGCGGCCGGCCTGGATCAGGGCATTCGCCTGCTGCACTTCCACATGGGCTCGCAGATCGCCAACCTGGCGGACTACCAGCACGGCTTCAAGGAAGCGATTCGGTACTACGGCGAACTGCGCAACCTCGGCTTGCCGGTTGACCACATCGACGTCGGTGGCGGTCTGGGCGTCGACTACGACGGTACGCACTCGCGCAATGCCAGCTCCATCAACTACGACATGGACGATTACGCCGGTGTGGTTGTCGGGATGCTCAAGGAATTCTGCGACGCGCAGAGCCTGCCGCACCCGAACATCTTCTCCGAAAGCGGCCGTTCCCTGACCGCTCACCACGCCATGCTGGTGGTGCAAGTGACCGACGTCGAGAAGCACAACGACGACGTGCCGAAGATCGATAACAAGGAAGAGCTGCCGGAAACCGTACAGTGGTTGGTTGACCTGTTGGGCCCGACCGACATCGAGATGGTCACCGAAACCTACTGGCGCGCCACGCACTACATGAGCGACATCGCGACCCAGTACGCCGATGGCAAGCTGACCCTGGCCGAGAAAGCCCTGGCCGAGCAATGCTACTTCGCCGTTTGCCGTCGCCTGCACAACTCATTGAAGGCGCGTCAGCGTTCACATCGCCAAGTGCTCGACGAACTCAACGACAAGCTGGCCGACAAGTACATCTGCAACTTCTCGGTGTTCCAGAGCCTGCCGGACACCTGGGCCATCGGCCAGGTCCTGCCGATTCTGCCGTTGCACCGCCTCGACGAAGAGCCGCTGCGCCGCGCCGTGCTACAGGATCTGACCTGCGACTCCGACGGCAAGATCAAGCAATACGTCGACGAGCAGAGCATCGAAACCAGCTTGCCGGTTCACGGTTTGAACGAAGGCGAGGACTACCTGCTGGGCATCTTCCTGGTCGGTGCCTACCAGGAAATTCTCGGCGACATGCACAACCTGTTTGGTGACACCGACTCGGTGAACATCTACCAGAACGCCGACGGTAGCGTGTACCACGCGGGTATCGAAACCCACGACACCATCGAAGACATGCTGCGTTACGTGCACTTGTCGCCAGAAGAACTGATGACCCACTACCGCGACAAGTGCGCGAGTGCGCGCATCACTGCCGCCGAGCGCACCCAGTTCCTCGACGCGCTGCGCCTGGGCCTGACCCGTTCGTCTTACCTGTCTTCTTGAGGTAAGGCACAGGTCTCATCAGGTTGTCGGAAAATGTTCCGCGTGCTGCGGAAATTTCAGATGACCTGGTGGGACACTTCCCTGATTTCAAGCGAAATGACTCACATCCTCGCTATCCAAGCGATGTGGTCCTCTTTTCACGTAGGTCATTTCCTAAGTTGTACTTCGGCTCTCTACTCGGCCAACTCTCTCGGAGAGAATCCCCGGCCGCCCCTCCTGTAGAGAATCGCCGATGTTCGATCCAGTCAACGAGCCGTCATTTCGTCTGGATGTAGAGGGTCTGCCCGGCCCCGTTGAGGTCTTGGCCTTTACCGGCAGTGAAGCGATCAGCGAACCCTTCGTGTTTGACGTGGACCTGCTGATCGATGACCCGACACTGGACCTGGCAAGCCTGCTGTACCGTCCGGCCTTTTTGCATTTCGGGCCGCCGGGGACCGGTTTTCACGGGCAGTTGCATGAGCTCGTCCAGGCGGGTCATGGTGCTGCGCCCAGGCTTTGCCGTGTGCGCCTGAAGCCGAAACTGGCCTGCCTGGCCCAGCGTTTCAGCCAGCGCATCTTCAGCAACCTTTCCGTGCCCGAGATCCTCACCCAGGTGCTCAAGGAGCATGGCATTACCGGTAAGGATCGGCGCTTTGACTTGAGCGGCGATTACCCGCCGCGTGATTTCTGTACGCAGTACCGGGAATCGGATCTGCAGTTCCTCCAGCGCCTGTGTGCCCAGGAACGGCTTCATTATCACTTTGAGCATCGTCGGCGCGGGCACTGTCTGGTCTTTGGTGACGGGCCTGGCCCCTTTCAGCGGGAAGCCGAGATGGTCTTTGAGCCCGACACCGAACAGCCTGGCGTGCGGCAGTTCAAGGTTCAATGCAACATGCAGACTGGCGAAGGTCAGACGAACCTGGCCACGTTGCGCAGCGGCCAGCGGGTTCTACTGTCCGGCCATCCGTGTACGGACTGGAACCGTCTCTGGCTACTGATCCATGTCGAGCATCAGGGCGGGCAGACGCCGGGGGGTGCTTATGGCAACCAGATCCGCGCTGTTGCCGGGGCGTTACCGCTCGCGGCGCCTCATTCGATCATGATCCCCCGGATGCACAGCCTGCAGCGGGCGTGGGTGGTCGATGTCGATGAGCCGCAACCCGATTCATCAAGGCCGGTTGCCGTGCAATTTGACTGGGTCTATCAGGGCGAAGGCGCTGCGCCCAGCCACTGCTGGCTGCCATTGGCGCCGGAATTGGGCGGTGCGCATGCCATGCCGTTGAGAGAAGGCGCGCAGGTGCTGGTGAGCTTTATCGAAGGGGATCCGGATCAACCGTTAATCACCGGGTTTCTTCCCGGCCCTTCTTTCCACCAAGCGTCAGGCTTGCCCGAACTTCCAGCCACCGCGACAACAGATGCCGACACTGCTGGCGACGGATTACTGCGTTTGTTGCAATCGAGCGAACCGATCGTGCTGCTGTGTCTGTTGCCTGGCGGGGGTAGTTTCAGCCATTGCGCGCAAGCCTTTTGCACCTGCCGGGCCGCGACAAGGCTTGGCCAGAGCGGTGCGGCATGATCGTCGCCCAGGCGCCCGACTCAGTCGCGCAATGGTTGTTGCTCGACGTACCGGGGACGCCCCGGGCTGGCGCGAGGCTGATCCATCAGTTTGCGCAGGCCCGGCGGTTCTGGCTGTTCGATAACACCGAGTTGCAGCCGTTACGCGAGCACGGGCCGGTGTTGGTCGACCTCAAGGGCTGCCCGGCGCTGGCCGAACTGTGCCTGCGCGAACCGCACCTCTGGAGCGGTTTGTTACTGGTCAGTGAGGCTTCGCCGTCGCAGTTGCTCGAGCATTTGCGTCGCATGCTGACCGTCACCTTTGGCCTGCATCACCGTGCGTTGTTGAGTTACTACAACCCCCACACCGCCAGTTACTTTTTTGATGCCTGCGATGCCCTGGAACTGAGTCGCTGGATGGGGCCGATCACTCAGTTGCGCTGGTTCGGCGGAACCTGGGCCGACCGGGCTATCGGCAGTCAGGGGTGGCAGCAGCTGTTCAATCCGGGGCTTGCCGTCAGCCCGTTGGCCATCGAAGAAAACCTGTCGCCGCGTCAGCGCGACACCTTGCAAACCTGCTTGCTTGAACAGCACGTCTGGCATTGGAGCCGGTCCACCGGGACCGACTACAACAATCTGTGGGCCCTCGTGCAGGAAGGGCTGGCGCTGGGTTTCAGCGAACGCCCGGTGCTCGATGGCTGGTTATGGCTACGCTTGCAGTACCCAAGGGCTACGCCCGTGCAGCCATTGCCGGGAGCAACCCAGCAGGAGCGTCTCGATAGCCTGCGCAACCTGTGGCAGAACGATTAACCCTGAACACGAGGTTCGACATTGATGGCGAGTAAAATCCGCTGGCTGTTCGGTCTGGTCATGGGCGTTTTTTTGCTGGCCATGATGACGGCGTGTTCACCGTTGAAAATGCTCAATGCCCTGACCCCCGACAGCACGTTCGACAAGACCGAGGGGATTGCCTATGGCGATGATCCGCGGCAGAAACTCGATGTGTATGTGCCTCGTCATTCTGTAGAGAGCGCCCCGGTGGTGGTGTTTTTCTACGGCGGCAGCTGGAACAGCGGTTCACGCAGTGATTACGGTTTTGTCGGCGAGGCTCTGGCGTCGCGAGGGGTTGTTGCGGTGCTGGCGGACTATCGGCTGTATCCACAGGTGCGCTATCCATTGTTCCTCGAGGATGGCGCCAAAGCCGTGGCCTGGACTCACGAACACATTCGGCAATTTTCCGGTAACCCGCAGCGGCTGTACCTGATGGGTCACAGCTCCGGGGCTTATAACGTCGCCATGCTGGCGCTGGACCCCGGTTTGCTGAGAGCGGTGGGGATGTCGCCGCACGATCTGAGCGGCTGGATCGGTCTGGCCGGGCCTTATGATTTTCTGCCTATCCAGAATCCGGATGTGCGGCCGGTATTCTTCTGGCCTGATTCACCGCCCCAGTCGCAGCCCATCAACCACGTCAGTCGAGGCGCACCGCCCGCCTTGTTGATGGCTTCGCGCGACGATGAGGTGGTCAACCCGACGCGCAACACCGGTGGCCTGGCGCGCAAATTACGCCAGGCCGGAGTGCCGGTTCAGGACTTCTATTTTGCCCGCACCGGCCACGCCACGCTGGTGGCGACGTTGTCTCGGCCCATGCGGGGTTTGGCGCCGGTGCTGGATGCGGTCACCGCCTTCATCAGAGCCACGCCGACTCAGTGAGCTTTGCCCGCAAACCAGCCGTCGTTCTTGCGCAAGTACCAGGCGAAAGCGCCGAGGGTCAGGCTACGCAACGCCATGAACAACAGGAACGTTATCCACAGCCCATGGTTGCCCAAACCTTGCAGTGCCCAGGCGAACGGCAGCAGCAGAACGACCGTCAACAGCATGCCGTTGCGCATTTCCCGGGCACGCGTGGCGCCGATGAACAGCCCGTCGAGCAGGTAACTCCAGACGGCAATCAGCGGCAGCACGGCGAGGTAGGGCAGGTAGATGAACGCGGTGTCGCGCACGCTCTGAATGTCGGTCTGCATCTCGATGAACAAATGCCCGGCGAAGGCGAACAGCACGGCAAAGCCCAGACTCGCCAGCAGCGACCAGCCGCAGGCAACCACCAATGAGCGACGCAGCGCCTCTCGATCGCGAGCACCAATGGCGTGCCCGCACAGGGCTTCCACGGCATGGGCCAAGCCATCCAGCGCGTGGGCGGTCAGCAGCAAGCCGTTGAGCAGCAGTGCGTTGGCCGCGACGGTGGCATCACCGAGTCGCGCGCCCTGTACGGTGATCAGGAAAAACACCGATTGCAGCGCCAGGCTGCGGATGAAAATGTCGCGGTTGACGGCCAGCAATGGCCGCCAGCTCTGCCACAGCGCCAGTGCGGCCCAGGCGATGTGGCCGGGATAGGCACGCAGGGCTTTGCGAGTCATCAGCAGGCCGATCAACGCACCGATCCATTCCGCGATCACCGACGCCCGGGCCGCACCGACCACGCCCCAGTCCAATCCGAGTACGAACCACAGGTTCAGCGCGATGTTCACCAGGTTGGTGCTCAGCAGAATCGCCAGTGGCGCCCGGGCGTTCTGGGTGCCCAGGAACCAGCCGACCAGCGCATAACTGGCCAGCGCCGCCGGCAGGCCGAATAGCCGTGTGTGGAAAAACTCGCGGGTGAGTTGGTCAAGCTCGGCGGAGGGTTGCATGAAGTGCAGCGCGACGCCGCTCAACGGGACGCCCAATGCGCCCAGGACAATCGCCAGCCCCATCGCCAGCAACAAGCCCTGCAACAGAATCTGCCGCAACGCCGCGCCATCCCCGCGCCCGGCGGCCTGGGCGGCGAAACCGGTGGTGCCCATGCGCAGAAAACCCATGCCCCAGGCCAGAAAGGTATACAGGCTGGCCCCGACCGCGACGGCGCCCAACTGATGGGCGTGGGGCAGGTGGCCGATGACGGTACTGTCGACCAGTGCCACCAGCGGAACGGAAATGTTCGAAAGAATCATCGGCGCGGCCAGCGCCCAGACCCGACGATGGGTAGGGCGGTCGCGCCAATCGGCAATCAGGTTGGACATGCAGGCTCCTTGGGGAGCGGGCATTGTAGCGATACATTCGGAATCTGCAGCGATCCATTGTGGGAGCGAGCTTGCTCGCGATAGCGGTGCGTCAGTCAAGATAATGCCGGATGTGTCGACGCTATCGCGAGCAAGCTCGCTCCCACAGGGATGGGTGGTGTCAGTGGATGATCCAGCTCAGCAACCAAAGGCCCAACACCAACCAGATAATCCCCATGATGATCGACGCATTCATGAACGCCCGGATCGCCGACCACAGCAGCATCAACCCCAGGATCAGCGCAATGATGCTGATGATCGACGTATCCATCCCCAGCGCACGGGACAAGCCTTCGACAAAATTGCTGCCGGCATGGCTCAACAGGTTGAACAAGCCGCTGAGACCATCAACGATAAAGCGGATGACCGAACCGAGTGCCTGGCCGAGCCATTCGAAAAAACTTTCTACCTGCATGTCGTGAACGTCCTGATGTAAGTGGAGGCATGCTTGCCGGACTTGAGCCTTGGGCCATGGATTGCGCTGGCGAGTTCCCCACAAGCATAGAGGGTTGCATAGCCCCTGTGGGAGCGAGCCTGCTCGCGATGGCGATCTGTCAGGCAACATTGATGTTGAATTTGAGGCCGCTATCGTGAGCAGGTCGGATCGCCGCACCGTCGCTCCCATACAAAATCACCCACTTGCCATCCTCGGCCATCCCCCCGAAGCTATACGCCTTCAGGAGAGCCCGATGAACCTTGTTGAACTGACCGAACGCCTGCACGCCATCCGTGACCGCAACGACTGGCGGCAATTTCACAGCCCGAAAAACCTGGCCATGGCCGCGAGCGTGGAAATGTCCGAGCTGGTGGAGATTTTCCAGTGGCTGACCGAAGACCAGTCGCGCCAGTTGCCGGCGGACAAACTGGCCCACGCCGGGCAGGAAATTGGCGACATCGTGCTCTATCTACTGCTGTTGTGCAGCGAGTTGGGGCTGGACATGAATGACGTGGTGCGCAACAAACTCGCTGACAGCGAACGGAGGTTCAGCTGATGAGCGATCGTCATTTCGATCAACTGGCGACCCGGTTTGCCGAAAAAATCTACGGCGGCGCCAAAGGTGCGATCCGCCTGGCGGTGCTTCAGGCCGACCTGGCCGAAACCCTGCCGGACCGGCCGCTGCGCGTGTTGGATATCGGCGCGGGCCTGGGCCACATGTCGTTGTGGCTGGCCCAGCGTGGTCATGATGTCACGCTGGCCGAACCCGCCGAACCGATGCTCGAAGGCGCCCGCCAGCGTTTCGCCGACGCCGGGCAGAGCGCCACGTTCATTCAGGCTCCGTGGCAGGAATTGCTCGGTCAACTCACCGAGCCCTATGACCTGGTGCTGTGCCACGCCGTGCTGGAATGGCTGGCCGAACCCCACGCGATCCTGCCGGTGCTGCATCAGTTGACCAAACAGGACGGCTGGCTCTCCCTGGCCTTCTACAACCGCGACGCGCTGATCTACCGCAACTTGCTCAAAGGCCATTTCCGCAAGATGCGCAAGAACGACATGGCCGGCGAAAAACAGAGCCTGACCCCGCAGCAGCCCCTTGATCCACGTGAACTGGCGGCGCAACTTGAGGGCCTGTGGCAGGTCGAAACCCAGAGTGGGGTGCGGGTTTTCCACGACTACATGCCGGTGGAATTCCAGGCCCGCGCCGAACTCGTGGACTTGCTCGAAATGGAGCTGGCCCACCGTCGTCATCCAAGTTTTGCCGGGCTTGGACGCTATTTGCACTGGATCTGTCGGCCGGTCTGATCGGAGCGCAACATGAAAAGTTGTTCAGGGTTACTGGTGATCTGTCTCGGGTTGGCGGCCTGCCAGGGCAGCAACCCTTATGTGGCGACCTCCAACCCCTTGCCACCCGCACCGCCCCAGGCGGCCAACACCTTCGACCGCAGCGCCTACCCGGCACCGCCGCGTGACTATGGGCGCTATCGCAGTTGGGCCTGGCTCAACGGTCAACTGCCACCGGGCAGTGCCTGGGCGGACTCGGCCCAGGTCGCCGAAGCGGTCAGCAACGCCCTCGATCAGCGCGGCTTGCGCCCGTTGCACGATAACAACCGCCCGGCGGACCTGTTTGTCAGCGCCAATCTGCACCTGGAAACCCGTTTGCGCCAGGTTCGGGACGACTACGGTTATTACGGCGGTGGTTATGGCGGCTACAACCGTTACGGTAATGGTTACGGCATGTACAACACGGTGCCGATCGTGCGCACGTATCAGGAACAGGTCGTAGTGGTGAGAGTGGATCTGTTCGATGCGGGCACAAGCCAGCCGGTGTGGAGCGCCAGTGCAGAAACTGGCAATCGGGGCAGTCAGAGTGAGCGTGCCGACGCGATAAGGGAGGCTGTAGAAAAGGCCATGTCGGCGTATCCTCCCAGTTAGCTTCTGTCGTCTGGAAGCCTTCCACAGGTTCATGTCTTCAACCGGAGAACCATCATGATCCGCCGTTTCTCTTTACTGGCTATGGCCGCGCTGCTCAGTGCCTGCGCCGCCAATCAGGTCAATAATGACTTCGATGCCAGCCGCGACTTCGCCGCCTATCGCAGCTGGACCTGGAAAGAACCCGCCCTGCAATATCGCCCCGATGACCCTCGGATCAAGAGCGACCTGACGGAACAGCGCATCCGCCAATCGGTGGCCGATCAACTGGATCAGCGTGGCCTGCGCCCGGCCGCCGCCGGCAGCAAGGGTAATTTGAACGTCCAGACCTACCTGATCGTTGAAGAACGCCAGCAACAGGTGACCACCAACTATGGCGGCGGTTGGGGTAATCCCTGGAACGGCTACTGGGGCGGGCCGATGTACAACGAAACCCGCAACGTGACCTATAAAGTGGCGACCATCCAGATCGACCTGCTCGATGGCAAGGACGGCAAACTGGTGTGGCGTGGCAGCGATGAGCAAATGCTCAGCCGCACCACGAATCCGTCGGACCGCAGCACGGCGATACGCGAAACCGTGGGGCGAATCCTCGCCAACTATCCACCGCACTAACCACCGGGTCCTTGTGGGAATGAGTCTTGATAAATTGACGCCATCACTTTGACATTTCTATAGTGTCTAAATGATGGCTCGTGTACATTTGCCGCGCCCGAACGAGCAGCCTGCTGACGGGCCGGTAGGGATGCCTCATTGAAACTGTGAACCCTGCTGGAACATTTACGTTTCGGAAGGGATTCTCGATTGAACACCTCGCCACTGCGCCGCTCTTTGCTGGCGCTGTCTGTTTGTATTGCCACTGTTCACGCCCCTGGCGTTCATGCGGTTACGTTCACCTACGATCTGGGCAACGGCCCGCTGATCAGCAACAACCAATATTATGATTTCGTAAGCCTCATCGGCAGCGCGAACGTGGTGCAAACCTCGCCGTCGGCGCTGACCAGCGCTGCGCAGTTCACCAGGCCGATGGCCAATTACGATGTCACCAACAAAGCGTCGATCACCATCGATGGCGCCACCCACGGTGTCGGTATCGGCTTGAATTCGGGTGGGGTGACGTGGGCGAAAATCAACAACAACCTGTTCAATGAGGGAACGATCAAGATCAATGGTCTGGCCGATAGCGGCGAGTCGATTGGTGTTGCCGACCAGGGTGTCCAGCTTGGCGGTAATTTCCTTAACACTGGCGAAATTGCCATCACCGGCAACAACGCTACCGGCGTCTCGCTCATAGACTCGCGGTTTGGCAACGGGGTAATCAACAACGGCACAATCACGGTCAGCGGCACAAATGCCCACGGCATTTACCTGGAAAACACCACACAAGCGTTGTCGGTCTATAACAGCCGGATCATCAGGGCTACGGGTACGAATGCCGAAGCGCTCACCCTAAAAAATGCGATGTTCAGCTCGCCTGTCGGTGTAAAAAGCAGCAGCATTGTTAACTCAGGCACGATCTCGGGCGAAGGCATCGGCATTCATGTCAGCCATCAACCTGTCGGCATGGGCCCGCTGAGCATTTATCATTACGGCAGTCTGGAAGGGGGCAGGGCCGCCATTCAGGTCGACGATGGCCAGAGCTATCTTTACTGGACCGGTGGCGACGTCAAAGGCGATTTACTCGGCCTGTCCGGCGTATTGGTCAACGGTGAATCAAGTTTTGACGGTTCGACCATCAAGGCTGGCTACGTGACGATTCAAGAGGGCCAGCTGACGCTGGTGCAGCCTCACACGACGATCTTCGGCGACTTCGACATGGAAGAGGCCGATTCGATTCTTGCAATGTCTGTGGGCAACGATACTGACATCAATCGACCGATTCTGACCGTCACCGGCACCACCGATATCAGCCCCGGCGGACACCTGCAATTGCAGGCGCGCTCCACTGATTTCCGCACCGCAGCCGGTGGCAATCGCTACACGTTGATCCGCTCGGGCACACTGGTCGGGGGTGAAAACCTGGCAGTGGTGTCTTCATCCGCATTGCTCGACGTGAAGAGTTATGGCGCCGAAGGTAATGACGTGAAGGCGTTGGTCAGCACCAAAGCGGATGACGTGGTAGCGCAAAACACCCTTGACGCTGGCGGCACGCCTAACGCTGCAGTTGCAGTGGGACGTCTTTCGAATTCGTTGATGGCCAGGCTCGACGAACAAGACCCGGTCTTCCAGGCCTTCGCCAACGCCGGCACCGATGCCGAGCTGGCAACGCTTGCCGAAAAACTCAGCCCCGACGTGAGCCGTGGTGTTCTGCACGCCGCCACCAACAGCCAGACGCTGGTGTCGAGCGTGATCAATGATCGTTCGAGCCGCGCGCGCGCACTGAATTCATCCGCTGAAAAAGGCGTGTGGCTGCAAGCGCTGACGAGCAATGCCGACCAGAACACCCGCCGTGGAGTCGATGGCTACGACGCCGATAGCCAGGGTATCGCTGTGGGTGCCGACGGCCAGTTGAACGCCGACACCACCGTTGGCCTGGCGTACAGCTACCTCACGACCGATGTGAAATCCGACGCCGGCAGCAAAACCGACGTGACCGGACATGCGCTGACGCTGTACGGCAACTGGACTCACGACAACTGGTTTGTGGACTCATCGCTGATGTACGGCTGGAACGACAACGAGTCCAAGCGCTACATCGCCGGTACCCGCGCCAAGGGCAATTACGACAGCGACATCTTTGGCGTGAGTGCGTTGGCCGGTTATGGCTTTCGCCTCAATAACAGCCTTCTGCTGGAGCCGCAGATTGGCGCGCGTTATGCCAACGTAGGCCTGGATGCTTATCACGAGAAGGGCAGCTCGGCGTCGTTGAATGTTGGCAGTCAGCGTTACGAAGTCGGCGAAATGGGTGTGGGTGCGCGGCTGGCCGCTGCGTTCGATATCGGTCAGGGCCGTCTCGAACCTGAAGCCAAGGTCATGGCTTGGCACGACTTCATCGGTGACAAGACCGCCACCACCTCGGCGTTCGTGCTGGGTGGGGATTCGTTTACCACGCGCGGCACGACCCCGGTGCGTGACAGCTATGAAGTGGGTCTCGGTGCCAACTATCGCGTTGGCGCGTGGAGTGTGGGTGGTTCGTACAACTACGTGACCGGCAGCGACTTCAATGCGGATACGTTTACGGCGAAGGTGCGGTACGCGTTCTGATCCTCTTCGGTGGTGCCTGAGCCACCGCCATCGCGAGCAAGCTCGCTCCCACAGTAGATCTTCAGTGTTCACAACATTTGTGGACGACAAAGATCAATGTGGGAGCGACCTTGCTCGCGATAGCGATCTGACAGACACCAATGAGCAATCAGGCAATCGGCCGCCAATGCCCCACCATGTGCTCCAGATCCCCCGCACCCATTAACTGAAAGTCCCCACTGGACCCTGCCGCACTGGCCAGCAATATCACCTCGCTGGGCAACCGCACCGGTTTCCTGAACTGCACCGCAATCTCGACATTTGCCGTGGGCAGATGCTCACTCAACGCTGCCAATGTCCGGGCCTTGTTCCACAACCCATGAGCAATGGCCGTCGGAAAACCAAACAGCTTGGCGCTTGCCGCACTCAGGTGAATCGGGTTGTAGTCCCCGGACACTTTCGCGTACTGCCGGCCAATATCCGCCGGCGCATTCCAGCGAGCCACTTCCGTCATATCCAGGGTTGATGCCAACACGTCCTCGACCGGTTCGCCTTCCAGCTTGACCCCGCGGCAGAGCATCTGGCTTTCAGCCTCCCACAGCGGCCCCAACTGATCGTCCAGCGACGTCACCAGGTCGAACGTCGCCCCTTTGGCATGGGGTTGCAGGTTCTGCACCTGCACGCTGACCCGCACGCGGTTGACCCCGCCCATGGGGCGCAAGACGCGGATGCGATTGCTCAGATGAATCAGCCCCAGCAGCGGGAACGGAAAGTCCTTGGCCGTGAGCAATTGCATCTGCAAGGCAAACGCCAGGATGTGTGGATAGGTCGGCGGCAGTAGCCCGTTATCGGCAAAACCACAGACCTTGCGATACGCTGCCAGGCGTTTCGGATCGACTTCGACCCAGCAGCGCAAACCGGTATCGGGCAACGTGGTGCCCGTGATTTTGCGCCGCGTTGCCGCCTTTACGTACAGCCCCGTCAGGCTCGGTTCGCGGTTGAGGGTGTGCCAATCGGTGATCATTTTCATGCCCCCAGGACGCTTTGGCCGCAGACTCGCAACGCTTGCCCGGTGAACGCGCCGGTCCCCGGTTGAGCAAGCCACGCGACTGCTTCGGCAACGTCTTGTGGCAGGCCGCCCTGGCCCAATGAACTCATGCGTCGCCCGGCCTCACGGATGCCGAACGGCAGGTGCGCGGTCATCTGGGTTTCGATGAACCCCGGTGCCACCGCGTTGATGCTGATGCCGCGTTGATCGAGCAGCGGCGCCCAGGCCTGGGCCAGCCCGATCAGCCCGGCCTTGCTCGCCGCGTAGTTGGTTTGCCCGCGATTGCCGGCGATACCGCTGATGGACGCCAACAGAATCACTCGCCCGTTGTCATGCAAGGCGCCGCTGTCGAGCAGGGCCTTGGTCAGCACTTGCGGCGCGTTGAGGTTGACCGCGAGCACCGCGTCCCAGAATTCCGGGGTCATGTTGGCCAGGGTTTTGTCGCGGGTGATGCCGGCGTTGTGGACCACGATGTCGATGCCGTCGGGCAGCAGTTCGATCAACTGCGCGGCGGCGTCTTCGGCGCAAATGTCCAGGGTGATGCTGCGCCCGCGGAGACGCGCAGCGAGTGCATCGAGATCGGTTTTGGCCGGAGGCACGTCAAGCAGGATGACCTCGGCGCCGTCACGGGCCAGGGTTTCGGCGATGGAGGCGCCAATGCCACGCGCTGCACCCGTGACCAGCGCCTTGCGCCCGGCCAGCGGGCGAGTCCAGTCCGACACCTGCGTAGCGCAAGCCTTCAAGCGGACCACCTGACCTGACACAAACGCACTTTTGGGCGAGAGGAAAAACCGCAGCGGCCCTTCGAGTTGATCCTCGGCGCCTTCACCGACGTAGATCAGCTGCAAGGTGCCGCCGCTGCGCAGTTCCTTGGCCAGCGAGCGACTGAAACCTTCCACTGCACGCTGTGCGCTGGCGGCGAACGGGTCGGTCAACGTCTCTGGCGCACGCCCCAGGATCACCAGGTGCGCGCTGTGATCGAGGTTTTTAATCAGCGGCTGGAAGAACTCGCGCAGCTGTTTGAGCTGATCGGTCTGCACCAGGTCACTGGCGTCGAACACCACGGCTTTGAGCTTGGGGCCGTGGCCGGGAATCCACGCGGTGGCCAGGGAAGGCTCGGCGCCGTAGCTGTAGATCGCGTCGGTCAGGCGGTTGGCGAAGGCACTGACTTTTTCCGCCAGCGGGCCGCCGCCAATCAACAGCGCCCCCTCGACAGGCCGCAGCCGGCCTGCTTGCCACCGCTCCAGGCGTACCGGAGACGGCAGCCCCATGGCCCCGACCAGGCGATGGCCGATGGAGGAATTGGCGAAGTCGATATAACGGTCAGACATGGAACGCACTCCGGCAGCTGGGGTTCAAAGTGTGGACCACGAATGGCAATCAGTCGTTCGATCCACGAGATAAGGCCTACGCTTGAACTCAGCAGATTAGTTGGAACACCGGATTTGTGGGCAATGAGATCACTGTGGGAGCAAGCTCGCTCCCACAAGGTTCTGTGTTCATATTTGAGTATTTTCAAGGAGCTTTTCATGACCCAACTGCGCCGCGTCGCGATTATTGGCGGTAACCGTATCCCCTTCGCCCGCTCCAACGGGCCTTACGCCACCGCCAGTAATCAGGCGATGCTCACCGCAGCGCTCGAAGGCCTGATCGAACGCTACAACCTGCATGGCCTGCGGATCGGCGAAGTGGTGGCGGGGGCGGTCCTAAAACTGTCCCGAGACATGAACCTGACGCGCGAGTGCGTGCTCGGTTCACGGTTGTCCCCCGGCACCCCGGCCTATGACATTCAGCAGGCGTGCGGCACGGGTCTTGAAGCGGCGTTGCTGGTGGCGAACAAGATTGCCCTGGGACAGATCGATTGCGGCATTGCCGGTGGCGTCGATACCACCTCGGATGCGCCGATCAGCGTCAGTGAAGGTTTGCGCCGGGTGCTGCTGCAAGCCAATCGCGCCAAGACCACCGGCGACAAACTGAAATCCTTTCTGCAGCTGCGTCCCCGGGACTTGATCCCGGAATTCCCGCGCAACGGAGAGCCGCGTACCGGTTTGTCCATGGGCCAGCACTGCGAATTGATGGCCCAGACCTGGAACATCCCCCGCGAAGAACAGGATCAGCTGGCGCTGGAGAGTCATCAAAAACTCGCGGCCTCGTACACCGAAGGCTGGCACAACGATTTGATGACGCCGTTCCTCGGCCTGACCCGCGACAACAACCTGCGTCCGGACCTGACCCTGGAAAAACTCGCCTCGCTGAAACCGGCCTTCGAGAAAAGCGCCAAGGGCACGATGACGGCGGGCAACTCCACGCCGCTCACCGATGGCGCGTCGCTGGTGCTGCTGGGCAGTGAAGAATGGGCGAAGGAACGTGGCTTGCCGATCCTCGCCTATTTGCGTGACGGCGAAGCCGCGGCAGTGGATTTCGTCAACGGCGCCGAAGGGCTGCTGATGGCGCCGGTCTACGCAGTGCCCCGTTTGCTGGCGCGCAATGGCCTGACCTTGCAGGACTTCGATTACTACGAAATCCACGAAGCCTTCGCCGCGCAGGTGCTTTGCACATTGAAGGCCTGGGAAGATCCCGAGTATTGCAAAACCCGTCTCGGCCTCGATGCGCCGCTGGGCTCCATCGACCGCAGCCGCCTCAATGTCAAAGGCAGTTCACTGGCGGCCGGGCATCCGTTTGCCGCGACCGGCGGGCGCATCGTCGCCAACCTGGCGAAGTTGCTCGACGCGGCGGGCAAGGGTCGAGGCCTGATCTCGATCTGTGCCGCCGGCGGCCAAGGCGTGACGGCGATTATCGAGCGCTGATCAGTTCGGCGTTCTGCTGCGCGATGCGTTCACGGTTGCGGTTGGCGTAGTTCTCGGCCATCACCGAGCAGACGATCAACTGCAACGGGTGATAAATCATGATCGGCAGCAGAATCAAGCCCAGGCCCGGGTTGGCGCCGAAGATCAACGCCGCCATCGGCGCGCCGGCCGCCAGGGATTTTTTGCTGGCGCAGAACACCGCCGCGATCTCATCGGCCGGGCTGAACTTCAAGGCGCGGGCGGTGCGGGTGGTCATCCACAGGATGATCGCGAGCAGGATCGCACTGCCGATCAGCGCGCTGAGAATCACGCCGTTGCCCTGTTGTTGCCACATCCCCGAGACCATCGAGTTGCAGAACGCCGAGTACACCAGCAACAGAATCACCAGCTTGTCGACGATGCTGGTGTAGCGCTTGTGGCGGGCAAAGAACTTGCCGAACAGCGGCCGCAACAGTTGGCCGAGCACCAGCGGCAACAGCAACATGGCGCAGAGGTCGAGCAGGGTCGAGCCCAGATCGATGCCGCCGGCACCGCTGCCGACCACCAGGCTTACCAGCAACGGCGTCAGGAAAATCCCCAGCACGCTGGACAGGCTCGCGTTGAGAATCGCTGCCGGCACGTTGCCGCCCGCACTGCCGGTCAGGGCCACGGAAGACGAAATGGTCGACGGCAGGGCGCAGAGGTAGAAGAAGCCGAGCATCAGCAGCGACGGAACGTGCGAACCCAACAGCTTGTCACTCAGCCACCAGATCAGCGGGAACACCGCGAAGGTGAAACCCTGAACCATCACGTGCAGCTTCCAGTTCTTCAGGCCATGGCTGATCTGCTCGCTGGACAGGTTGACCCCGTGCAGGAAAAACACCAGGAACACGCCGATGTTGATCACATACTCGGCGTGCATCCCGCCGCCCGAGGCGCCGAAGACCGGGAAGAAATACGCCAGCAGCGTGGCAATCAGCATGCCGCACAAGAACCAGTCGGTGACCACGCGTTTGAGGTGTTTGAAGGCATGCATAACGGCCACCGAATACATTTGTAAGAATTGATGACTTAGCCTAACGTCGGCCCTATCTGCCGTCTTGCGACATAAGGCCAATCAATGCCGACTAACGGACAACTTTCCCTCGAACGGGCCATCCCGACGCTGAAAGCGTTGCCGCGTCCGCTGTTCGCACGGGCGGAAAGTCTGAATGCCGGGTCGTGGACGCCCCCTCATCGCCACGATTGGGTGCAGTTTTCCTACGCCATCAGCGGCGTTCTCGGCGTGCACACGGCGGAGGGCAGTTTCTTTGCGCCGCCGCAGTGGGGGATCTGGATTCCAGCGGATCTCGAACATCAGGTGGTGACCTCGATGCGCGCCGAAATGCGCAGCCTTTACGTGCGCCGCGAAGACTGCGAATGGGCCGACGGGCGTTGTCGGGTGCTGGAAGTCACGCCGCTGGCCCGGGAACTGATCAAGAGTTTTTGCTTGCTGCCGGTGGAGTACCCGCAGGGCGACAGCCAGGAAGCGCGGTTGGTGAGTGTGCTGCTGGATCAGTTGGCGAGTCTGCCGGAGGTGGAATTTTCCCTGCCGTTGCCGCGGCATGAGCGGCTGCTCGGGTTGTGCAATGAGCTGATCGAAAGCCCGGAGCACGCCGTAACGCTGCAGGAATGGGCGCAGCGCCTGGGCACCTCGGAAAAGACGCTGATGCGCTTGTTTCAGCGCGAGACCGGGTTGAGTTTTCGCGGGTGGCGACAGCGGATGCGGTTGCTGTCGTCGCTGAGTTTGCTGGAGGAGGGTGACAGCGTAACGAATGCGGCGCTTTCTTGTGGGTATGACTCGACGTCGGCGTTTATTGCGGCGTTCAAAAGCTTGTTCGGCTTCACGCCCGGTGAACTCTTCAAACAGTGACGGCCCCATCGCGGGCAAGCCCGCTCCCACAGTGATTGTTGGTGTTTCACGATTTGTGTGGACACCCAATAACCTGTGGGAGCGGGCTTGTCCGCGATTGGCCGCGCAGCGGCCACCGGGACTCGGGATCAGGTCCTGAAGCGACGAACCAACCCGTCCAGTTCATTCGACAATCCGGCCAGGCTCTGCGAATCCAGCCGCGCCGAGTTTGCCAGTTCCGCCACCAGTTGCGCATCGCCATGGATCTGGCTGATGTGCCGGTTGATGTCTTCGGCCACGTGATGCTGTTCTTCCGCCGCCGTGGCGATTTGCGTGTTCATGTCGCGAATCACATCCACCGACTCACGAATCAGCCCGAAACTGCTGCGCGCTTCACCGATGCGGGTCACCGATTGTTGCGACACTTCCAGGCTCGCATGCATCTGTTGAGTCACTTGGCTGGTGCGCTTGGCCAGGTTGCCCAGCAAGCCATCGATTTCCGCGGTGGAATCCGCCGTGCGTTTGGCCAGCGCCCGGACTTCATCCGCCACCACCGCAAAGCCACGACCTTGCTCACCGGCCCGCGCAGCTTCAATGGCGGCGTTCAGTGCCAGCAGGTTGGTCTGTTCGGCAATCGAGCGAATGGTCCCGAGGATCGACTGAATGTCGTTGCTGTCGCGTTCAAGCTGTTGCATCGACTGCGCCGACTGTTCGATTTCCTGGCTCAAGCGATCAACGCTGGTTACGGCTGCATCAATCTGTTGCTGACCTTGACGCGCCTGACGCTGGCCACTGTCGGCGGATTCCGCCGCCTGGCTGCACGAGCGCGCGACTTCGTTGGCGGTGGCGACCATTTCGTGGAACGCCGTGGACACCATGTCCACCGCCTCACGCTGGCGCCCGGCGGCTTCAGCCATGTCGCTGGAGACCTGGGTCGAGCTCTTCGAGGTGGCGAGGATCTTGGTCGCGGCGCCGCCGATGCTTTGGATCAGGGTGCGAATTGCCGTCAAGAACTGATTGAACCAGTTGGCCAATTGCGCGGTTTCGTCGCTGCCACGGATTTCCAGGTTCTTGGTCAGGTCGCCTTCACCTTGGGCGATGCCTTCCAGGCCGCTGGCCACGCTGCGGATCGGTCGCACGATGACACTGGCGAAACTGGCGCCGAGGATGGCGAAGAATACTGCCAGAACGGCGGCGATGATTGCGATCAGCCAAGTCAGTTGAGTCGCGGAGCTCATCACATCGTTTTGCTTGATCAGGCCAATAAAGGTCCAGCCCAGTTGCTCCGACGGCCAGACGTTGGCCATGTAGCGTTCGCCGTTCAACTCGACTTCCACCAGGCCTTTGCCGGCCTTGCCCAGTTGCGCATAACCCTCGCCGAGGCTGCTCAAGGCCTTGAAGTTGTGTTCCGGTTGTTTCGGATCGACCAGTACGGTGCCGGTGTTTTCCAGCAGCATCAGGTAGCCGGTTTCACCGAGCTTGATCTGTTTGACGATTTCGGTGAGCTGCTTGAGCGTCACGTCGATGCTGACCACGCCACCGTTGGTGCCCAATTTGTTGTCGATGGTGCGCACGGTGCTGACGTAGGTCGCATCGTCCTGGGCCCAGTAATAGGCCTCGGTGCGGAATGGCTTGCCCGGCTTGGCCTGAGCCGCCTTGTACCAGGGGCGCTGGCGCGGGTCGTAATTGTTCAGCTTGGCATCGTCCGGCCAGGACACGTAACCGCCGGCCGCGGTGCCGAGGATGGCATAGGCGTAGGACGGATGGCTGTTGCCCAGGTCCTGCAGGAGGCTGAAGACCTTTTTGTCCATCTCGCCCTGGGGAATGCTCTCGGCGTTGGCGCTCATGTAGGTCTTGAGGCTGTCGTCGGAGTTCTTGATCAGCGGTTGTCTGGCCAGGTAGTCGACGTTCTGGCTGATGCCGTCGAAAAACAATTGCATGGCGTTGCTGACCTGACGAATTTCACGGCCACTGCCGTCGACGAAATTCTCCTTGGCGTCACTGCGCAAGTTCAGCACCACGAGGGTGGCGACCAGCACCACGGGCAGGCAGGCGATGATTGCAAACGCCCAGGTCAACTTCTGTTTGATGTTCATCCGCGCTCCAGATTTTTCTTGTAGGCCCACGCAGTGCAGATGACTCGCGGATTATTAGCAGCCGTAAACGTATTTGATCAACCCGGATCCCTGAGCGCGCCATCGTTTTTGTTGTCGGAACGATTGTCGGACAAATCACTCTGTCACTGAGGACTTCGGCTGAATTAAGGGGAAATTGAGGGTGGGTGAGAAATATCCTACGGAGGGTGTGAATTCAGGTGTCAGCTTCTGTCGCAAATGCCTTCACACCCCTTAGCCACCAAGTGGCGCTGGCTCAGCTATGATCTCGGGCGGCCCATGACGACCGAAAGGGGATAGCCGATTAATTCGGCACATTGTGTGCATCACGATGTTCATAGGTCGGCAACCCCTCCCCCGAACGAGTGGATTGCCGTATAACGAATGACTTTCGCGTGTTTGGTAATAAAGGACCCACAATAAAAGCTGATGAAGACTCCAAAACGCATTGAACCCCTGATCGAGGACGGTCTGGTCGACGAGGTGCTGCGCCCACTCATGAGTGGTAAAGAAGCAGCTGTTTATGTGGTGCGCTGCGGTAACGAGCTACGTTGCGCGAAGGTCTACAAGGAGGCGAATAAACGCAGTTTCCGCCAGGCGGCCGAGTACCAGGAAGGCCGCAAGGTGCGCAACAGCCGCCAGGCTCGAGCGATGGCCAAAGGCTCGAAGTTCGGCAAGAAAGAAACCGAAGACGCCTGGCAGAACGCCGAAGTGGCGGCTTTGTTCCGCCTGGCCGGTGCGGGTGTCCGGGTGCCCAAGCCGTATGACTTCCTCGAAGGCGTACTGCTTATGGAACTGGTGGCCGACGAGTACGGCGATGCCGCGCCGCGTCTGAACGACGTGGTGCTGGAGCCGGACCAGGCGCGCGAGTATCACGCGTTCCTGATTTCGCAGATCGTGCTGATGCTGTGTACCGGTCTGGTGCACGGTGACCTGTCCGAGTTCAACGTATTGTTGACCCCGACGGGCCCGGTGATCATCGACTTGCCGCAAGCGGTAGACGCGGCGGGCAACAACCACGCGTTCAGCATGCTGGAGCGGGACGTGGGCAATATGGCGTCTTACTTCGGCCGGTTTGCGCCAGAGTTGAAAAAGACTAAATACGCCAAGGAAATGTGGGCGCTGTACGAAGCCGGCACCTTGCACCCGGCCAGTATCTTGACCGGTGAGTTCGACGAGCCGGAAGAATTGGCCGACGTCGGTGGTGTCATACGCGAAATCGAGGCGGCACGCCTGGATGAAGAGCGCAAGCAAGCGGTGCGCGCGGCAGATGACGCGCCACCGGGCAAAACCGAAGAACCGCCTCCGCCGTGGATGCAGTGATCGGTTGACGAAAACCCGGCTTCGGCCGGGTTTTTTGCAACACTCCCCCTGTAGGAGCCTGCTTGCTGGCGATGAGGCCATCACATTCAACATTGATGTTGAACATTAGCCCGCCATCGCCAGCAAGCCGGCTGCTACAAGGATTGTGTACTCCTCCACACTCAAGGACTGAATGTGAACCCCTCCACCCGCAACGCCCAACTGATCATCGCGGCCCGTCTGGTCTCGGACTTCGGCGCCTTTCTCAACATGGTCGCCCTGGCCACTTACGTCTACCTGCTCAGCAACAGCGCCATGAGCGTTGGCATTTTCCTCGCCAGCCGCGTGGGCGGAGGGGTTTTCGCCAGCCTGATCGGCACTTCGTTCTATCGCCGCTGGGCCGGGCGCATTCCGCTGATTGCCTTTGATTTGCTGCGCGCAGGGCTGTTGGGCCTGTTGCTGGTGCTGCCGGTCGCCCAGCAAGCGCTGCTTTTACCGTTGATCGCGTTCGGCCTGGGGTTTGGCAACTCAATGTTCGCCATCGGCCTCAACAGCCAGTTGCCGCACCTGATCGAAGGCGAACACCTGCTCAAGACCAACGCCTGGATCACCTCGGCGTCGTCGGCGGCCATGGTCGGCGGGAGCCTGGTGGCAGGACTGTTGGTGGCGGCCTTCGGCTTTGAAACGGTGTTTGCGTTGAACGTGGTCACTTATCTGCTGGCCGCTTTGTTCATCCTGCCGTTGCGGTTTTCGAGACTAGCGTCCGGTACCGAGCCAATCACGCCGCGTGGTGAATGGCACGCCTTGCGCCAAGGCTTGCGCAGTACACCCGTGGTGGCCGCGATGCTCGCCGTCACCATGGCCGACACCTTGGGCAGCGCTGCACACAACGTCGGCTTTCCGATCATTTCCCGGTTACTGACGCCCGAATCGGCCAGCACCACGCTGGGCCTGATGCTGGCTGTCTGGGCGTGCGGAAAGCTGATCGGCGCGCGAATCGCCAGTCGCCTGAAAGGGTCGGACAATGCACACCTGGAGCGACGATTTTTCTTCGGGGTGTTGCTGATGTCCTGCGGCTTCATCCTGATGTTCCAGCAGCAGACCCTCTACGGTTTGCTGCTGTTCTCGTTACCGGCCGGATTGGGTGACGGCTTCTCCGAGGTCGGCCTGATGTCGCGCCTGCAACGTGAACCGGACAGCCTGCGCCTGCCAATCTTCAGCTTGCTGACACTGCTGCAAATGACCGGGTTCGGCGTCGGCATGTTGATCGCCGCGCCGTTCTATTCGTGGTGGACGCCGGGGGCCGTGGTGCTGCTGTTCCACGGTATTCCCCTGACCACGTTGCTGGTGGTGAAGGTGCTTGCGATCAGGGGCGAACGGGTGGCGCGCAGCAGCCCGACTCCAGGTTCTTGAGGATCGGGCAGTCGGGGCGATGGTCGCCCTGGCAGTGTTCGACCAGGTCCTGCAGGGTGTCGCGCAACTGACCCAACTCGCGGATCTTCTGGTTCAGCTCGTCGATATGCTGGCGGGCCAGGGCCTTCACGTCGGCGCTGGCCCGCTGGCGGTCCTGCCAGAGGGTCAGCAGTTTGCCGACCTCTTCCAGTGAAAACCCCAGGTCCCGGGAGCGTTTGATGAACGCCAGCGTGTGCAGGTCGTCGTCGCCATAAACGCGGTAACCGCTGTCGGTGCGATGGGCGGCCTTGAGCAAGCCGATGGACTCGTAATAACGAATCATCTTCGCGCTCAGGCCGCTATGCCGGGCTGCTTGACCGATGTTCATCGATTGTCCTCCAGGTCCTTGGGTTTCCAGTTTTTCAACAGTAGCGCATTGCTCACCACGCTGACGCTCGACAATGCCATCGCCGCGCCGGCCAGCACCGGGTTGAGGAAACCGAACGCGGCCAGCGGAATGCCGATCAGGTTGTAGACGAAGGCCCAGAACAGGTTTTGCCGGATCTTCGCGTAGGTCTTGCGGCTGATTTCCAGCGCGGCAGGCACCAGCCGTGGATCGCCGCGCATCAGGGTGATGCCGGCCGCGTGCATGGCAACGTCGGTGCCACCGCCCATGGCGATGCCGATGTCGGCGGCCGCCAGGGCCGGGGCGTCGTTGATGCCGTCGCCGACCATCGCCACCACGCCGGTTTTTTTCAGTTCGGCGACGGTGGCGGCTTTGTCTGCCGGCAAGACTTCGGCGTGCACATCCGTAATGCCCAGCGTTTCGGCAACCACTTTGGCGCTGCCGCGGTTATCGCCGGTCAGCAGGTGGCTGCTGATGTGGCGTGCGCTGAGTTGTTGCACCGCCTGCAGCGCGCCGGGTTTGAGCGTGTCACCGAACGCGAATAGGCCCAACACCTTCGGCTCGGGGCTTTGTTCGATCAACCAGGAGAGGGTACGGCCTTCGGTTTCCCACGCGGTTGCGGAGTCGGCCAGTGGCCCTGCGCTCAAACCGCTTTCTTCCAGCAGCCTGCGATTGCCCAAGGCCAAACGGCGGCTATCGAGCGTGCCGGCGATGCCGCGACCGGTCAGCGATTGACTGTCGCTGACATCGGCCACGGTCAAACCGCGTTCGGCGCAGGCGTCCAGAACCGCCTTGGCCAGCGGGTGTTCACTGCCGCGTTGCAGGGCGCCGGCCATTTGCAGCAGGGCGGCTTCGTCACCGTTGATGGCACTCAGATGAGCGATGCGCGGCGCACCCGAGGTCAGCGTGCCGGTCTTGTCGAACACCACGGCGCTGACTTCATGAGCACGTTCGAGAGCTTCGGCGTCCTTGATCAGAATCCCGTAACGGGCCGCGACGCCGGTACCGGCCATGATCGCGGTCGGCGTGGCCAGTCCGAGTGCGCAAGGGCAAGCGATCACCAGCACGGCGACGGCGTTGATCAACGCGGTTTCGATCGGCGCGCCGTACAACCACCAGCCGATCAAGGTTGCCAATGCAATCAACAGCACGGTCGGCACAAACACCTGACTGACTTTATCCACCAGCTTCTGAATCGGCGCTTTGGCGGCCTGGGCGTCTTCGACCAGGCGAATGATCCGCGCCAGCACGGTTTCCGCCCCCAGCGCTTGAGTGCGAACCAGCAACCGGCCTTCGCCATTGATGGCGCCGCCCGTGACCTTGTCACCGGGTTGCTTGGGCACCGGCAGGCTTTCGCCGCTGATCAGCGCTTCGTCGGCGTGGCTCTGGCCTTCGACCACTTCACCGTCCACCGGGAAGCGTTCGCCGGGTTTGACCCTGACCAGGTCGTTGAGGCGCAAGGCGCTGATGGCGACGTCCTGCTCGCGGCCGTCGATCACCTGAATGGCGCGTTCCGGGCGCAAGGCTTCGAGGGCGCGGATGGCGCTGGCGGTCTGGCGCTTGGCGCGGCTTTCCAGGTATTTGCCCAACAACACCAAGGCAATCACCACCGCCGAGGCTTCGAAATACAAATGCGGCATGCGCCCGGCCGCAGTGGCCCATTCGTAAAGACTCAAGCCATAACCGGCGCTGGTGCCGAGGGCGACCAGCAAATCCATGTTGCCGGCCCCGGCGCGCACGGCCTTCCAGGCGGCCACATAAAAACGTGCGCCGAAAATGAACTGCACCGGCGTGGCCAGCGCGAATTGCACCCAGGCTGGGAGCATCCAGTGCACGCCAAACGGTTGCAGGAGCATTGGCAACACCAGCGGCAGGGCGAGGGCGATCGCCATGATCAACGCCCAGCGCTCACGGTGCAGGCGCTGCTGTTGCTGATCGGTTTGCGGGTGTTCGACTTCCCAGACGCTGGCGCTATAACCGGCCTTGGTCACAGCGGCGATCAAGGTTTGCGGATCGATGTGTCCGAGCAGTTCCAGGTGCGCCCGTTCGTTCGCCAGGTTGACGCTGACGCTTTTCACCCCGGGCACTTTGGCCAGCGCCCGTTCGACGCGGCCGACGCAGGAGGCGCAGGTCATGCCGTCGAGGCTCAATTCCAGACTTTGCTGCGGCACACTGTAACCGGCCTGCTGCACCGCGGCCATCAAGGCCGGCAAGCTGTCGCTGGGCGCCTGGACCCGCGCCTGCTCGGTGGCGAGGTTGACGCTGACGGCAGAAGCGCCGATGACTTTGCTCAAGGCACGCTCGACACGCCCCGCGCAACTGGCGCAGGTCATGCCGGCAATCGGCAGATCGAACGTAGTGGATTCGGACATCGGTCGCGCTCCCTGTAGAAGATGCCTACAGGATCAACCTTGCCATGCTGGCAAGGTCAAGCGCCATGTCTCAGATCAAAAGACCGGCACCTGATCGTTCCCACGTCGAGGCGTCGAACCGTCTGCGTGGGAATGCAGCCCGGGACGCTCCGCGTCTCATTTCAAAGCCGAACGCGGAGCGTCCGTTGAGGCACTCCCACGCAGAGCGTGGGAACGATCGGTGTGGCGATTAGTAGTCGAGAGCGGTGGGCTTGAGGTACATCCCTTCCTGCGTCATCGCAATCCGGAACTTCAACACGTCCCCGGCCTTGAGCGAGATGTTCTGCGAGCCCGGTGCGAGCATGCCCGGGTTGCAACCCGGTGCCTGGCCCGGCAACAGCTTGAGGCGCAGGGACACATTGCCCGGTGGCAAATTGAACGAGGTGCTTTGTTCCTGGAACAGCCGCGCCGACAGTTGGTCCTGGATGTAGACGCCGATCTCGCAGGAGGTCGCGACTTCGAGGCGCTCGCGGGAAATGATCAGTACGCCATAGTCCTCCCCGGCGGCTTGAACCGAAGGTGTCGCGGCAAATAGGCTGAGGAAGCCAAACAGGCTGAGAGCTGACCAGCGCATGGCTGAATCTCCTGAAGTCGAGTCATTGATGCTCGCAGCTTGGCCGAGCGCGACGCCGATTGCCAGCCCGGCAGATTTCTGCAGAACTTGACCTTGCCATGGAGGCAAGCTCGAGACTGCTCGCAACCTCATAAAAGGAGCCACACCATGCAAGTGTTCAACGTTCAAGGCATGTCCTGCGGTCACTGCGTCAAAGCCATTACCCAGGCGCTGCAAGCCAAGGATCCTGCGGCCAGCGTGCGGGTCGATCTGGCGGCAAAGGAAGTCGGCGTTGAAAGCGCGCTGACGACCGATCAAGTGATTGCCGCGATCACTGAAGAAGGCTACGAAGCGAAAATCGTCTAAAGCACACCACAAATCCCTGTGGGAGCGAGCTTGCTCGCGATGACGGAGTGTCAGTCGATATCAATGGTGAATGACACACCGCTATCGCGAGCAAGCTCGCTCCCACAGGTTTTGCATATTTCCGGGGAGTTTTAATAGTTAGCGAGCTATCGGAATGTTCAAGGCGCCCATGCGCGGCTAGACTGTCGGGCTGCCGACCCATGCCCAACTGGATGCCTGATGAACTTCCGTACCATTTTGATTCTTGGCGCCCTGAGCGCTTTCGGCCCGCTGGCGATCGATTTCTATCTGCCGGCGTTCCCGGCGATGGCACTCGCGTTCGGCACCGACGAGAAACATGTCCAGCTGACGCTGGCCGCGTACTTCCTTGGCCTGTCCCTTGGTCAACTGGCCTACGGACCGGTGGCGGATCGCTTCGGTCGACGGATTCCCTTGTTGACGGGGGTTGGATTGTTCACCGCCGCCTCCCTGGCCTGCGCGTTTGCGCCGAACCTGGAATGGTTGATCGGTGCGCGATTCATTCAGGCCCTCGGTGGTTGCGCCGGGATGGTGATCGCCCGTGCGGTGGTCAGTGACAAGTGCGATGCGGTGGGTTCGGCGAAAGTCTTTTCGCAGCTGATGCTGGTGATGGGCCTGGCACCGATTCTCGCGCCCATGCTCGGTGGACTGCTGGTCAACACCACCGGCTGGCAGTCGATCTTCCTGGTGCTGACCGGATTCAGTGCGCTGGCAGGGTTGGCCGTGGCAATCGGGTTGCCGGAGAGCCTGCCGGCCCACGTACCGCGTCAACCGTTGTCGGGGGCTTTACGTCAGTACGGTCGGCTGTTGTCGGATCCGGTCTACCTCGGCCACGCCTTGACTGGCGGTATCGCCATTGCCGGCATGTTTGCCTACATCGCCGGTTCGCCGTTCGTCTTCATCAAACTCTACGGGGTCCCGGCTGAGCATTTCGGCTGGCTGTTCGGGACCAACGCGGCGGGTTTCATTCTGGTGGCGCAGGTCAATGCGCGACTGCTGGCCAAGCGCGGCCCGGCATTCCTGCTGGTGCGTACCGTGTGGATTTACCTGGGGGCGGGCCTGACGCTGCTCGCCGTCAGTGCGCTGCACACCGAACAGTTATGGCCGCTGCTGATTCCGCTTTTTATCTGCATCGCCAGCCTCGGTTGCATCCTCCCCAACGCTTCGGCCTGCGCCATGAACGGGCAAGGCGCCCGCGCCGGCAGTGCGTCGGCGATGCTCGGGTGCCTGCAATTCAGCGTCGCCGCCGGAGCGGCAGCGTTGGTCGGTGTTTTACACGACGGCAGCGCCGTGCCGATGGCCATGGTCATCAGCCTGTGCGGGATTCTGGTGGTGAGCGCGGCGATGCTCACCCGGCGTTTGCAAAATGCCCGGGCATTGGCGCAAGCCCAGGTCTGAGGACGGACTCAGCCAGCGGCGCGCTGCTGGCGGTCAGGGAATTGATGGGGCGCGAGCAATCGCGCTTCAAGGGTCTTGGTGAAGGCAAGCGCTTCAGCTTCGCTGCGGAACGTTACAGCGTGTTGGTCCAGACGGACCTGCCACTGGGATTTAGCCACTTCTTTTATCAGGATCTTCATTGCTGACCTCCTTATGTAAAAGATTGCATCGCAGAGGTTCCGATTGTAGACCTGAATACGATCGCAATTGTGACAAGGGTCAACTCTCGGACTGACGGTGTCGCCCAAATGGGCAACACCTGTATCAGTTTGTTTCAGAACCCTTCGAGCACAATCTTGCCCTTGGACTTGCCGCTTTCCAGCAGCTCATGGGCGCGACGCAGATTGGCAGCGTTGATAGTCCCGAAGTGTTCGCCGACCGTGGTTTTCAGCGTCCCGGCGTCGATTAGCCCGGCCACGCGGTTGAGCAAGTTGTGCTGCTCGATCATGTCCGCCGTTTCGAACAACGAGCGGGTGTACATGAACTCCCAGTGCAGTGACAGGCTCTTGCGCTTGAGTTTGGTCACGTCCAGCGCTTTCGGATCATCGATCAGCGCCAGTTTGCCTTGTGGCGCCAATGCCTCGACCAGTTGATCCAGATGCTGATCGGTCTGGGTCAGGCTGGCGACGTGGGTCACAGGGTCTACGCCAGCGCGTTTGAGTTCTTCACTCAACGGCTGGCTGTGATCGATCACCAGATCGGCGCCCAGTTCGCGTACCCAGCTCTGGGTTTGCGCACGGGACGCGGTGCCGATGACCTTCAGCCCAGTGAGCTGGCTGGCCAGTTGCGTGAGGATCGACCCCACACCGCCCGCCGCGCCGACGATCAGCAGGCTCTGGCCTTCATCGGTTTTACCTTCGCGCACTTGCAGACGTTCGAAGAGCAATTCCCAGGCGGTGATGGCGGTCAGCGGCAGCGCGGCGGCTTCGGCGAAACCGAGGGTTTTCGGCATATGGCCGACGATGCGCTCGTCCACCACGTGCAATTCGCTATTGCCCCCCGCACGAGCGATGGAGCCTGCGTAAAACACCTTGTCGCCCGCCTTGAACAGCGTGACTTCACTGCCGACAGCCTTGACCACACCGGCCACGTCCCAACCCAGCACTTTCGCCGCGCCATCTTCAGGCTGGACATTTTGGCGGACCTTGGTGTCGACCGGGTTCACCGAGATGGCTTTGACTTCCACCAACAAGTCGCGCGGGCCGGCAACCGGTTCTGGCAGTTCGATGTCTTGCAGGGCATTGGCGTCGCTGATCGGCAACGAGGTGTAGTAGGCGATGGCTTTCATGTGGGGCTCCTGAACAGTAATAGATGAAGGGATCAAGCCACGGTGCGCAGGCGCTTGAGGTCGAAGTGCTCGAGAAAGTCGCCGGCCTTGGCGCGGAAGTTCTGCACATGGGCGCTGGCGTCGTGGGCTTGCAGGGCTTCGTCGCTGCTCCAGTGTTCAATCATGTAGAACGCGAGTGGATTGGCCAGGTCCTGATGTAAATCGTATTGGCCGCAACCGGCCTCGGCGCGGGTCGGTTCCACCAGCGCACGCAGGTGCTGTTCAAGGGCGTCTTGCTGGCCAGGTTTGGCAATGAGGGTGGCGATGGCGGTGAAAGGCTGGGACATGGTCGGCTCCGCAAACGGGGTGATTTCGATGGGACAGATGATTGGCTATTTCTCTGCAAGATAAAACCCGCTAAAAGAGCAGTCTCTTTCAATATTTTTTTGATAATCGAGGCTGAAAATGCTGCGTTTCGATGACTTGCAGTTATTCGTCCGGGCTGCGGACCTGGGGAGTCTGTCGGCGGCGGCGCGGGTGATGGACATGTCGGCGGCGGTGGCCAGTGCGGCGTTGAAGCGCATCGAACAGCAACTCGGCGCACGCTTGCTGGCGCGATCCACCCGCAGTTTGCGCCTGACCGCCGAAGGTGAGGGCTTTCTGGAATATGCCCGGGCCGCCCTGAGCAATCTCGACGAGGGTCGACGCTTATTGGCCAGCGGTCAGGATCAGGTCAGCGGGATTCTGCAGTTGTCGGCACCGTCGGACTTTGGCCGCAACCTGTTATTACCGTGGCTCGACGAGTTCCAGCGCGAACACCCCAAACTGACCGTGCGCCTGTTGCTGGGCGACCGCATCGCCGACCTGTTCCGCCAACCGGTGGACATTGCTCTGCGTTACGGCGAGCCGGAAGACTCAAGCCTGGTGGCACTGCCCATCGCGGCGCAGAACCGTCGCGTGCTCTGCGCCGCGCCGAGTTATCTGGCCAGGCATGGCGAGCCGCGGCATCTGGAACAACTGGCGCAGCACAATTGTTTGTTGTTCATGCTCGGCAGCCGGGTTCATGACCACTGGAGTTTCCACGACGGCAAACGCGAAGTCGGCCTGACCGTCAGCGGTGATCGCTTCAGTGACGACGCCGATGTCGTGCGGCTGTGGGCAGTGGCGGGGGCCGGGATTGCTTACAAGTCCTGGCTCGATGTCGCCGCCGATGTGCTCGCCGGCCGGTTGAAAGTGCTGATGCCGGAGTTGCTCTGTGAGCGCGCACCGCTGAGTTTGCTGTGCGCCCATCGCGCACAATTGAGTAAGCCAGTGAACCTTTTACGGGAAATGCTTGCCAGCCGATGCGCTTATTTAGGCAGTCAATTTCCGACGATATCGGGCATCGATCATTAGTCGCAGGCAAATAGCGAAATTTCTGTCAGGAACTATCACCACCCACGCTTTCCCAAGGGCAGGAACCGGCGGTTAACCCGCTTATACTAGCGCCCGCCTCATGTACGCACCGTCGATCCGCGATGGCGATGGCCTCACGGTCATCATCCGACCTTCGCCACACCTGCGAAGCAATGGCATGGGTGAGTAGGGGCTTTGCCCGGCTTATGGCGGTTTCCGCGTCTTGGCCGACGACACATTACTGGTCAAGATGTCTCTGAGCAGCAGACGAAACGATTCAACAGGGAGTGAATACATGGAACATGCACCTTGCATCAGCCAGATCGCCACATTGCTGGCTGACCCCAAGCGCAGCGCAATGATGTGGGCCTTGATGGATGGCTCGGCGCGGCAGACCGAAGAGCTGGCGCTATTGGCCGGCCTGTCACCGTCTTCGGCCAGTGCACACCTGGGGCGTTTGTCCGCCGGAGGTCTGTTGAAAGTCGAAATCCGTGGGCGCAAACGCTTTTTCCGCCTGGCCGCGCCTGAAGTGGGCGCGGCAATCGAAGCACTGGCCAGCGCGACGCTGGCCAGCACCCCGCAGCCCGTCCCGGACGTCTTCAAGCGCACCAGCCCCATCGCCAAACCTCAGGCGGCGCCATCGTCGTTGTTGCGAGCCCGACTGTGCGACGACCATTTGGGAGGCACCCTGGCCGCCGATCTTTACCAGCGGTTGCTGGATGCCGGCTGGATCGAGCAGTTCGAACAGCGCGTCATGATCACCCACAAGGGGTCCACACAACTGGCCTCGCGCGGGGTTTTCATTCAGGCCCTGGCCCATCGCAACAGTCGAGTGGCCTGCGCCTGTCCGGACTGGAGCGAAAGACGCCCGCACATGGGCGGTTCGCTGGGTGCTGCGTTGTTGCAGCTGTTCATGCAGTCCGGCTGGCTGAGCCTGCCCAACGATTCGCGCGCCTTGCAGATCACGGCCACGGGGCAGCGGGAGATCCATCGTTTCGCCAGGGAAACCGAGCTGGAAATGGCGCTTTAGCGCTGTTTGATCGACTAAATCGCTAGCCGGCTGAACACAGAACCTGTGGGAGCGGGCTTGCCCGCGATTAGGCCATCAGCTTCAACATCACGTTGTCTGACAGACCGCCATCGCGGGCAAGCCCGCTCCCACAGTGGTTATGCGGTGTTGCTTATGGTTTTACCAACCGCGCATCCAGGCTGTTCTGAGCCAAACGCTTGGCCTGATCCTGGGTCATGCCCAGGTCGGTGTACAGCGCATGGAAGTTCTCGGTCACATACCCGCCAAAGTACGCCGGGTCATCCGAGTTCACGGTCACTTTCACGCCACGCTCAAGCATGTCGAGAGTGTTGTGCTGGGACATGTGATCGAACACCCGGAGCTTGGTGTTGGACAGCGGGCACACGGTCAGCGGGATCTGCTCGTCGATGATCCGCTGCATCAAACGCTCGTCTTCGATGGCGCGCACGCCATGGTCGATACGCTGGATTTTCAGCAAGTCAATGGCTTCCCAGATGTACTCGGGCGGGCCTTCTTCACCGGCGTGGGCGACGGTCAGGAAGCCTTCATGACGGGCACGGTCGAACACGCGCTGGAACTTGCTCGGCGGGTGACCCATTTCCGAACTGTCCAGGCCCACGGCCACAAACGCTTCGCGAAACGGCAGTGCCTGGTCGAGGGTTTTTTGCGCTTCGTCTTCACTCAGGTGACGCAGGAAGCTCAGGATCAAACCGCTGGTGATGCCCAGTTGCTGCTCGCCATCCTTGAGCGCCGCCGCGATGCCGTTGAGCACCACTTCGAACGGCACGCCACGGTCGGTGTGGGTCTGTGGGTCGAAGAACGGTTCGGTGTGAATCACGTTCTGCGCCTTGCAACGCAACAGGTAGGCCCAGGTCAGGTCGTAGAAATCCTGCGAGGTGCGCAACACGTCGGCGCCCTGGTAGTACAGGTCGAGAAACTCTTGCAGGTTGTTGAAGGCATACGCCTTGCGCAGGGTTTCGACATCGCTCCAGGGCAGGGCGATCTTGTTGCGTTCGGCCAGGGCGAACAGCAACTCAGGCTCCAGCGAACCCTCAAGGTGCAGGTGCAGTTCTGCCTTGGGCAGGGCGTTCAGCCAGTCGTACATAGTCTTTTCTCATCAGGTGCAGATGGCGAGCATTCTACAGATGCCCGTAGAAACAATTAGCAAAACCTGACCAGCCGGTTCATCACACAGCGGCCTGCTCCCGTCGATAGGCATAGGTCTCGGCGAAGCGCGAGAGCAGGAATTCGGCGCAGGTGGTGGCCGGGTACTTCGCCGGGTGCCCTTCGTCCTGGCAACCGGGCAGGCATTCAATGGGCGTATCGGGGTGCGGTTCGGCGAAGAACGGCATCGAATAGCGATCGACGCCCAGAGGGCTGATCACCCGGTGCGCCGTCGACAGGTAACGGTCGTTGCTCCAGCGCGCCATCATGTCGCCGAGGTTGACCACGAACGTGCCTTCGATCGGCGGCGCGTCGATCCATTCGCCTTTGACGTTGCGCACTTGCAAGCCACCGGCGGCGTCCTGGTACAGCAGGGTGATGCAGCCGTAATCGGTGTGGGCGCCGGCGCCTTGCTGCTCTTCGGAACTGGCGGTGTGGCGTGGTGGGTAGTGAATCATCCGCAGGACGCTGACCGGCTCATGGAAACGCGTGTCGAAGAAGTCGCGCTCGATGTTCAGCGCCAGAGTCATGGCCCGTAGCAGCGTTTGGGCGAGTGCCTGCATGTCGATGTAGTGTTGCTCCATCAGCGCTTCCCAACCGGGCATCGACGGATGGCGGTTGGGACCGCGCAACGGTTTTTCCGCCAGCACCTCAGGATGGTCGGCCGGCAGGTGCAGGCCCATGTCGAAGGTTTCTTTCAGGTCGCTGGGTTTGCTCGGGTCCAGTTGCTCGGTGGCGATCGCGCCGTAGCCTCGGTGATGGTGGGTCTGGGTGATGTCGATCTTGAGCTTTTCGGCGGTGGGCAAGGCGAAGAAGCGTTGGGCATGGTCGAGCACGGCGTCGATGCGCGACGGACTGATCGGGTGACCCTTGATGTAGAAAAAGCCCCACTCGCGGCAGGCTCGGTCGATCTCTGCGGCAACGGATTTCCAGGCGTGCTGGTCTTCGCTGTAGAGCGCAGTGATGTCGATGATGGGAAGACTGTTCATGCGGATGTCCTGGAGTGTACGCAGACTGGAAAACACTGGGGGACCTTGTGGGAGCGAGCTTGCTCGCGATGAGGCCATATCAGTCAACATCGATGTTGGATGTCAGTGCGCTATCGCGAGCAAGCTCGCTCCCACAGGTATTGTGTTTCAACTGACAGAATTTACTTCGGGATGTCGGCCTTCATGCCTTCAACGTAGTAGTTCATCGACGCCAGTTCCGCATTGCTCGCCGTCGCCCCCGCCGGGATTTTCTCGGTGCCGGCCTGATCCTTGATCGGCCCGGTGAACGGGTGGAAGGCACCGCTCTTGATGTCCGCAATGATCTGCTCGGCTTCGGTTTTCACCGCCGCTGGCACCAGATCGCTGATCGGCAGCTCAACCGTGCCTTCCTTCAAACCGCCCCAGTAATCCTGCGACTTCCACGCGTGGTCGAGCACGCTTTGGGTCGCCTGAATGTAATGCGGGGCCCAGTCGTTGACGATCGACGTCAGCACCGCTTTCGGCCCGAAGTGCGCCATGTCCGAAGCGTAGCCCACGGCATACACGCCACGACGTTCAGCCGCCTGAATCGGCGCCGGACTGTCGGTGTGCTGGAACACCACGTCGACGCCCTGATCGATCAGCGCGTTGGCGGCGTCGGCTTCCTTGCCCGGATCGAACCACGAGTTGACCCACACCACCTTGATCTCGGTGCCAGGATTGTATTTGTTCAGGGCCAGCTGAATCGCGTTGATGTCGCGGATCACTTCCGGAATCGGGAAGGACGCGACGTAACCGATCTTTTTGGTCTTGGTCATCTTCGCCGCGAGGAAACCGCCGATGTAGCGACCTTCATAGGTGCGCGCCAGGTAGGTGCCGAGGTTCTTGTCCTGCTTGTAGCCGGTGGCGTGTTCGAAGGTCACCTTGGGAAATTGCTTGGCGACTTTCAGGGTCGGGTTCATGTAGCCGAAGGACGTGGTGAAGATCAGGTCGTAGTTGTCCTTGGCCATGTTGCGGATCACCCGCTCGGCATCCGCCCCTTCGGCGACGTTTTCCACGTAATTGGTGGTGATCTGAGTGCCGAACTTCTCGGCCAGCGCCTTGCGCCCCTGTTCATGCTGATACGTCCAGCCGTGGTCACCGATCGGGCCGATATAGACGAAGCCGACTTTCAGCGGGTCGGCGGCACTGGCGGTCATACTCGCGCTCAGACCGATGGCCGCGGCGACGGCGCAAAGCAGCTTCTTCAACGGACGTTTGTGCATGAATTCGAACTCCATGTTGTTGTGAGGTTGGCAGGGGCAATGCAAATTGCTGACCAACAGGACAACAAACGATTCGAAACCGTGTGATGGCCATCGCGGGCAAGCCCGCTCCCACATGAGCTGCGCAAATCTGTGGGAGCGGGCTTGCCCGCGATGGGGCCCTTGAGGCCAATAAAAGTGCATCGCCCGGCACCGCCGCCATCCACTGGTGCGCTAAGGTGTAACGAAACGTTAGCGCCGCCCCGCAGTCAGTAGCTCATCACTCTGTTCGCTCCACTCGGCAAAAAAAGGCCCGCGATGCTCACACTCCTCAAGCAAGAAAAGTTTCTGCTGCTGGCCGTGATTGCCGCGCTCGCCGCTTATCCACTGGAACACTGGATGCTGCACAACGGCCAGCCCATCGCGCTGACCGCTGGCCTGGTGCTGATTGCCTTCATCGTCGCCGCCTCCATGCGCGTCGCCCATCACGCCGAACTGCTCGCCGAAAAAGTCGGCGACCCTTACGGCACGATGATCCTGACCCTGGCCGCCGTGCTGGTGGAAGTGGTGATCCTGGCGATCATGATGAGCAACGAAGCATCCTCCACGCTGGTGCGTGACACGATTTATTCGGCGGTGATGCTCGACATCAACGGCATCCTCGGCCTGGCCGCGTTGATGGGCGGGATCAAGCACGGCGAACAGTCGTACAACGACGACTCGGCCCGCAGTTACAGTGTGATGATCCTCACCGCCATGGGCGTGTCCATGGTGGTGCCAGAGTTCATCCCCGAGGCCAACTGGAAGATTTACTCGGCGTTCACCATCGGCGCGATGATCGTGCTCTACACCCTGTTCCTGCGTATGCAGGTCGGGCCGCACAGTTATTTCTTCAGCTACAGCTACCCGGAAAAACGCCGCAGGAAAATCCCGGAAGAGGAACCTGAACCAGTCAATCTGGCGCTGAGTATCGGCACGTTGGTGTTCGGCGTTGTGGTGATTGGCGCCTTGGCCGAAGTGATGTCCAAGACCCTCGACCTGGGCCTGGAAGGCACGGGTGCTCCGCCGGTGATTACGGCGATTCTGGTGGCGGCCATTTCTGCGGCGCCGGAGATTCTGACGGCATTGCGCGCGGCCTTGGCCAACCGCATGCAATCGGTGGTCAACATCGCCATGGGCGCGTCATTGTCGACGGTGATCCTGACGGTGCCGGTAATGGAAGCGATGGCGCTCTACACCGGCCAGCCGTTCCAGATGGCGATGACCCCGGTGCAGACGGTGATGATCTTCCTTACGCTGATCGTCAGCGCGATCAACCTCAACGACGGCGAAACCAATGCCATCGAAGGCATGACGCATTTTGTGCTGTTTGCGACGTTCATCATGCTGTCGTTGCTGGGCCTATAAGACCACCACAAAATATTGTGGGAGCGGGCTTGCCCGCGACGAGGCCGTCACATTCAACACATTTGTTGGCTGACAGGCCGCCATCGCGGGCAAGCCCGCTCCCACAGGGTTGGTGGTGTGTCAGATCCCGGCGATGAGCTGCCGAGCCGCCTGGCTGTGATCGGCAATCAAGCCTTTAAGATCCAGCCCCTCAACCTGCCCATCAATCACTCGCCACTTGCCGCCAATCATCACCCGGTCCGCCCGATCCGCCCCACACAGCAGCAACGCCGACACCGGATCATGACTGCCGGAGAACCGCAGTTCATCCAGCTTGAACAGCGCCAGGTCCGCCTGCTTGCCCACCGCCAGCTCACCGATGTCGGTCCGGCCCAGCAAACTGGCCGAGCCCTTGGTCGCCCAACCCAATACACGTTCCGGGGTGATCTTCTCCGCGCCATAACGCAGCCGCTGGATGTAAAGCGCCTGACGGGTTTCGAGCATCATGTTCGAGGCATCGTTGGACGCCGAACCATCCACGCCCAGGCCGAGCAACGCACCCGCAGCGGTCAGGTCCAGGGTCGGGCAAATGCCGGAGGCCAGGCGCATGTTCGAACTCGGGCAATGGCAAACCCCCGTGCCGGCGGCGCCGAGGCGGGCGATTTCATCCGGGTTGAAGTGGATGCCGTGGGCCAGCCAGGTACGCGGGCCGAGCCAGCCGACGCTGTCCAGATAATCCACGGTGCGCAGGCCGAAGCGTTGCAGGCAGAAGTCTTCTTCGTCCAGGGTTTCGGCCAGGTGGGTGTGCAGGCGCACGTCGAGTTTGTTCGCCAATTCGGCGCTGGCGGACATGATTTCCGGTGTCACCGAAAACGGCGAGCACGGTGCCAGAGCGATCTGGATTTGCGCACCATCGCCACGCTCGTGGTACTCGGCGATCAAGCGCTGGCTGTCCGCGAGGATCACTTCGCCTTCCTGGACGGTCTGCTGCGGTGGCAGGCCGCCGTCCTTTTCACCCAGGCTCATGGAGCCGCGCGTCAACATGGCGCGCATGCCCAGTTCGCGGACGCTTTCGACTTGCACGTCGATCGCGTTTTCCAGGCCTTCCGGGAACAGGTAGTGGTGATCGGCGGCGGTGGTGCAACCGGACAGCAGCAACTCAGCCAGTGCGACTTTCGTGGCGAGGGCGAGTTTTTCTGGAGTGAGGCGGGCCCAGACCGGGTAGAGGGTTTTCAGCCACGGGAACAACGGCTGATTGACCACCGGTGCCCAGGCGCGGGTCAGGGTTTGGTAGAAGTGGTGATGGGTGTTGATCAGACCCGGCAGGATCACATGTTCGCGGGCATCGAAGACGTGTCCGCAGGGCGCGGAAGGTTGCTGGCCAGCGGCGAGCACTTCGACGATCACGCCGTCTTGCACAACCAGACCGCCACGGGCATCGAGGTCATTGGCAGTGAAAATGGCGAGGGGATTTTTTAACCAGGTACGGGTCGCAGGCATGTTGGCCGGCTCCTCTGAAAGTGGGGTTCAGGTTAGCCAGCTCAGTGATTACCCTGTCTGCTGATCCAGGGTCGCCGCAAGGGCGAGGTGCGGAGTTTCAAACAAAACCGCCTGGCCGGCAAGCCCGGCCCGACAGAACAACCCCGATCTCTGTGGGAGCTGGCTTGCCTGCGATAGCATCGCCTCGGTATCACTGACAGTCCGAGGTGCCTGCATCGCGGGCAAGTCGAATCGTCGCACCGCCGCTCCCACAGGTTTTGTGTTTGTTACCAGGGAATGGTTTCGCCCCGGTAGTTCACGAAGTGATGCCCGCCCTTGCCGGTGTACGCATTCACCTGATCGACCAACCCACGCGTACTGGTTTCCACATCGATATCGGCGCCTTCACCGCCCATGTCGGTCTTCACCCAACCCGGATGCAACGACAGCACGGTGAGTTTCTGCTCGCCCAATTGCGTGACGAAGCTGTTGGTCATGGAATTCAGCGCCGCTTTACTGGCCTTGTACAACGCCAGCTCCGGCGCGTCCGGCATGGTCACGCTGCCCAACACCGAACTCATGAACGCCAGCACGCCGGTCTCCGGGCGAATCTGCCCGGCAAAACGTTGTGCCAGGTTGATCGGCGCCACGGCGTTGGTGAAGAACAATTGACCAACCTCGGCCAACGTCGCGCCGCCCGGCGTCTGAACGTCCGGCCCCTTGACCCCGGCATTCACGAACAGCAGGTCGAACACTTCGCCCTTGAGCTGTTGACTCAAGGTGATGACCGCCTGCTGATCGTCCATGTCGAGCTTCTCGATCCGCACCTTGCCCAACGCTTGTAGCGCCTCGGCGTTCTGCGGGTTGCGCACGGTGGCGGTGACTTGCCAGCCGTCGGCCAGCAGGGTTTTCACCAGGCCGAGGCCCAGGCCCCGGGAGGCACCGATGATGAGTGCGGTTTTTGCCTTGGACATGAGTGGCTTCCTTGATAAATGAGGATCATGGACTCAGTGGACAACGCTGACCGAGCCGTTGTTGCAACTCGTGGCGCAATGCACTGAGTTCGTCCATACGGGTTTCAATCAGCTTGAGTTTGTCTTGCAGCAACTGCGTGACGGCGCTGTCGGGATCCGGCGATTGCCATATCGTGGCGACGCTGTTGCCGATCTCGCCGAGGGTAAAGCCCAACCGCTGAGCCGTCTTGATGTACAGCACCAGTTGCACCATGTCTGGCGGATAGTCGCGATAGCCGTTGGCACTGCGTTGAGCGGCGATCAGGCCGCGCTGCTCGTAGAAGCGCAGCGTGTCGCGGCTGACGGCGCTGGCCTGGGCTAATTCACCGATGCGCATCATGACGTCTCGAGAGGGGCTTGACCCTGGAGCATACTCCAGGCTTTAGCCTTGTTGCTCCCTGAATGTATGGAGCAAGGCCAATGTGGACTTCAACGCAATATCGCCGGGTGGTGCGGGGCAGCGCCTGGTATGACTTGATCGTGACGGCGGCGTTTATCACGCCGTGGAGTTTTGCCGCGTTGCACGGGGTGTTGTTGAGTGTGAGTCAGGCGTTCGATTTGCCGGGCGAGTTGCCGCCGTTCGAGCCGATGCACATGTTGATGGCGAATCTGCTGGGGTCGATTGTGTGTGTCTGGGCGGTGCTGCGGATTCGTGATCCGCAGCAAGTGTTTGGGCGGTATGACGCGGTGGGGCGGTTTCTGTTTTCGGCTTGGCAGCTTTATGCCTTGCTCCATGGCGCCAGTTCGCTGCTGGTGATTTTCCTGGTCTTTGAATTGGCGTGGGGCGTGGTTCAGGTGTTGCCGGTCAGGCAGTCATCGCGAGCAGGCTCGCTCCCACAGGGGAGCGCGGTCTAATGTGGGACCGAGCCTGCTCGGGATGAGGCCGGTCAGGTGATCGCTAATGCCCCGCGTGCCACGGCTGCCCCAACGACACCGGCGCATACAACCGTGTGCGCACCGCGTCCCGCGACAGCAGCACCAACACCATGATGGTCGCGACATACGGCAACATCGCCAGCAGACTCGACGGAATCGCCAGTCCCAACCCCTGCACCACCAGGTGCAGGATGCTGGCGAGCCCGAACAGATATGCGCCCAACAGCAAGCGCCACACTCGCCAACTGGCAAACACCACCAGCGCCAAGGCAATCCAGCCACGGCCGGCGCTCATGTTTTCCGCCCACATCGGCGTGTAGGCCAGGGACAAGTAGGCACCGGCCAAACCCGCCATCGCGCCGCCAAACAGCACCGCCAGCGCACGGACGCCCAACACCGGCAAACCCATGGCGCTGGCCGCGTCCGGGCTTTCCCCGACCGCTTGAATGATCAGCCCGATCCGGCTTTTCAGGATCACCCACGCCACCAGCGCAAACAACGCGAACGACAGATACACCAGCAAATCCTGCGCAAACAGCATCCGCCCGATCAGCGGAATTTCACTCAAATAAGGAATCGCCACCGGCTCGAAACCGGCCAGCGGTTTACCGACCCACGCCGCGCCGACAAACGTCGACAGGCCCACGCCGAAAATCGTCAGTGCCAATCCGGTGGCCACCTGATTGGCGTTGAACACCAATGCCACCAGCGCAAACAACGACGACAACAGCATCCCGGCGAGCATCGCCAGCAATACGCCGAGCCACAGGTTGCCGCTGTTCAAGGCGACGATAAAACCGATCACCGCGCCAAACAGCATCATGCCTTCCTGGCCCAGATTCAGGACGCCGCTTTTCTCGCAGATCAATTCACCCAGCGCCACCAGCAGCAACGGCGTACCGCAACGGACCATGGCGTAGAAAATATTGCTCAGCAGATCGATATCCATCACAGCGCTCCTGCGTGTACAGCGGTGGCTTGTGCGCGACGAGTCCAGCGCAGGTGCAAACGCGGTCGGTAAAGAATCAGCACGTCACTGGCCAACAGGAAAAACAGCATCATTCCCTGGAACAACTGGGTGATGGCTTGCGGCAGGTTCATGCTCATCTGCGCGCTCTCGCCACCGATGTACAGCAACGCCATCAGCAGGCTGGAAAACAGAATGCCGATGGGGTTGAGCCGCCCGAGAAACGCCACCGTGATCGCGGCATAGCCATACCCCGGCGAGACTTGCGGCACCAGTTGGCCAATCGGCCCGGTGACTTCACACACCCCGGCCAGCCCCGCCAATCCGCCGCTGATCAGCAGCGCCAGCCAGATCAGCCGCTTCTCGCGAAACCCGACGAAACCCGCCGCGCGCTTGTCCAGCCCGAGCACTTTGATCTGGAAACCGACAAAGCTTTTCTGCAGCAAAACCCAAACCGCCACTAATGCGAGCAGGGCGAAATACACCCCGGCGTGCACCCGGCCGTCTTCCATCAACAGCGGCAATCGGCTGGCATCGCCGAACATCGCCGACTCCGGAAAGTTGAACCCGGCCGGGTCCTTCAGCGGCCCATGCACGCAGAACAGCAGCAGGTTCAGCGCGATGTAATTGAGCATGATGCTGGTGAGGATTTCGTTGGCATTGAAACGCGTGCGCAACCAAGCCGTCAGCCCGCCCCACGCAGCACCGGCCAACGTGCCGACAAGCAGGATCAGCACCAGCGCCCAGCGACTTTGCATACCGATGATGTTCACCGCCAGCGCACTGCCGGCCAGGGCGCCGAGCAGCAACTGACCTTCGGCGCCGATGTTCCAGATCCGCGCCTGATACGCCACGGCCAGCCCCAGCGCGCACAGCAGAATCGGCAAGGCTTTGACTAACAGCTCCGAGACGCCGTACAAGTCGCTGACCGGCGCGATCAGCAAGGTGTACAGCGTAAGCAGCGGATCATGGCCCAGCGCAACAAACAGCAGCGAGCCGCAGCCCAATGTCAGGGCCGCGGCCAACAACGGCGAGCACCACAGCATCAGGCGCGATTGCTGGCCACGGGGTTCGAGGGAAAGCAGCATGTGAAACTCCGTTAAACCGATGCGGATGCGAGTGATTGAGGGGCGTCGAACTGGCCGGCCATCCAGCCGCCGACATCGATCAGGCGCGTGTCGACCGTGGCCTTGAGCGGCGACAGGCGTCCGCTGCACAAGGCACCGAGCCGGTCGCTGATCTGGAACAATTCGTCGAGGTCTTCGCTGATCACCAGGATCGCCGCGCCGGCATCGCGCAAGGCAATCAACGCACGGTGAATGGTCGCGGCGGCGCCGACGTCCACGCCCCACGTCGGGTGCGCGGCCACCAGCAATTTCGGTTGCTGGAGGATCTCGCGGCCGAGGATGAATTTCTGCAAATTGCCGCCGGACAGACTGTGGGCTGGCGCTTGGGTGTCGGGTGTTTTTACGCCAAAGCGGCGGATGATTTCTGCCGCCAAAGCTTCGACCTTGGCGCGCTGAATCAGGCCGTTGCTGACCAGGCCTTGTTGAAACGCGGTGAGCAGGGCGTTATCGGCGAGGCTCAGTTCGGGCACCGCACCGTGGCCCAGACGCTCGGCGGGAACAAAAGCGAGGCCGAGGTGGCGTCGAGCATCGGGCCGCAAATCGGCGACCGGTTGCCCGATGAAACGGATCGTCCCGTTGTCGTTTCGGCTCAACCGTTCTTCGCCGCTGAGCAGGCCCAGCAATTCATCCTGACCATTGCCTGCAACACCGGCGATACCGACGATTTCGCCGCTGCGCACGGTGAGGTCGATGTCCATCAGGGAGCAGCCGAACGGGTCCGGGTTGTGCCACGACAATCCGCTCACATTCAAAAACGCGTCACCGCCGATCACCTTCGGATAATCGGTCATCAGCTCGGCGGCTTCCCCCACCATCAACCTCGCCAATTGCTGATCCGAACACTCGGCCGGCACGCAATGCCCAGCCACCCGACCGCCGCGCAGCACCGTAGCGCTGTGACATAACGCGCGCACCTCGCCGAGCTTGTGGCTGATAAACAGAATGCTGCAACCCTCGGCCGCGAGCCGGCGCAGGGTGATGAAGAGGGCGTCGGCCTCCTGCGGCGTGAGCACGGAAGTCGGCTCATCGAGAATCAGCAGGCGGATGTCCTGCATCAGGCAACGAACGATTTCCACCCGTTGCCGCTCGCCGATCGACAGGCTATGGACAAGGCGCTCCGGTTCCAGCGCCATGCCGTAGCGTCGGGAGACTTCACGAATTTTTGGCTCAAGCTGCTTCGGCGTGCCGGCCGCCGCACCCATTGCCAGGGCAATGTTCTGCGCCACGCTGAGGGTTTCGAACAGCGAGAAATGCTGGAACACCATGCCGATCCCCAATGCGCGAGCCTGTGCCGGATTGCGCATGTTCACGCGCTGGCCTTGCCAGATCATTTCCCCGGAATCGGCGTGGGTGACGCCGTAGATGATCTTCATCAACGTACTTTTTCCCGCGCCGTTTTCGCCGAGCAGAGCGTGGATTTCACCGGGAGCAATGTTCAGGTCGATGGCGTCGTTGGCCAGGCAGCCGGGGTAACGTTTACTGATTTTGCGCAGTTGCAGGCGAGGCGTTTGATCGGGGATCGGCACGGGGTTGGGCATGACAGGCTCGGGTCGCTAGAAGTTATGCCTGTGGATAAAGCAATTTCCTGGCCATTGAGTCAGGAAAACTGAAAATCCTTGCTGGCAAAGGTATTGAGGGCGGGACGTCGCCATCTTTCGATTCCCGATCAAGCACTACTTGGGGGCAAAGTGCTTGATCAGGCTCTGATTTTGCTCGCCGGGTATTGGTCAAAAAACGAGCAACACGCCGCAACCTATGCCGGATATAGGGCAGCGCCAGCCATGAACGGGTTATCCACAGGTTGTTCCACAGTATTTGTGCGCAAGCCGAAAGCGCGGGCATAAGCACTGTGCGGCTATCTTCTAAAGGTGATAACCGGCGCTAACTGTTTGTTTTTTATTGGGATTAGTGGTTTGTGTGGAAAATTGGACGAAAAATGAGCAAAGCCCGCAAAGCCGCATGACAGAAGGGTTACAGCAGGATGTGCTCAGGTTATCCACAGCCGGGTGCACAGCAGATGTGGGCAAGTGAACAGGCTCGATGAAAGGGCAGTGAACGGTGTTGGTGCGATCAGTGCTGCAACACAATGCGCCCGCGACTCAGGTCTGCGAGCTGAGTTTGCAGGGTCGTGATGTGCTCTTCGCCAATTGCAATTCCACGCCGTTGGCGGTGAAGGTTTCTTCCACCACTAAACCGCCCGATTCCGCGACGCGCAGTTTCACCAGCGCCAATTCACCAAACGCACAGGCACAGCTCACCGGCACCCGACTGATCAGCTCGACTTTCTCCGCGCCTTGCAGGCACTTGTTCGCGCCGCCGCCATAGGCCCGGGCGAGGCCGCCGGTGCCCAATTGAATGCCGCCATACCAACGAATCACCAACACCGCGACCTGATCGCAATCCTGCGCTTCGATGGCCGCCAGGATCGGTCGTCCTGCGGTGCCGCCCGGTTCGCCGTCGTCATTGCTGCGATACTGATCGCCGAACTTCCAGGCCCAGCAGTTGTGCGAGGCATTCAAGTCGCTGTGCCGATCGATGAACGCCTGGGCTTCAGCGGGGCTTGCGATCGGCGCGGCGAAAGTGATGAAACGGCTTTTGCGAATCTCTTCGCGGTATTCGCAAAAACCGCTGAGGGTGAAAGGCATAAGTGTCTTAGATAGCTGGCGTGAGGCCGCAGCCCTTGAGGATGATGCGGATCAGGTTGTTGCCGGCGTCTTCCATGTCTTGCTTGGTCAGCTTGGTGCGGCCGCTGACACGGCAGATCTGGGTGGCGAAGTCGGCGTAATGCTGGGTGCTGCCCCACAGCAGGAAGATCAGGTTCACCGGGTCGACCGGGTCCATCTTGCCGGCGTCGATCCACGCCTGGAACACCGCCGCCCGCCCCTGGAACCAGGCGCGATAGTCCTGATTGAAATACTCGGTCAGGCACTCGCCACCGCTGATCACTTCCATGGCGAAGATCCGCGAGGCTTGCGGCTGGCGACGGGAGAATTCCATTTTGGCGCGGATGTATCGGGTCAGTGCTTCGGCCGGATCGTCCTCGGCAGTCAAGGTGTTGAAGGTGCTGTCCCACAACTGAAGGATGTTGCTCAACACCGCCACGTACAAACCGAGTTTGTTGGTGAAGTAATAATGCAGGTTCGCCTTGGGCAACCCGGCATTCAGGGCGATGGTGTTCATGCTGGTGCCTTTGAACCCGTGACGGGCGAACTCGTCTTCGGCGGCTTTGATGATGGTCTCTTCGTTCTTCTGACGAATGCGGCTGGCGGGTTTGCCGCCGTGAGCGGGGACTTCAAAGGTCATAGGCACTTCCGGACAAGTGGATGGGTGTAGCCACTGCGTTGATAGCGCACCCACAGGCTCCAGACAAGTCCCGACACGATAAAACCTAGCGTGTCGCGGCCAGACTCTCCAGAAAACTTTCCAGCACCAAATGCGGGCGCCGGCCCTTGCGGGTGACCGATGCGAGGCTCAGGTCATAAAAACGCGCCTTGGGTTTCAGCGCACGCAATCGGCCTTGTTGCACCCAGAGGCTGGCGTAGTGGTCCGGCAGGTAGCCGATGAAGCGTCCGGTCAGGATCAGGAACGCCATGCCCTCACGGTCCGAGGCACTGGCGGTGCAATTGAGCGCCTGGTAATGGGCCTGGATTTCCGCGGGCAAACGGAAGGTCGGCGCGATGGCGTCCTGGCTATTGAGGCGCTCGTCATTCAGTTGTTTATCGTCGACATAAAACAACGGATGACCCACTGCGCAATACAGCAACGAGCGTTCGCTATAAAGCGGCTGATATTCCAGCCCCGACAGCGCGCTGGCTTGCGGCACCACGCCGACATGCAATCGACCGTCGAGCACGCCTTGTTCGACTTCATTGGGCGCGATCATGCGGATCTGAATCTGCACGTCCGGCCCGCGTTCCTTCAGTTGTGCCAAGGCATGGGTGATGCGCATGTGGGGCAGGGTGACGAGGTTGTCGGTCAGGCCGATGGTCAATTCACCACGCAAGTGCTGGTGCAGACCGTTGACCTCGGTGCGGAAACTTTCCAATGCACTTAATAGCTGCAACGCCGATTGGTACACCTCGCGACCTTCTTCGGTCAGGGAAAACCCGGCGCGACCGCGTTGGCATAGACGAAGGCCGAGGCGCTGTTCCAGATCGCTCATTTGCTGGCTGATGGCCGAGCGGCCGATCCCCAATACCGATTCCGCTGCCGAGAAGCCGCCGCACTCCACCACACTGCGAAAGATCCGAAGCAGGCGGATATCAAAGTCACTGACTTGCGCCAGTGGATCGGGGCGACGGCTGCTCATGCTCTAATACTCAAAGTTTAGTGGGGGGCTGACTGAACGTTAGAAGAGTTGGATTTCACCGACTTTATCCTCGTGGCAATTTAGCTGCAAGAACGCTTTTGATCTCTATGCCGCTTATTGCCCTGCGAGGTTTTGCCCATGAACTTGCCCGAAAACGCCCGATCTCCTTTGGCCAGCCAGCTCAAGCTCGATGCCCACTGGATGCCTTACACCGCCAACCGTAATTTCCAGCGCGATCCGCGACTGATCGTTGCCGCGGAAGGCAGTTGGCTGACGGACGACAAGGGACGCAAGGTCTACGATTCGCTGTCAGGTCTGTGGACCTGTGGCGCCGGGCACACCCGCAAGGAAATTCAGGAAGCCGTTGCCAAGCAACTGGGCACCCTCGATTACTCGCCGGGCTTCCAGTACGGCCATCCGCTGTCGTTTCAACTGGCCGAGAAAATCACTGACCTGACCCCGGGCAATCTGAATCACGTGTTCTTCACTGATTCGGGTTCCGAGTGCGCTGACACAGCAGTGAAGATGGTGCGTGCTTACTGGCGTCTTAAAGGCCAGGCCACCAAGACCAAAATGATCGGACGTGCCCGTGGCTATCACGGCGTGAACATCGCCGGCACCAGCCTCGGTGGCGTGAACGGCAACCGCAAAATGTTCGGTCAGGCGATGATGGACGTCGATCACCTCCCGCACACTTTGCTGGCGAGCAATGCCTACTCCCGTGGGATGCCGACGGAGGGCGGTATCGCCCTGGCCGATGAACTGCTCAAGCTGATCGAGCTGCATGATGCTTCGAACATCGCAGCGGTGTTCGTCGAGCCAATGGCCGGTTCCGCTGGCGTGCTGGTTCCGCCGCAGGGTTATCTGAAGCGTCTGCGCGAAATCTGCGATCAGCACAATATCCTGTTGGTGTTCGACGAAGTGATCACCGGTTTCGGCCGTACCGGTTCGATGTTCGGCGCCGACAGCTTCGGCGTGACCCCGGACCTGATGTGCATCGCCAAGCAAGTCACCAACGGCGCGATTCCGATGGGCGCGGTGATTGCCAGCTCCGAGATCTACCAGACCTTCATGAACCAGGCGACGCCGGAGTACGCGGTGGAATTCCCGCACGGTTACACCTACTCCGCGCACCCGGTGGCTTGCGCTGCTGGCCTGGCCGCACTCGACCTGCTGCAAAAGGAAAACCTGGTGCAGAGCGTGGCCGAAGTCGCGCCACATTTCGAAAATGCGCTGCACGGCCTGAAGGGCTCGAAAAACATCATCGACATTCGTAACTACGGCCTGGCGGGCGCGATCCAAATCGCACCGCGTGATGGCGACGCCATCGTGCGTCCGTTCGAAGCCGGCATGGCTCTGTGGAAAGCCGGATTCTACGTGCGCTTCGGCGGCGACACCCTGCAGTTCGGCCCAACCTTCAACAGCAAGCCGCAAGACCTTGATCGTCTGTTCGACGCGGTCGGCGAAGTGCTGAACAAAATCGACTGATTTTCCCTTCTATATAGAGGCGCCCTTTGACGGGCGCCTGTGGACAACTTTTCTGGAGCCCCGCATGAGCCTTATCCCGCATTTGATCAATGGCGAACTGGTGACCGAAGACGGTCGCACGGCTGACGTGTTCAACCCGTCCACCGGCAAGGCCATCCACAAGCTGCCGTTGGCCAGCCGCGAAACCATTCAAAAAGCCATCGACTCGGCCAAGGCTGCGTTCCCGGCCTGGCGTAACACGCCGCCGGCCAAACGTGCCCAGGTGATGTTCCGTTTCAAGCAATTGCTGGAGCAGAACGAAGCACGTATCGCCCAGTTGATCAGTGAAGAGCATGGCAAGACCCTGGAAGATGCTGCTGGTGAACTGAAGCGCGGTATCGAGAACGTTGAGTTCGCCTGCGCAGCGCCGGAAATCCTCAAGGGCGAGTACAGCCGTAACGTCGGCCCGAACATTGATGCCTGGTCGGACTTCCAGCCGTTGGGCGTGGTGGCGGGTATTACTCCGTTCAACTTCCCGGCCATGGTGCCGCTGTGGATGTATCCACTGGCGATCGTCTGCGGCAACTGTTTCATCCTCAAACCGTCCGAGCGTGATCCAAGCTCGACGCTGTTGATCGCTCAACTATTGATCGAAGCCGGCCTGCCTAAAGGTGTGCTGAGTGTGGTGCATGGCGACAAGGCGGCAGTGGACGCGCTGATCGAAGCGCCGGAAGTCAAAGCGCTGAGCTTCGTTGGCTCGACGCCGATTGCCGAATACATCTACGCCGAAGGCACCAAGCGCGGCAAACGCGTCCAGGCACTGGGCGGCGCGAAGAACCATGCGGTGCTGATGCCGGATGCGGATCTGGACAACGCGGTCAGCGCACTGATGGGCGCGGCCTACGGTTCTTGCGGCGAGCGTTGCATGGCGATCTCGGTGGCCGTATGTGTGGGCGACCAAGTGGCGGATGCGTTGGTGGCCAAGTTGGTACCGCAAATCAAGGCGCTGAAAATCGGTGCGGGGACTTCTTGTGGGCTGGACATGGGGCCACTGGTTTCCGGGCAGGCTCGCGATAAGGTCAGTGGCTATATAGAAGACGGCGTTTCTTCGGGCGCGTCCCTGGTGGTTGATGGTCGTGGTTTGAGCGTTGCCGGTCATGAGGAAGGCTTCTTCCTGGGTGGCTGCCTGTTCGATAACGTCACGCCAGAGATGCGCATCTATAAAGAAGAGATCTTCGGGCCGGTGCTGTGTGTCGTTCGGGTCAACAGCCTGGAAGAGGCGATGCAACTGATCAACGATCACGAATATGGCAACGGCACCTGCATCTTTACCCGTGATGGGGAAGCGGCGCGGTTGTTCTGTGATGAGATCGAAGTTGGCATGGTCGGCGTCAACGTACCGTTGCCGGTGCCGGTGGCTTATCACAGCTTCGGTGGCTGGAAGCGTTCGCTGTTTGGCGATCTGCATGCGTATGGCCCGGATGGTGTGCGTTTCTACACCCGTCGCAAGGCCATTACCCAGCGCTGGCCGCAGCGTGCGAGCCATGAAGCGTCGCAATTCGCATTCCCTAGTTTGTAAGTAAGAAGGGAAAAAGGCCGGCCTCTTGGGGCCGGCCTTTGCGTTTCAGGGGCTTTTTTGACCTATATGACAGTATTGTGAAAATAGGTGTTGACGGCAGATTCTGGAAGTCTATAATTCGCCCCACTTCCGGCGTAGCCGAAACGGAAAACTCCTTGGTAAACAAAGAGTTACGCAGTTTTCGGCAGC